>NZ_JBQQAM010000004.1:0-382583 GCF_052246815.1 Brucella sp. RRSP16
GATGGATCGAGGACTATAATGAAATCCATCCACATTCCGCGCTCAAGATGGCTTCCCCTCGGCAGTTCATCAGGGCTAAATCAAACTAGCCGACCTGTCCGGTGAAATGGGGAGCACTCCAGTTGGTCAATGACCGCGATGAACCATACGCCCTGACCAAGGCTCGGCGCATTGGAAGCAATGCAGCTAAAGTCGTTGACACGCTCGCGTCCTGACCGTCGCAGCACAGAAGCCAGTGCTTACCGCAAGCTCTACAAGACATCCCGCTGGCAACGCTTACGTGAGCGGCAACTGACCGCGCATCCATTGTGCGTCTACTGCCTGCAGCAAGAGGATGTCACGCCTGCCACGGTATGTGACCACGTCCGGCCACATAGGGGCGACGAAACGCTGTTCTTTGATCCCGATAACCTTCAAAGCCTCTGCGCTCCCTGCCATGACCGCATCAAACAGCGTGAAGAGCTCGGCCAAGATGTCATTCGGTTCGGACCGGACGGGTGGCCGATAGCATAACCATGCAATTCTCGACCTCTTGCATGGTTCAGGCGGGTGAGCTTCGGCTCCCCGCCTCTTTCATATGAGGTCGGCAAGGAGTCGAGACCTTGGATCTATTTGGAAATTGCATCTCCGCCCCATTAGCGGACAACGATAACCGCCCTGATTATTCGAGGCTTGGTAGGTATGCAGAGTTTCTGGTTTGCGCTGATATCACCAAGAATGGATACCACGCTATTCATTCAGATACGTCTGGGTTCGACGTCCTTATGATAGCAGGCCACAAGACGTATCGAATTCAGGTTAAATCATCATCTATCATTAGGCGCCAACGCGCTGAATGGAGATGCAGGATATCCGTGGACCGACGCGGCGGCAACGCTAGCCGGAAGCGTGAGGTTGATCGGCGTGATGCCGATATACTGGCTCTCTTCCACAATGACTTGGAAACTATCGTTTATCTGCCGGTTTTGCCTGGGTGCGGGCATGTGAAGCTGCCTGTCAGGTATTTGAAGGAAGCAAAAACGATAGAAACCCTTCAGAGCGCCATATCAGTTATGGACGGAACGCCAGTTCACTATATCCCCGAAGGTATCCCGGCATAGACGGGGGGATCAAAAAGCGCCCAAGTCCGCAGTCACAGGACCAGCGGGGACCGACAGCGCACGCATCTGCAATTCAAAACATGACCCCATAAGGATTTCATTCCATGGCAAAGCCGAGAAATCCCCTCGGCAAAGCAAAGGTCGAGGGTCGCGACAAAATCAATGCCGGGCGGTACAAAAACCGCGCAGACCCAGCCGCAAACGGCCCGCTTGGCGCTCCTCCCGTCTGGTTGAAGGATAGCGCCGATATCAAGGCGAAGTCGGCCTGGAAGCTTTTCGCCAAAGAGCTGCCGTGGCTGAATGAATCGCATCGAACACTGGTCGGTATGGCCTCGACTATTCAGGGACGCATCATGGCCGGGCAGGAGGTAGGCGTGCAGGCGATGAATTTGCTTCGCCAGATGCTTGGCCAGATGGGCGCTACGCCTGCCGATGCCTCGAAGGTGGCAACGCCCGACGAGGGCGAAGAAAAGGATGATCTGCTTGACTGATAGACCTGCGCTTGAGCGTGTGAGCGCTTATGCGCGATCTGTCATTGATGGCAGAGAAGTTGCTGGCCCTCACGTTCGCAATGCTTGTCGCCGCCATTTCGACGATCTCGAACACGGGCACGAGCGCGGGCTGTACTGGGACGACGATGCTGCTGATCGCGTGTTTCGGTTCTTCGAAGGGCGGCTGAAGCTTTCTGAAGGCCAGTTTGAAGGCAAGCCGTTCAAGTTGCATGCCTCGCAGGCTTTCAAGCTTGGTTCGCTCTTCGGTTGGAAACGGGCCGACGGTTCGCGGCGCTTTCGTCGCGCCTACATCGAGGAAGGCAAGGGCAACGGTAAGTCGCCGTTTGCTGGCGGTGTCGGTCTATACGGTCTGATCGCGGACAAGGAGGCTGGCGCGCAGATTTATGCTGCGGCTGCCAAGAAGGAGCAGGCGGGAATTCTCTTCCAGGATGCCGTTAAAATGGTTCGCGCCGCTCCGGCACTGGTCGAACGGTTGAAGTTCAGCGGCGGTATCGGGCGCGAGTTCAACATTGCGCATCACAAGTCGCAATCTTTCTTTCGCCCGATCTCGAAGGATTCCGGCAAGTCTGGCTCTGGTCCGCGACCGCATTTTGCGCTCTGCGACGAGGTGCATGAGCATCCCGACCGCTCGACGATGGAAATGCTTGAGCGCGGCTTTAAGTTTCGTCGTCAGCCGCTGCTGCTGATGATTACGAACTCGGGCAGCGACCGAAACAGCATTTGCTGGGAAGAGCACGAGCATGCGGTCAAGGTTGCAGCAGGGACACAGACGCCGGATGAGGATTTTACCTATGTCGGCGAGGTGATCGACGACACGACATTTTCCTATGTCTGCGCGCTGGACAAGGGCGACGATCCGCTCAAGGACGAAACCTGCTGGAAGAAGGCTAACCCGCTTCTCGGCGTTATCCTGACACAGGAATATCTGGCCGGTGTTGTCGCGCAGGCAAAGCAAATGCCGGGCAAGCTGAACGGCATTCTGCGCCTGCATTTCTGCTGCTGGACCGATGCCGACAAGGCATGGATGCCACGCGAGACCGTCGAAAGCGTAATGGACGATTTCGATCCTGAAGTCGAACACGCTGACAAACCCGTTTTCATGGGCGTAGACCTGTCCGGTAGCAAGGACATGACCGTGCTTGCATGCGTCGTGCCTACTGGATTCAAGGAAATGGAGCGCGAGGATGGATCTACCGTCAATCTGCCGACGTTTGATGCGTGGGTTGAGGCTTGGACGCCAGCCGATACGCTGGAAGCGCGAGAACAGGCTGACAAGGCGCCATATGCGCTTTGGGTAAAGCAGGGCTGGTTGAATGCCCCGCCCGGCAAGCGAATTCGATATGACTTCGTAGCCTCTCGGGTCCAGCAACTCGATCAAGCGTTCGATATCAAGGCCATCGCCTACGACCGATATGCCTACGACAAGTTCCGCGAGGAAGTCGAAGCGCTCGGGTTGGACATTGAACATGTCGCACACCCGCAGGGCGGTAAGGTTCGGGCACGTCCCGAGCCAGCAAAGGTAGAAGCGGCGAAAGCTGCTGGCTTACCGCCGCCGCAAGGCTTGTGGATGCCGGGATCGGTTCTGGCACTCGAAGACATGATTATCGACGGTCGCATTCGCATGCGGCGCAATCCGGTACTTATGACCGCCCTGATGGGCGCCACCTTCGATCATGACCCGCAAGACAACCGATGGTTCGTGAAGACGAAGGCGTCAGTGCGCATCGACGCTGCTGTCGCTTTGGCAATGGCGGTTGGTGTGGCGATGGACGGCGCGGTTATGCCGAAAGAGTCCGTCTACAAGAAACGCGGCATCCGAATGGCCGGCTAATCGGAACAAGGAAAGATATGGGTATTTTAGACCTGTTCCGGTCCAAACCGGAGGCAGCGCCTTCGGTCGCGCCGAAACGAGCGCCGCGAGCTGACTGGCAATATTTCGACGGCTTGGATGATCCAAGGCTAGCCGCCTTTCTTGGTGGCGGTGCAGAAACCGCGAGCGGCATGGCGGTGACGCCCAAGGCTGCTCTGTTCAACACAACAGTTTTTCGCTGTGTCGACCTCATCTCGGGCAGTATCGGGATGCTGCCTTTCTACCTAATGCACAAGGACGGGAAGGGGCGACTTCACCCAGCCGATGATCATTCTCTGTTTGATGTACTTCTTACGCAACCGAATAACTGGCAGACGGCGTATGAATTCCGTCGGCAGCTGCAGTCACATGCACTGACCTACGGCAATGCTTTCGCTCGTATTGTTCGAAACGGCAAACGTGTGGTGGCTTTGCAGCCCCTGCACCCAACCAATGTCACCGTCGAGCAGAAAGACGACCTGACCGTCATCTACAAAGTCGTCTTGAAGGGTGGTCGATATGTCGAGCTGCCCCAGTCGGAGGTTTTCCATCTCCGCGATATGACGGACGATGGCGTTGTCGGACTTTCTCGCGTCCAACAGGCAAAAGAGGCCATCGGCCTAGCCATGCAGACCGAAAAAGCCGCGGCTCGCCTATTTAAGAACGGTACGATGGTCGGCGGCGCGCTCACGCACCCAGGTAAACTCGGTGACCCGGAGTTCGAAAACCTCGACACCAGTCTCAAAGAAAAGTTCTCTGGCGCGGAGAACGCGCACAAATGGCTGATCTTGGAAGAAGGCATGAAGGCCGAGCCGTTTTCTCAGACGGCAAGAGATAGCCAGCAGATCGAGACAAGAAATCATCAAATTGAGGAAGTTGCACGTGCTTTTGGAGTGCCGCGACCTCTGTTGATGATGGACGACACGTCTTGGGGCAGCGGTATTGAAACCCTTGGCCAGCTTTTCGTTCGTTATGGACTGGCGCCGTGGTTCACCGCTTGGGAACAGGCGGTTTCTCGGTGCCTGCTGACCCGAGAAGAGCGTCGATCGTATCAGGCTGACTTCGATGAGCGCGAATTGCTGCGCGGTTCGATTAAAGATCAGGCCGAATTCCTCGCGAAAGCCTTGGGTTCCGGTGGATCTAGACCGTGGATGTCACAGAATGAAGCCCGCGATTATGTGGGCTTGAGCCAGAGCGACGATCCAGACGCGGACAGCCTCAAAAATCCAATGACGCAGCCAGAAACTGGCCGCCCTCCTTCAGGAACGCGTAATGAGCCTTAACAGAACGCCGGTTGCAGCCGTTGCGCGACCTAAGTCGTATCAGTGGGATGTGCCTCTCTCCGCCTTGGAGCGGTGGGAGAGTGCTCCCCAAGCGGCAGAAGCAGACGATCCGAACACTATTTCGATCTTTGACGTGATCGGTGAAGATTATTGGAGCGGGGGCGGGTTTACGGCCAAGCGAGCCGCCGCCGCGCTTCGATCTATCGGGAAAAACCCGGTCACCGTGAACGTGAATTCGCCGGGCGGCGACATGTTCGAGGGATTGGCGATTTACAATCTCCTCGCAAGCCATCCCGGCGAGGTCACTGTCAATGTGATGGGTTATGCGGCGTCTGCGGCATCAATCATCGCGATGGCTGGCGACAGGGTGATCATGTCTACCGGTTCGATGATGATGATCCACCGAGCCTGGGGCCTTGCTGTCGGCAATACGCACGATTTTACCGACGCTGCGACACTGTTTCAGTCCTTCGATAGTTCAATGGCGGATATTTACGCCGCCCGAACCGGACTGGCGCAAGACGTCGTACTTTCTCTATTGGATGGCCCGTCAAAGGCGTCGGACGGCACTTGGCTATCTGCCGACGAGGCCATTGAAAAGGGATTTGCGGACGAGAAGGGCGCTGGAATCGGCAAGCCCGACGCAAAAGCTGAACTTCCCGCACATATCGCAGCAATGCGCCGGATTGACCGGGCGCTAGCTGCAGCAGGTGAGACGCGGCGCTCGCGTACTCAACTTCTCCATGAAATTCGAGGCGAGCGTGATGCCGCCGAGAACGCCAAGCGCGATGCTGGCGAGGACACGACAAGCGAAGCCGCCATTCGTGCGGCACTTTCCAGCAATTTATCAATTCTCAGGAGGTAGTCCGAATGGACGCTACCGAAATTAAAGCTCTTATCGAAGAGCAGGGCCGCGCATTTGAAGCGTTCAAGGCAGAACACAGCGCTGCGCTCAATGACGTAAAGAAGGGCACGGAAGATGTCGTTCGAACCGAAAAGGTTGATCGCATCAATGCCACTGTCAGCGATCTTCAGGCGGCTCTCGACGAGCAGGCCCAGAAGCTCGCTGCTTTGCAGACGGCAGGTGCGTCGCACCCGGCTCGCGACATCAAGAACGCCGAATACACCAAGGCGTTTGACCGCTTCTTCCGCAAAGGCGATGAGGCAAGCATCGACGCATTCATTCAGGCCAACCCACAGGCCGCGATGAGCGTCGCCGTTCCAGAAGATGGCGGCTATACGGCGCCGACCGAATGGGACCGCACCATCACCGACAAGCTGAAGATCGTTTCTCCGATGCGCGGTATCGCTTCGGTCATTCAGATTTCTGGTAATGGCTTCTCCAAGCTCTACAACGACCGCGCTACGGCTTCGGGCTGGGTAGGTGAAGCCGCTGAGCGTCCTGAAACCCCGGCTGCAAAGTTCGCCGAGGTGAAGTTCAACACCGGCGAAATCTACGCGAATCCTGCGGCAACGCAGCGCCTGCTGGACGATTCCGAAATCAATCTCGAAAACTGGCTTGCCGGTGAAGTCGAGACCGAGTTCGCCTATCAGGAAGGCATTGCGTTCGTTTCCGGAAATGGCACCGACAAGCCCAAGGGTCTGCTGACCTATACGGCGGCGAATTCGCACCCGTGGGGCGCAATCCCGACGGTGAATAGCGGTGACGCAGCTGGTCTCACGACCGATGGCCTTATTGATCTGGTCTATGACCTGCCTAGCGAGCGCACCCCGAATGCGCGTTTTGCAATGAACCGCAAGACGCAGGGCGCTATCCGTAAGCTGAAGGACGGTCAGGGCAATTACATCTGGCAGCCGGGTCTGGTTCTGGGCCAGCCAGCAACGGTCCTTGGCTTCCCGGTCAGCGAGCTTGCTGCAATGCCGGACATCGCCGCTGACGCCATCCCGGTTGTCTTCGGTGATTTCCAGCGCGGCTATCTGGTGGTTGACCGCATGGGTATTCGCATCCTTCGCGATCCGTACACCAACAAGCCTTTCGTGCAGTTCTACACCACGAAGCGCGTTGGCGGCGGCGTGACTGATCCGACGGCCCTGCGTTACCATAAGATCGCAACGGCACCGACGCCTTAACCAATACATAACAGGGCGCCTCCGGGCGCCCTTCATATAGGAGGCGCTGATGGAAGTGCGTGTTTCAAAGGCATTCAGGGCGGTGTCTGAAGGTGAGGTTTATCCCCGCCAGTTCGAAGTTGGCGAAACTGTGAAGGGTCGCATGGCTGAGGTGGCTCGAACGCTGGGTTGCGTCGCAGATGAGCCTGCCAAGCGGAAGGGCTTTGAACGTGGCGGTGGATCTTGACCGACTGAAGCGGCATCTTCGAATTCAATTCGATGATGAGGATGCAGAGCTTGAAGGTTATTTGTCCGCCGCTCAAGGGTCGGCTCTGCGATATATGAACCGCGACACGGTGCCGACAGGGGCTGAAGCCGAAGTGGATGCGGCCGTGCTGCTTATTGCTGGCGATCTTTACGAAAACCGCGAGCGACAATCGACTGCCGAGCTGTTCGAAAACCGGTCGGCGCGCTGGCTGCTTGATCCGTACAGGCTGTTGAGGGTGTAGTGCCGTTCATCGCAAGTTCATGCATAATCCTTCAGGATGCGTCTTGAAAGGAGTATGCAGAATGAAGCTTGTTAAGGGACTTATTGCTGGGGTTCTGGGCGTCGGGCTGCTGATCGGGGCAGGTGCTGCGCAAGCTGCACCAACAATCAACGTTGCAAAGCCGGACATTAGCTCCAATGTTGAGCAGGTCCGGGATCATCGTGGACATCATTCGCGGAAACACTGGAAGAAGCGGCATTACTATAAGCGCCATCATTGGCGCTCGCACCACCGCCATTACCGTGGGCCACGGTGGCATTCACACCGCTATTACCGACATGACGGCTGGCGTAATCACCATCGTCACCACTATCGCGGTGGGTATTACATCAGAAGAGGGTACTGATTTTAGGGCGCTACGGCGCCCTTTTCTTACGGAGTAATCAATGCCCTGGCTCCACTTCACAGCCACCTACGACTTCATTCCAAAGCCTGCGGTAACGATCCGCTACCCGGCGGGCTACGTCGGGCTAGTGACCACACCTTGCGCTAATCGCGCTGTTGCCGCTGGCAAAGCCGAGCGACTTCCAACCCCTACGAAAGACGAGGCCGAAGCATGGCGAAGCGCGCAGGCGCCGGCAGCCTGAACTGCCGTTTGACATTTCAGGTCAGGCAGGAAGTGGATGACGGTTTCGGCGGAACACGCGGCGAATGGGTTGACCAGTTTACCGTGCCCGGAAGGCTGGAACCGCGATACGGCAGCAATTCCGAAAGCGTCATGGCCGCACGAATGCAGTCCATGCAGCCGTACAATCTGACCATCCGCGGCAGCACCGCGGCAAGGCAGATAACGGCATCGTGGCGGGCATACGACGCACGGGCGTGGAAGACAGGGGACAAGCCGAACCGGGTTTTCGGTATCAAGACGGTTGTAAATCCCGACGAGCGCGGGCAGTACGTTGAGATGCTAGCGATTGAAGGCGAGGAAACGTGATGGCGGTTAAGATAAAAGGTCTGGACCGCCTGCAGATAAAGCTCAAGAAATTCCCGGAAGTTGCTGAAACACTTGTCAAAGCCGCTATGGAGCAAGGCGCGCAGGACATCGTCAACATGATGCAAAACTTGGTTCCCGTCGATGACGGTGAATTGATGGAAAGCATTGGGTGGACGTGGGGCCAAGCGCCCAAGTACAGCCAGCGCATTGGCAGTGTTAAGTCGAATGACGGCAAGCTGACAATCACGATTTACGCCGGCAATTCAAGGGTCCGGTACGCGCATCTGGTCGAATTCGGCAGCGCGCCACACGTGAACGG
Organism: Brucella sp. RRSP16; assembly: GCF_052246815.1. Classification (NCBI taxonomy): domain Bacteria; kingdom Pseudomonadati; phylum Pseudomonadota; class Alphaproteobacteria; order Hyphomicrobiales; family Brucellaceae; genus Brucella; species Brucella sp. RRSP16. The sequence continues at coordinate 8,616 of NZ_JBQQAM010000004.1, forward strand.
CGGCATGTTCCCCGGAACATTCAACCCTGGGTCAAAGGCGCAACCCTTCTTTTACGTCTCATGGCGAGCTAAGCGGCGAAGTGCACGGTCCCGAGTGTCGCGCGCAATCACCAAGGCAGCCAAACAGATCGCGGCGGACCGCTAATGGACCCGGTTTTAGAACTTCAGGGCGCAATTATTCAGCGATTGCGCAGCTTTCCCGCGCTTGTCTCGCTGATTGGTCAGCGCAGCTACGATAACCCGCCGACGAATGACCAAGGGCAAGTCTCACCCTCGATCTTTCCGTATGTCAGCATCGGCGCGTCGAGCGCTCAGCAGGCAAACGCCGACTGCATTTTCGCTGACGATATCATTTTCCAACTGGATGTCTGGTCGATTGAGCCAGCCAAAAAGCAGATGCGCGACATCGCAAACGCAGTGCGTCTCGCAACACGAGGGTGGGAGCCTGCTTTGGCATCTAATGCCCTCGTGACATTCGACTACTGGCGAACTGACTACATACAGGACGGCGCGATCAATCATGCGTCGATCCGTTACACGGCGATCATCGAGCAGCCCTAGGGCCTCCACGCCGACCACCCCAAAAATCTATCTATAGACCGCCTTCTGGGTGGTCTTTTTCGTATGGAGGCCGCAATGGCTCAAGCTACGACGATCAAAGGCGGCAAGGTCCGCGTTAAGATCGGCAATGACGCATCGCCGATTGTTTACACTGCGCCGTGCGGCTTCACGCAGAAGTCGATCACACTTTCGAAAAACCTCAATGAAGTTTCAATTCCCGATTGTGAAGACCCCGACAAGGTCGACTGGATCGGTCGTGACGCCGCATCGCTCTCAATGAGTATCAGCGGCGAGGGTGTCTTGGCTTCCGAATCCGTGGAAACGTGGCTGGATGCTTGGGAGAGCATCGATTCTGTACCGGTACAGGTTGAGATTGTTTTCCCAGCCAAGACCTACACGTATACCGGCAAGATGCACGTCGAAAACCTTGAAATCGGCGCCAACAATGGAGAGCGCGCGACGAACAACGTTTCGCTGCAGTCCGACGGCGAGATGGTCCGCACTTCGGCGGCGACGGCCCCGTAATGAGCAGGGACGCGAAAGTTGAACTCGACTGGGCGGATGGTACTTATACCTTTCGCCTAGGTTGGGGTGAATTGGAAGCCTTGCAGGAGGCTTGCGACGCCGGCCCCTGGGTCATTCTGGAGCGGTTATTCACCAAACAGTGCCGCGTCGGCGATATTGCTCATGTTATCCGGCAGGGTCTGATTGGTGGAGGCTTGGAACCGACTGCCGCCACGAAACTCGTGCGAACCTACATCGAAAAGCGCCCGCCTGCCGAGAATATCGTCTTCGCGACCATCATCCTGCAGGCTGGCATTCAAGGCGTTCCGGAGGAGCCCGTGGGGGAGCAAGCCGCGGCAAATCGGACGGAGAACAGCTTGACAGTCTCCCCAACGGAAAAGTCAGATTTGCCGCGGTCTACGGCAACGGCGCGGCGCTCGGCTTTACCCCGCAAGAAGTAAGGCAAATGTCCATGTGGCAGTTCATGGCTGCCGTCGATGGTTACGTCAAAGCCAACTCGACCGACGATGGCGGGCTGAGCCAGGCGGAAAAAGACGAGCTTTGGGAGTGGGTGAGCGAGGGGTAGGGTTGCTTTCTAGTAGCAACCCAACTGTGTCGCTTCAGCCTGCGCCTGAGCGCGTTCAGCTTCCAGTATTCCAGCATAGTTGGCCCGGCTAAGCAGTTGTTGGCATCTTAGTTCTTTGTTCGCCGTGTCCGATGCCTGATTGCTGGCGCAACCGGACAAAGCCAACATTGCTACGCAAACTGTAGTTATCGCTTTCATAGATATTCCTCCTCGCAAAGGAGTATGGCTCGTGTCGGCATGATTGGTAAAGTGACGCCGCAAATCTACTTAAACGGATTCAGCGACTTTGCGCCTTTGGCCTTCGGATCGATGGTCAAAGTATATGTGCCGCCCGGCAACTTGTACGGCGCACATCGTTGTAAGGCCCGGTTGAGCGATTCCACGCCAGCCTTTCCAATCCCGTCTTTCGGGAACTCTTTGGCAGTCACATCCGACAAATCCCCATCTTTATCCAGTTCGACAGAGAGAACAATCTTGCTTGCCAATTTCAAAGAAGCAGGCGGGTTCCAGCACTCCAGAGCGGCCCGCGCGAACGCATCGTTCTGCTCATTAGCCTGCGCGGGAATTGCCATAACGGCGGCAGCAATCACCAAAAAACATACTCTCATGGAGCCTCCCCACCATGGCCACTAACCTTGAATCTCTTGTCGTCCAATTTTCAGCCGATTTCAAGAAGCTAGAGAACGCGATCAATCGGCAGCGTGGGCAATTCACGCGCCAGTTGGGCCAGATGGAGAAGTCAGCAAACGCAAGCGTGCAGCGCATAAATGCGGCGCTTGGCAATATCGGCAAGGGTACGATGCGAGATCTCGCCGCTCCCCTAACCGGCATTACTGCAGCTTTGGGTACGCGCGAGTTGATGCAGTATGCGGACGCGTGGACACAGGCGGGAAACCTCATTCGTGCGTCCGCGACCGCAGCGGGTGTTGGTGCTTGGTCGTTGAATGATTTGAAGGACGGGGCGAATGAAGCACGCACCAGTCTGGAGACGTATACAGAGCTTTATGCTCGTCTGATCAGATCTGCGTCTGGAGTTGCTAAGTCAGAAGAAGAGATCGCGCTCGCCACAAATCTAGTCGCCAAGGCGATGAAGGCCGGCGGCGCGTCAGCACAAGAACAACAAGCCTCGCTTATCCAGCTTGGTCAGGCACTAGGCTCGGGCGTGCTGCAGGGTGACGAACTCCGGTCATTGCGTGAAAACGCGCCAGTCATTGCGAAGGCAATCGCTGACGAATTTAAGGTTTCTATCGCCGGGCTTAAGAAGCTAGGTGAAGAGGGAAAACTTACTTCCGATCGTGTATTCAAGGCCATTCTGAACGCGCAGAAGCCAATTGAAGCGCAGTTCAAGGCAACGAACGCGACAATTGCAGACGCCTTCACTCAGCTCAACAATGAATTCACGGCCTATATCGGCAACGCCGACAAATCGGCGGGCGCAAGTGCGCAGTTGGTTCACGCGCTGCAGTATGTTGCTGACAACTTCAAAGAAATTGCCGACGTCGTTGCAGCGTTTGCAACGGTACTGATTACCGCCTTCACTGGACGGGCGATTGCTGGCGTCGTTGTCGGGGTTGGTCAGGCTGTCGTCGCACTCGGTTCTTTTCTGACCGCGCTGCGCACCGGAACCAGTGTTGTTGCTGCGTTCAGCGCGTCTCTCGGCCCGATAGGGCTTCTGGCCGGTGCCGCGGCCGGAGCGGTTTATTTGCTCTATAACAACATGTCGTCGGGCGACCGGGCGGCGAAGGCGTTTAGTTCTGCGATAAACTCGAACGAGGAGGCGCTGAAAAGTGCGGCTTCGGCGTCGAAGGCATATCAAGCTGAGCTGGTAAAGCAGATCAGCCTGCAACTTGAGACAGCGCGAGCAACCGCTACTACGGCAGATGCCGCATTTGACAAATTGCTTATTAAAATGCAGGCCCTTCGTGAATGGGGGCTGGAATTTTCGCCGCTAGAATCCTGGGCCGCGGTCGCTAAAAAGGAAGCTCAGGCTGCGGATGATGCTGCTTATAGGTTAGAAAAACAGCATAAACGAGCTCAAGAAATCCTCGCCTCAACCCCATCGGGCTACGGCGGCGGTATCGCAACGACACCAGACGATAAGAAAAAGGGTCGAACGAAGAAAACTCCCGCCGAGCGTTTCGACAGCGACATTCAACGTATCGCCGACCGCACAGCCGCCCTTGTCGCAGAGACCGAAGCACAGCGCCAGATCAACCCGCTGATCAACGACTATGGCTATGCCATGGAGAAGGCGCGTACTGAGCAGGAACTGCTCAATGCGGCGCAAAAGGCGGGCGTGGCGCTAACGCCCGAACTGCGGGCGCAGATTGCCCAGACTGCAGACCAGTGGGCATTAGCTAGCGCAGAGGCTAATAAGCTTGCGGAGGCGCAGAACCGGATCAAGGAAACCGCTGAAGATATGGCGGCCTTCCAGAAGGATCTAGTTAGCGGGATTGCTGATGACTTTCTAAACGGCGCAAAGTCAGCTGAGATTTTCGCGAACGCTCTTGGCCGCATTGCACAAAAGCTAATCGATATCGGCCTTGCGAATATCTTCGATACGGACAAAGGCGGCTTCGATTTATTCGGTGTACTGGGTGGCATCTTCCGTAAAAACGGTGGTCCGGTAAAGCGCGCAGGCGGTGGCATTGTTCGCGGTCCTGGCGGGCCACGTGGCGACAAAATCCCGGCGATGCTGAGCGACGAGGAATTCGTCGTTAATGCGGCCGCGACAAAGCGCAACCGTGCTTTGCTGGAAGCCATCAACAGCGGGCGTGTTATCGGATTGAAGGACGGCGGCTCACCTTTACGCGCGCCATCCATGCCGATCCTGCGCTCATCTGCTGCGTCGCAGCAGGCCCAAGCCGGCATTGCCGATGTTCGTGTCTTTGTGGATCGCGACGGCAACTGGCAGGCCGAGGTCGAACGCATCTCGCAGCGCAACGTCAAGCAGGGGCTGGCTTCCTACGATAAGTCGGGTGCCGTCCGGACCGCGCGCGATCTGCGGCAGGTAAATTCAAGAGGGATGGTAAAGTAATGGCTGAACTTCTTCCTGTCGGCCTTCGTTATCAGCCAACTTTCCCGGTGCTGAATCGCCCGGTCTCTATGTCTCAGTATGGGGATCGGGCGATATCGGCGATTGAAAATGGCGACCCGTTCTGGACGTGGACGGCGAAAATAAAAGCGATGACGAACGCGCAGCGCCAGAGGCTCGAGGCCTTCATCGATCGGTGCCGCGGCGGTCAGGTGACGGTGCACTATACCCCCAAGCATGTTTGCATTCCTCAAGCCTACTGGGGCGACGCAAGCAACCCGGCGATTGGCGGTACGGCTTCACTGGGCGCGATCAACGGCAATACACTTACGTTAAACGGGGCCGCAGTGGGGTTGAAGCTGACGAACGGCGACTTGGTGGGCTTCACGATTGGCGACTACAACTTTATCGCCCGCATCGTTGCCGACGCCACAGCGGCTAGCACGAGCGTGCAGGTGAAAGTTGAGCCCTTTCTGCCGTCATACATCACTGTCGGCGCGACGGTGCGATTCAAAGACCCTGTTATGAATATGCGGCTCATGCCGCGGACATGGGAAATTGGCGAAGGCAAGTTTCCCGATGCGTCTTTTCAGCTCATTGAGGTGCCGAGATAGGCAGATCACCGCTGTCGCCGAGCGCGAATAGCACGAATCCAGGTGTTGTTGAACATAATGGCCCCGATGGCCAACGCGACGGCACCCATGGCGATCATGCCGATAGCCACGCCTTGGTCTCCGAACTGCTGATATAACCAGCCCGTTTTTTCTACTGCCTGGGCAGGGTTTCCAAGGCGAAGAACGCCTTGGATCAAGGCGCCAAAACCGACAATCAACATGCAAACGCTTCTAATCATGCCGGCCAGTTATCAGTTGGGCGCGGTTGAATCCACCCTTTCATTGGTTTGACGGTAACTCATGGCCTTTCCCGCACGTCTACAGCAACTGCTCAACGAGGGCAGGGGCAAGATCGCCTCTGCCGTGAAGTTCGAGTTCGGCACCGGTATCTACGGATTTTTTTCTGGTAAGGGCAGCGTCGACTATGGCGGCCTGACCTATCACGGCAACACCATCATCGACATTGATGAGCCGATGTATGCGCTCGGCACTGCGGCCCAGCCAGTCACCATGCGCCTGCCCGCTGCCGCCGATTTCGGCCTGACGCCGGATAAGCTCGGATTGATCGAGCAAGAAGATTATAAAAATCGACCTGTCACGTTCTACGACTTTTATTTCGACCCAGACAACAACGCTTTCCTTCATGCCGAGCCGACCTGGTACGGCTATGTCGATTACATCGACCACCGCGAAGAAAGCGATGAGGTCTGGTTAGAAGGCCACATTGAAACGGGCGCGGTCGACAACTTCCGCGAGGGCTACCGCTACGCCTCGCATGAGGACCAGCAGCTTGTGTCGCCCGGTGACATGCTTTTCGAATACGCCGCTAGGATCAAGAATGAGTTCTTCAAAATCAAATTCGGCTAGGGTTCCCGGCTGGGATCGGGCGTTGGAAGACCTTGCGACGGCTCATGTATCGATCGCGCCGGAATGGGGCGTTTCGGACTGCCTCATGACTGCCGCCGATGCCATCAAGGCCGTAACCGGCGAAGACCCGCTTGCGGAGTTTCGTGGCAAGTACAAGACCGAAGCCGGGGCAGCCCGGAAGATGCGCGCCAATGGCTGTGAGAACGTCAAGGACGTATTCGAAACCTATCTCCAGCTTGAGCCGGTCAATCGGCTCTCTGCCCGCCGTGGCGATGTGGGCGTTATCCGCATCAATGACGAATACGTGGCCGGGTACATTTGCGGCTCCGGCTTCGCCGTGAAACAGCCGCATGGGCTCGCGTTCTTGTCCGTGACCGACATCGAGCAGGCCTACAAGGTCGGCCTGTAACCACTTCGACAATTTGCGCTTTTGAAGGTCTGCCAGCGGCGGGCCTTTTTTGTTGCGCCCGATAGAGGCTGTCGCATGCCATTTTTAGCGCCTATCTTCACCGCGATTGGCGGTCTTGTGTCGAGCGTGGCGGCATGGGCTGCTGCAAGCCCGATCCTCGCCGGTATCGCGCAGACCGCCTTTGGCATTGCACTCAAATATGCGGTCAATGCGCTTTTTCCTCCGAAGACCCAGAGCCGCGCATCGGAACTTGAAACCCAGTACGGCGCCAATATCCCGCGCTCGGTCATTCTCGGTACCTGCGCGACTGAAGGCCATCACATTTACCGCAACAGCTACGGGTCGGGTGGGCGTCTGATACAGGACGTGTTCGTTCTGTCGAGCTTCCGCATCACGGCTGTTCCGCGTGTTCGATACAATGGCCAATGGCGCATCTTGAGCCAGCAGGACGCCAACGGCTACTGGCTTGTGCCGAATGAAGGAACAAGCGGCGACGATCACGATAATGTCCGCGTCAAGTTTTTCTACGGCACGATGGATCAGCAGGCAGAGCCGACGCTGATCAACAATGCGCGCCCGGCTGGCCGGTGGACTGCAAACCATCGTGGTGCAGGCGTTGCCTATGCCGTCGCGTTTTCCGAGCTTCGCAAGAACGGCGACGGCCTGACTTCACCGGCAAAGCTGTTGTTCGAAGTCGTCGGTGCGCCGCTTTACGACTGGCGCAAAGACAGCACGATGGGCGGATCAGGCGCGCATCGCTGGGACGATCAGAGCACGTGGGAATATTCCGATAATCCGGTCGTACAGATCTACAATCTGGAGCGCGGTTTTTTCAACGGCTCGCAGCGCATGGTCGGCAAGGCCGTTCGTGCCAGCCGGTTGCCATTGGCGGAGTATACCCAGGCGGCGAACATCTGCGACGAAGTCATGTCGGACGGTTCGAAGCGTTATCGTGCTCACGCGATTGCTAAGGACGGCCCCGGCGCAAATCACGACGCGAACCTGACGCCGATCCTTGAAGCCATGTGCGGCTCGTGGGTGGAGCGTGTTGACGGCGAATTTCCGATTGCTGGCGCTCCGCAGGCCATCGTTGCAACCATCACCGACGACGATATCAAGCGCGGTGCACCGTTGCGGTTCAGTGCCAAGCGCAAGCGTACCGAACTCATCAATACCGTTGCGGCCTCTTATGTCTCGCCGGATGACTTCTACGAAACCAAGGACGCGGCAACCCGTATCGATGAAGGGGCGCTGGCTGAAGATCGGGAAACGCTAGCCAGTGCCATTCCTTACGCTGCCGTAACCGATGTGCGGCAGGTAGACAGGCTGGCCGATATCGCCATTCGTGGCGCTCGTTATCAGGCATCGGCTGAAATCGTCGTTCACCCGAAATTCCTCGATACGATCAAGGAAGGCCGGTGGGTTCGCTGGAACAGTGCCAAGTATGGAGACCGCACATATCAGGTTCTGACGCGGCAGCTTGGCGGGATCAATACCGACGGCGCTCGTGATATTTCGATTGCGCTGCAACAGATCAGCAACGGCGTTTTTGACCCGACGGCTTACGAAACTGATCCGCCTGTCATTATCGTGGTTCCACCACCGCAGTATCTGGCCGAGGTGCAGAACTTCGATGTTATCCCGACAATCGTTAAGGCAGACGGCGCCGGAGAGTTGCCGGGTGCGCGGCTGCTCTGGGATACGATTGATGATATCTCGGTCGTCGGTGTTGATATCGAATACTGGCCCGCAAACGATCCAAGCCAGGTGTTCAAACGGTTCGTCACCTGGGATGTTGTGAATGTTCTTCTGGTCGAAGGCCTGACTTCGCTCACAGATTGGTTTGTGCGCACGCGCTTGCGTGTTGATAATGGACGGTCTGTGGCTTGGTCGGCGGCAAAACCGTTCCGCACCCTGAACGCGCAGGGCGACCAGAACCCTATCGATTATGAGGGACTGGCCGATGACCTGAAGGGTTATCTCGGCTGGATCGGGCCGCAGGTTCGCGAATTGATCCGGCAGGCTGAAGAACTTGCTACCCTGACGGCGGATAATCACAACAGCAACTATTCGGACATCCAGCGTTTGACCCGCCAGCTATCGAGCACCTTTGGCAATGCGCAGGCGATGTGGCAGGAGGATATCATCGTTGCCACGGGTCCGAATAGTGCCATTGGCCAGCAGCTGACCCGGATCAATGCCCAGCTCTGGGACAATACCGGGGCAAGCATTATTCAGTTGCTGCAAGTCCGCGTTGATGGCGTCGAGGATGATGTGGCGGCGCAAGCCAACCTTATCACTCAGCTATCGTCCAATATCGGTGAAGTGTCTGCGAACGCGACATTCCGTATGGGGACTTATGTGGCACCGAGCGGCTGGAACTCCCGCATTGGCATGGAAGTCCGCGGTGGAACAACCGACAGCTACAAGAGCGCAGGCCTCTTCCTTGATGTGACCAGCACCCAGGCGCGTATTGCCCTGATAGCGGAACAGATCGTGTTCTCGAACGGCACCGAGTTCTTCAAGCCATTCGTCATCCAGAACAACGTTATGTACGGCGAAGGCTTCGTCATGGATTGGGCGAAGATCGTCAATGTCCAGATCGGCACTGCCCAAATCGGGGATGCTACAATCACTTCCGCGAAGATTGGCAACTTGCAGGTGAAAACCAGCAATCTGGACTTTGGGTCTGTGACACAAGTCTTCAATGCTTCTGGATCATCACCCAACCCCGGCAATCAGAACACCCCGGCCTGTAGTCTTCTGACGATCAATCCGCAGGGGAATACCTGTCTGATCACTTTCGGCTGGTCGATCACGTGGACAAGCTCGTCAAACTCGTCTGTCACCATCAGTCTGATCAATGTCACAACTGGGGTAACGGTGGCCTCGGCGCAATCGCCTTCGTCCAATGGCGCGACATTCTCAGACTACATCACCATGATCGACACGAGCGCGGTCAGCGGGAACAATAATTACGAACTCCGCTATGCGGGCACCGGTATTCCCATCGTAAGCGCGTTCTCCGGGACTATCCGGGCGCTCGTCTGGAAGCGCTGACCTTCTACAAACTCCAACCGAAAGAAACCGCGTTCACTGCGCGGGGAGATAACTCATGGCTGTTTTGCCCGATTATGTGACCGGGACGATAACGCTCGCCAATGGCTCAACGACCGTCACCGGCACCGGGACAATGTTCGCGACAGCGGCTTTCCGCGCCGGCGATACGCTGCAAATCCAGAACCTGACGGCAATCATCGCCAGCGTCGATAGCAATACTTCGCTGACCCTGACCGAACCATGGACTGGCACGAGCCTGACAAACGCGCCATATCGGGCTCGTTATTTGCCGGATGGTGCACGTGTTACCGCCCAGACGACGATGCTCATTGAACTGCTCGGCAATGGCGTCCTGTCGAATATTGCAGAACTGGGCGTCGAGGAAGGCAAGGTGCCTGTAGGCGGGCCAACTGGCGAATACGAGTTGGCCGATTTGGTTCAAGACCCGAACGGCAGTCTCGACAAGCTGGCGGCGCTGACGTTGGCGGCGCGCCAGATATTGCAGACGGATGCAGATGGAGCACTTAAAGCGGTCGCGCTTGCGGCTAACAAGTTCCTGCGAACGGACGCGAACGCGGATATCCAGTTATCCGACACCACTGCCGCAGCGACTGCACTTATGAACTTGTCTGGCACGGCCTCAGCAAACCAGATGCCATATTTTAATGCTGACGATAGTGCGGCGCTCACGCCATTGACGTCCGCTGCACGAACGCTTCTCGATGATCAGACAGTACCCGCGATGCGTGGAACAATCAGCGCAGGTAAACCAGTTTTCAAAGCCCATCTGGCTGCCAATCAGCTGGTTTATAACGGCACGACCAATCTCAGCTTCACGGCATCTCCTCTGAACGTTGGCAATTGCTGGAGTGGCGGAACGTTCACGGCTCCCGAAGCCGGAATGTATTTCTTTTCCATGGGTACGACGATGGGGGACGGATACGGAGGGCAGTTTATCGTCCAGATATTCGTCAATGGCAGCGTCTATTCTGAAATGGTTTATCCCATGAACCCGCAGAGTGTGCAGCAGTATTATCGCGCCGGTACCCTTTCCGCAGCACTCCAGCTTGCCGCAGGTGGAACCGTCCAGTTCAAGCTCGTTCTGGACGCTGTACAAGGCAATCCGATGATGCAGGCCTTCAGAAACTTCGCCACGGGCTTTTTGATCTAAGGAGCATTCATGCAGTACAAATTCATCAAGTTCGGCCCGGAAGGTTTCCCGCTCTTCTATTATGACGAGGTGACTTATCCGCCGACCGAAGACGGAAACCGGAACTCTGATATTCCATTGGATGCGGTTCCTGTTACCGACGAACAATGGGCAGATGCACGGCGTATTGCGTTGTGGCAAACACCGGATGGCACGCTTACAACTCCGCCGCCACCGGAGGCCATTGAAAGTCCGTCGGTTGTGGTCATACCCGCCGTCACGCTCTGGGAGCGCATGACTGATGCCGAGGCGGAACAGGTCAACGCGGCGATGGCAACTCAGCCGTTCCGCACCCGGCAAATCTTTCTGACCGCAAGCACCTTCCGCTCCGATCATGAGCTTTGGCCTCTGCTCGTTCAGATGGCGACGGATTTATTCGGAGAAGAAAGGGCGGCTGAGCTTCTCTCACTTGCCTAACCGATACCGAAAACCTGACGATCCGCCCTGCATGCGGTGCGGTTTTTTCAACGTCGGTTTCCGTTCCCGTCATAATAAAAGAAGACTGTTATAACGATGGCAGCAGCTAGCGCCATGAAAGCCCAGAATATCCATTCGATGTGACCGTAAATGAATGAGCCCATTGGTACCTCCTTAAGGGCTAACCCAAGAGGAGCGAGAATGTTCATTCAAATGGAAAGCCCCGGCAAGGTTTCATTAACCGGGGCAGGCGCCTTGGGAAATCTAGCTGAAAGCAACGATAAGCGCCCAGTCGACATTTAGAAGTTAGATTGTAAACAATCCGTATGTAGCCGAAAGAAAACCCCGGTGCCGTGTCGCGATCACCGGGGTCCGCGCATGATTGAAGCGGGGGCTTCAGCAGCGCTAATCGATCATCTCACAAAATAAGGAAACCACCAATGGACAAAACCGTGCCTACTGGCGCGGCGCTTAAAGCGTCCAGCCGTAAGCCGCGAGCGCAGCCCCGCCGACTAAGCCGATGACTGACCAACCAATCATGCTGATGCCCATGAAGCTATGATACGTTTCGGCGGAAATCTTTCTGAAAACTGCAACCAGAAAAAGGTTTGCAGCAGCGCCGACGATTAGACCGATACCGTTGGCGACGTAAGCGGCTGGATGAAGCGCCATGCTCTGCATGAAATAGGGCCGCAGCAGGAAAGTCGCTCCCAGCATCCCTGCGATTAGTACAAAAACCGATACCATTCCGAAGCCGGACCATCTTACTAGCATTTGCTGAACTACCTTTGTCTTGGGGAAGGGGTCAGGCGGTAATGCCCCTTGCTCGTTCGTCAGGCAACCCATCGACGTAAGAGTCCTCAAGAAAAAACCCCGGACTAGCCGGGGCTGTTTGTCAGCGAACTTGCAATACCTCGCCTGAATACCGGTCGATGACTACCCGCATTTCATCATCGTAACGATCCACTCCGCGGACGATGTAGACATTGCGTCTACGTGAGACGCTGTCGATTTCGTCCATACCTTCTCTCTGAGCGATGCGCGCTGCACGACGTTCGCTGATACCCTCGCGATACCGCGGGCGATCACTTTCGGGTTCTAATAAGCGGATGCCATTTGGGCCGATTTCTATGCTTTGTGCATGTACAGGAAGAGAGGAGGCCAATACGGTTATCAGTGCTGACAAAGCTGCAGATTTGTACATTGTCTATCCAACATTCAGTGGTTCATATCGCCCGCCAATTACCGGTGGGTTTGTACAGCGCCTCGTCGCCGGTGAACACTGGCTTGTGGCTCAATTACGCTAACAAAGCGCATGATCCCGTGATGTCTTCAAGGCAGTCGACCAGACCCGCATTCCTGGTGGCGCTCGATATACTTCCGGTTCAGCAAATCGACGGCCTCCTTGGCATCACTCTCGCTGAGACCGGACTGTTTGTGGCCATCGATAGAGACAATCTCGCCGTTGAATACGTCATAGACGCACCACGTCATGTTGCTTTCCCGGCGCATGTCGAAACCATTTCTAATCATAGCCATTCCTCCGATGATCAGATTAACGGCATCGGAATAACGAACGGGAAGCGCTTCCGTTCGATCAATTGGCATTACGCCTCAGAACGAACCGTGCTCGCATAGCACTGATTGAGCTGCCAACTCCATTACAGGACATCCCCATGAACAAAACAACGTTCTTCGCGTATGCGAGGCGCGCGCCTTTTGGCGGGCGCTTGAGCCAGGCGCAGGTCGACGGCACGTCGGCCATTTTGGCCGAAGCTGAGCGCCGAGGCCTGCCTGACGAGCAGACGGCTTACGTGCTCGCGACGGCATTCCATGAGACCGGCGGAAAGATGCAGCCGATCGAGGAAAACCTCAATTACACAACTGTTGCGCAGATCCGTAAGACGTGGCCGTCGCGGTTCTCAACTGTGCAGAGCGCCCAGCCTTATGTGCGAAACCCGCAGGGACTCGCCAATAAGGTCTATGGCGGTCGCATGGGCAATACCGGCGCTAACGACGGCTGGCGGTTCCGTGGTCGCGCCTTGGCCCAGATCACCGGCAAAGACAACTATAAGAAGTACGGCCTTGGCGATAACCCCGACGCCGCGCTGGAGATGGCCACGGCTATTCGCATCCTGTTCGACGGGATGATCAACGGCAAGTTCACTGGCAAGAGGCTGGCTGACTATTTCGGCGCCGGCAAGGAAGACCCTGTAGGCGCCCGCGCTATCGTCAACGGCAGCGATAAGGCCAGCCTCATTGCCGGTTACTACCGCAACTTCCTCGATAGCCTCATTGCTGCCCGCGAAATGAAGCCGGCCGTTGCCGAAGACGGCAAGCCTGACGATGTGCCTCTGCTCGAAAGCCCTGCTGTGAAGGTGATGCTGACCGGTGGTGCGGGCACGATGGCGACCAGCCTCATCGGCGCTGTGGCTAACCCGTGGGCATTCGCGACGGTCGCGCTTTTGCTGATCGCTGCAGGCGCGGGCTTCTGGCTTTGGAAGAGCGGCAGGCTCGAACTGAAGAGGGTGGCGGTGTGAGCAAGATAACGGTAGTGGTCGAATACGACACCTGCGCTGATACCGCGCAGGTCCAGTACGGCGCCAAGACACGCGAATGGCGCGACGCCAAGCTGACATTCGCTCAGGGAATTACCGAGACACGCGATGGCTATCTGATCCGCCGCGAACGCGACGGCAGTGCGTCCATCATGCTGACGGGAGTGCCAACATGACCTGGCTCCTAACACTCCGCTCCAAGATCACAGGCTGGGCCGTGGCAATCGCTGCGGCCCTTGCGATTCTGGCGGGCGCTTACCTCAAGGGCAGGGCGGACAACTCGTCTGCCGCTACCGCCGACCGACTGAAGGCTGCCAACAAAGCAAGGAAAATTGAAGATGAAACCAGCAAGCTTGGCGGCGGTAATGTTGACGCTGCTCTGTCTCGGTGGATGCGTGACAGCCGGTAGCTACTGCGACGTCGCGCGGCCTGTCCGCCCGAGTGTTGAAGACAGCCTGACCGACGGCACGAAACGTCAGATCCTCGCAGAGAACACCAAATTGGAAAAGCTGTGCGGGGTGCGGCCGTGAGCGCTCGGTATGCCTACGCAAAGGTATGGCTGGCCTACGTGTGGCTGGGTGTGGCAGCAAGGGGGATTATTGGATGACCGGCGCTGAAATCATGGCCGTTGTCGGCTTTATCGTGATGCTGATGGGCTTTCTGTTTGGGCTTTGGAAATACGTCGAAAACCAGATAGCGAAAGCTGAGACGCGCAACGCGGCAAAGGCCGAAGCTGCGACCGCTCTTGCCAGTCTGACGCGGCAGGAGCTTTCCGACTACAAGCTGCGCGCGGCAGAGACATTCGCCACCAAGGCGGGCATGCAGGAACAGACGTCCCAGATCATGCGGGCCATCGAAAGCGTGGCACACCGTATCGACGGGCTTACCGAGCGGATTGATAATCTGATGCAGCCAAAATCGGCGAGAAGTAGAAATTAATTCCTAAGAAGTGGGAACAAAAGATACCGCATGCGCATTATACGTTCGCAAATGCCAAATATGAATGGAGAATAAAATATGCGTCGTATTTTGTTAGCTGCTGTTGCAACTGCTGCACTTGTTTCTTTTGCAAATGCGCAGAGCGCTACCGCAACGCAAGAAGAGGTATTTGTTACTGCAAAGCCTACCGACGTTATTACTAGTAATATTCTTAACCTTGATGTTACGAATTCTAACGATGAGAGCATCGGCAAGATCCAGGATGTAGTGATGGGCGACGGTGACGTCGAAGGCTATATCGTATCGGTTGGCGGCTTTTTGGGCGTCGGCGAAAAGTATGTAGTCGTTGATCCGGATGCCATCGAGATTGTCTATTCTGAGAATGATAAGAAATGGTCGGCGAAAATGAACGCCACCAAGGAACAGCTCGAAAAGGCCACCGAGTTTAAGTACGAAGGCCGATGGGCCAAGTAACCAGTTTTTGAGAGAGCGGCTTTCGGGCCGCTCTTTTTGTTTTTGGGAAGTTCGAGGCGCGAGCAGCTAACAGCTGCTTTTCAGGTTCAAGCGCTCTCCGGATCATGTGAATGCAGACGGCTTAAAGAGAGCTATCAGCCCCGCTGGGCCGTGGTTCCTATTTATGCAAGCGTGTAGAACCAGATAACTGGCGCCACGATGAGGAATGCGAGAACACTCCAGAAAGCGCGCCAGCCCACGCTCTTCGTTCCCACGAATGCCGTTATGGCTATAGCCGCCGCTATCATCACGGTAATCGGCCAGTAGATTGACATATAGACGAGGGCGGCAACCCACCAAGGAAATGAAATCATTCGCGCTTGTAGCTGGTGGGCAGGGCGTCGGCAATATCTCGCGGTGCCGAGGCGGGGGATTGTGTGATCAGCCAAAAAGTAGTTTGAATTCATAAGCGAGGCGAGCGCATCCTAACCCAAATAAGATTAGTGATCCGATGCAGATTGCTAAGCCTCCGTACATGTAACGATCAGCGATCAGAGTTTCTTTGTCTTTAACGAGCGATAGGCTCGACCGCTCACTTCTGTCCACATGCCGCGTGGAAAGGAAAGCGAGGGGATAAGTCAACCCGGCGAAAAAAGCGCCAGTCGCCCAGAGAGCCAAGGGCCAGAACACCACTGGCCCAAAACCCGCAGCTACAAGCGATCCGAGTTGGCTAATAAACGCAACGGCGCCACCTCCATTTAACAGAACGGACGTATTTACAGCCGCACGGGCATAATCTTGCGATATCTGACGGTAATCAGCCATGTCTCGTCTATGCTGGCTGCACCTGCGTATACTTCAGCGCAGCATTTTTGATGCGGTCAGCATACTCATAGATTTGATCGAGGCTTTCTATGATGATGCGGTCTTCGGCATCTCCATCGAATATACCTATATACTTCGTCGAACGATTGAAGTGCAGGCGTACGAGCGGCTTGCGATTGTTGTCATCCAGTAGCACGGCACAGTACGATTTTGCGTCCCGCATAAAAACGCGTTTTGCCGCGACTACTTCACGACAGATGGCCTTTACAACCATGAAGCCTTCAATTTCGTCCTCTGTCGTAACGATCTCCGGATCGTCCGAGGGCTGTTCGATTTGCTCCATGACTTCTTCGGTGCCCGCGAGCGCGTTGGATAGACGGCTCTTAACGGCGTCCATGATGACGTCACGAAAAGCCGACTTCGTTACTGCTGTGAGCATTTCTTTTACGGGAGCGGTAAGACGGCCATCATAAACATCCGCGGCGACAATACGAACGAAGTCTTCGGTGGGTTCTTCGATCAGGCTGTTGATGGCTTTTTTAATTCCGGACGCGTATTTCAATCGTTCAGCAGTCGCCAGAATACTATCGACGTTAAAGCTGGCCTTCTCAAATTTTTTGAGTTCGACAGCAATTGCTGGGTTAAAGTCAGCAATATCAAAAACAAAGAACGGTCGTGTGTCGAGTTTGTTTGGCGCGTCCAGATCGGTGTAGAAATTAAAAGTCCGACCATTCGTCAAAATTGCAAATTTTGCATTTGTAACACTGAAGTAGCGATATAGCTGGTCTAGATGCTTTTTCTCCAATGTAAAGGTAATCGGCTTGCATTCGATCAAAATCCGAATCTCATCATCGATTTTGATTGCATAGTCGACTTTCTCACCTTTCTTACCAACAGCGTCAGCAGTGAACTCGGGTATGACTTCGTTGGGATCAAAAACATCGTATCCCAATGCGCGGAGGAATGGCAGGACGACTGCAGTTTTGACAGCCTCTTCCGTTGCCATGGTGCTTGAGTGCGTCTTCACGCGATCAGCGATGATCTTAAGACTTTCTTCGAAAGTACTCATGTCCCGTCCCCCAAAGCGGTAAATCCAAGTTAACCAGAAGCTGTCAGAGGCGGGTCGAATCGTCAACTACCAATAGTTGTCCAAGCAGTTCTAAAATGCCGCAGTCTGCCATTAACACCACATTTATCGAGACATTCCATCCTTCCTTTTGCGCCGCTCACCACGGCGACCAAACCAAACACGAGGAGACTGTATGTCCCATGACAGACAGGGCGCGGGTGCGCCCATAGTTGTTGATGTCGCGCTGGCGATGAAGCAACTGGAAGAAAACCCTGACTTGGCTGCCAAGATGAACGAATTGGCGTTTGGCCCGTTCGCCGCGGGGCAGCTTGCCGCTCGCGACGAGCTCATTGAGGGGCTGGTTGAAGCTCTTCACCGTTTATCGACAGAATGCCGCCTTGCAGGATTGGAAGGGCAAGCGGGTTTTGATTGTTGGCTGGCCTACGCCGATAAGACACTCGCAAAAGCGCGAGGTGAGGCATGAGTAGAACATTCGCGGTTGCCGACCTTCACGGGCGGTACGACCTATTGCTAGACGCAATCGAACGTATCGAGCAAAGCAGTCACTCCGGCGGCACTGTCGTATTTACAGGCGATTATGTCGATCGCGGGCCGCAGAGTGCGCAAATCATTGAGCGCCTGATGAAAGGTCCGGATGACCCGGCACGCTGGCGCTGGATTTGTTTGCAGGGCAACCATGAAGAAATCATGTTGACCTGCCTCTTTGCCACTGGTCTCGCTGCGCAATGGTGGATGCCAAACGGCGGCGGAGCAACACTGATGTCCTACGGCGCTAAGGAAGGTGGTTCCATTTCGGACGCCCTCACTCTTGTTCCGAAAGAACACATCGATTGGCTGAAATCGCTGCCGCTAATTCACGTCGATGAACACCGGGTGTTTGTTCATGCTGGCGTGGATGAAACAATTTCTCTGCATGAGCAAACGCCAAAGACAATGCAGTGGATGCTTTATCCAGATGGCTACGAGGGCGGGCACGGCAGCCGCCATGTCGTTCATGGCCACCATCAGTTCGAGGACGGCCCGCTCCTTTTCTCAGGCCGTACCGATTTGGATACGTTCGCTTGGTACACGGGCCGATTGGTTGTCGGAGTTTTCGACGACAACAAGCCGGGCGGACCTGTTTCGACATTAGAGATCAAAGGCCCGACGATTCATGAATTGCGAGGAAGTTGATGAAGCTTTCACACGAAGAACTCCTGCGGCGTGCCGAGGCTTACCGCGAGCACGGTACGCTGGTTAAGGCTGCCGCTGCGCTTGGCATCAAGAAGTCGGCGTTCCACGAAAGCATAAAGCGGGCCGCTGAGATTGGGCTGTTGGGTCCGTCACCGACATTGCCCGGCTATGCGATCAAAAGCCTGACCGAGACGCCGAACGGCACTTACATGCGCCAGACGAAAGAGGCTGGCCCGGCTTACGAGCCAACGGCTGGCCTTGCCGTCAAAGGCAAGACGACGCTCGTTAATGCCGAAGGTCGGGTGATTACGCAGCACATTATGGAGCGGGCTGACGCGCAGCAACAACGGGCAGTGCTGGATGCCATGGTGTCGGCGCTATCCGAAAGCCTGCCTCGTGTCAGCATTATGCCCGCTCCGCGAGGCACCAATGCCGACCTTCTCAATTTCTTCTGCTTGACGGACGCTCATTTCGGGATGCTGGCATGGCGCGAAGAAACCGGCGCTGATTACGATATCGAGATTGCAGAGCAGCTTGTTACGGACTGGTTCGCTGCCGCGATTGATCTTGCGCCTGACGCGCATACTGCCGTTTTGGCGCAACTCGGTGACCTTGCTCATTACGACAGCATGGAAACGGTTACGCCCGCCAGCAAGCACGTACTGGATTCAGATTCACGCCTGCAGAAGATCATTCGCGTCATCATCCGCACCGTGCGGCGTGTGATCGACATGCTCTTGCAGAAGCATCAGCATGTGCACATCATTATGGCCCAGGGCAACCACGACCCGGCTTCTTCGGCATGGCTGCGAGAAATGCTTGCAGCGATGTACGAGAACGAGCCCCGCATCACCGTCGATAACTCGCCCAGCCTTTATTACGCGTACGAGTGGGGCAGAACAGCGATCTTCGCGCATCACGGCCACAAGCGAGGCGTCAATAATGTCGATGCGACGCTGGCTGGCATGTTTCGAGAAATGTACGGCCGGAGCAAATATGCCTATGCGCACATCGGCCATTTGCATTCCGACGAAGGGCGCAAGTCCGGACTGATGTATGTCGAGCGCCACGAAACGCTGGCGGCTCCAGACGCATATGCTGCTGGCGGGGGCTGGCTTTCAGGCAGATCGGCGAAGGTTATCACCTACTCGAAGCTACACGGTGAAGTTTCCCGGCTGACGCTACGGCCCGAAATGGTCAAGGGCGCGGCGCGTATGCCGGTGGCCGCAAATGATAACGTAGCGAGAGAGAGGAGGGTGGCATGATTAAATGGCTGCGCGATGTGCTTGGCATCAATGCATACGAAATTGCGTGGGACTTCAAATCCAACGGAGTACATCTTCAGGGCCGCCACGATTTTCGGCATCTCGGCGGCATGACGAAGAATGTGGCTATCGAAACGGTTAGTAGCATGAACCGCCTTTACGGGGAAGGCTCCCATTGGATCGAGCTAATCCGTCGCTAACCAACCACCGCTCCGCCCACGGAGCGGCGCTTTCACCACAAACACGAGGAGAAACCATGCTTGAAGAAGCAGAAGACCGCGCTGCGCGAGCGGCGGTTGAAGGACGACAGATGGGGGCCGGTGGGGCAGTTATAAGTTGCCTGCCAAAACCTTATAACGACAATGTGTCAGTTGCCCAGCAACAGGCACGCAAGCCGCTCGTCATCATTGAAAGCCCTTACAGCGGCGACGTGGAGCGCAACACCAAATACGCCCGCGCGTGCCTTTTGGACAGCTTGCGGCGAGGCGAAGCACCGATTGCGAGCCACTTGCTGCATACGCAGGTGCTGGACGATTTGCGGCCTGATGAACGAGAACTCGGCATTGAGGCTGGACTCGCGTGGTATCGGGTGGCGGAGAAATGCGTGGTCTATGAGAATTTCGGGATGAGCCGAGGCATGGCGGAAGGAACGGCGCGAGCGCGTAGCCATGGCGTGCCGATTGAATTTCGGCGGTTAGGGGCTTGGAGGGCGGCGGCATGACCAACTTCCACGTAGGCCAGAAGGTCGTCTGCATCGATAGCTCCGTCGGGTTCGAGCAGTTCCTGGAGATCAAGGAAGGCGAGATTTACGAGATCGCCTGGATTGGCCCGTTCGAACACTACACGCAGGGCAGTTTCATCGGCGTTCGGCTGAAAGGCGTCGATCGAGGAGTTTGCCCTCAGTTCGGTTATGACAACCCGCCGTTTGCGGCGCGTCGGTTTCGCCCGCTTGTTCGCGATAAGCTTTCGTCAGTTCGCGGACTGCTTGCAGGCGGGCCGGTGACTGAGAAGTTCGAAGAGCCGAAGCGGAATGTGAGGGAGGAAGTCTAATGGTTCCAGACGCACGAATTGACCGTGAAATTGCTCGTGGCGAACTGGATACCAGAAAGCAGCCCATGCCAAAGCCGGTTCACTTAACAGACCTGGGGCTTCGCGCATCCGCATCTCCCGTCACTTCCGACGGCGGCAGCACAAGCTACTACGAGCTACCTCCTCACGCGACCGAGCTAAACGACCTGATCGAACACAAAGGCATGTCCTTCGCGCTCGGCAACATCTTTAAGGCTTGCTATCGGTTTGGGGAAAAGGATGCGGCTAGTCGAGTGTATGACCTGAACAAAATCATTTATTTCGCCGAACGCCTCAAAACTTTGGAAACGAGAAGAAAAGCGTAGCCAGTAGCGTGCACTCTATGGGTGCTTATCTATGAAAAGAACGTTTTCGCGATGAGCAATCTTCTGAGGGGCGGCCTCTGTTTGTGCACGTCTTCAATATCGCGCCGCGCGGCTTGTCGGGGAAAAGCGGTTTGATCACGCGCCACTAGAAGTCGGTCAGGTCGTATCGGCTCATGGATGGCTTGATTCAGCTTACGTTACTCTTGGAAAGGTACGGCCCATCAACCGGCAGTCGCTAAGGAAGGCCGCATTTCCCCACGATTCTTGACGCCAAAGTTGCCACGGTCCATATAAATGGTGTCGAAAATGGCAGGTCGGTATCTGGTGAGCCCCGACCACTGTTCTTCGGAACGGTTCTTCCAGCCCTTAGCGGGGCCGCGGACCTCGACGGAAGCGAGCGTAACAGCCCGCCCGTCGATGCTGCGTCTTTTCACCTAGATGCATCGTCGGATCGGCTGAGCGCCTCTGTCAACTAAGTGCTGCGGCACGGAGACGAGGAACGTCCCATGTTCACCGACTACATTAAATTTCTTCCCCTGCTCTCGATGTGCGGATGGATCGCGATGTTCGCATCCAAGCATAAAAGCCTGTTCTTAGGCGACTGCATGGGCCTTCTTTACCACTTGGCGCTGGTGCCGGTGGTGGCTCTGCTCCCCGGTACTGTCGAAATCAAATTTGCCGGATACCTCTGGTTATTCAGTGACGCGATGGTCGATATGGCCTCGATCAACGGTGCCGGACACCAGAACGTTTGGACGGCACGGATGTGTGTGCATCTGATGGCATCGATTTGGATAGCGGGTGCTTCCTTCGGTATGACAGGCGCGGCTTGTTTCATCGGCGTTCTTCTGGGCGTGGGTCTTTTCCTGCACGCCCTACTCGGACCGCGTATCGAGCACACAAAGCAGGTTCTGTTCGTATTCGTTTTCCCTGGGATGATCGCTTGGCTCTTGTCGGTTGCCGATTGGCTGGGAGCCTTTTCGTTGACTGTTCCTGTCGGTCGCTGAACTACCTTCGCTTGCCTTACGGGGCATGACAACGTGCGAGCCTATCAAGCAAGCTGAATCTTAGGACGATGCCAAGTTACACCGTCGTTCCCGTTGATGGTTTCACGACTTGGTTCGCGCTATCGTTCAGAGCGTCTCGGATAGCCTGAACGATCTCAGTGCCACTGGAAGGGCCGGATTGTCAGTCCGGCCGCCTTGGCGGCTCTCACGAAGGATTTTCTGGCGGTGTTGGGCAGCCCTTCAAGGTCGGCCAGGCAAGCCTGCAAGGCTTCCTCGTATTCCTTTCCGCGTCCGCCTTCAGGCCAATCGTTCAACAGACATCGCGCTGCTGTCGGCGTGTCCGGTACCACGCGGTATTTTCCGATACCGTAAAGCTGAACGTCTACTAGTTTTCCCCAAGGCATATTCCCCTCCCCAAGAACTTGCCCTGCCGAGGGGCGAGGAACGGCAGGGCTGCGTCAGCGACGTTGTGGTGCAGGATGTGCTGGCGCTGCGGCAGTTATTTAGTCTGCCTCGCGTGAAACTCTAACTTCGATCTTTTGTTCCCGCCTAGGCGAATGGATCGTATTCAACGGATTGCGCAGGAGCCATCCGCTTTGGGCCGTTGCTGTTGGCAGCTGGACATTGTTCGATTTCGTGGCGTCTCTCGAACCGTTGGTGAGCCAACCTTGCTGATAGCTCACTAAGATAAGCGTGATCTCTGAGCCCACTATGGTAAAGCATGATAGTGCACGATGCCAGGTCGGCAGCGGAGTAATCTTGGTCGCTTTCTTCAAGTATGGTTGAAGCGTGACTGAAGCAGCTTCGCATGAAATTCACTTCAATAGGATTATATATGCGGCTCGCTTCGCTAAAAAACGGCATTTTGGTCTCCCTTTAGCTTGCGCTAGTAGAAACCCCCACAACTATTGGTTAACCTTGGGCGCTATTAGCCGTTAATACAAATCACAAAAGCCCCCAGTCGCTCAAAAAAAAGAACCCCGCCTATTCATTGAAGGCGGGGTAGCGTCAGTTAACATGCAGGCTCTTGATGACGCGACTTTATTCTAGGAGACCTTTTAAAACCGGGCAGCGTCCTGGTTGTTCCCAATTATTCGTTTCGATCCTTGCCGGCGTGTCCGACGAACAGTCCGCGTGACACCTCTTGGATAGCTTTCGCGGCTTCGATGGCTGTCCAGCCGGAGTTTTCAGCTTCCTCGATCAGTTCAACGACGCGGAACGCGATTGCTGTCTGACAGTCAATATTACGGTCAGGATATTTGCCGTCGCTTTTCGGACCGGAGATTTTCTTTGAACTCGCCATAAGCACCCTTCCTCATTTTTTGACGAAGGTAGGGCGGGGATTGCGAACTTGTAGTGGCGCCTAGAACAAACTCGGCTGCGCTTCCTCGTTGTCATTACTCGGCGTCAGGTCGATAAGATCAGCGTCGGCCAGAGGCTTTTGCATTTCCTTGGCTTCGTTCCAGGGAGCCCGCAGCCATGTGTCGATTTCCTCTGTGGTGCGGAGAATAACTGGCATTGCCTTTGGGTGGATCGGCTTCACCACGGCATTCGGGTCAGTGGTCAGGAACGCGAAGATATCGACTTCAACCGGTCCTTCCTTCTTCTTCCGCACGCCTTTCCAGCTTGTCCAGATGCCAGCGAACGCAAAGAGCGGCTTCTCTTCATTGAGAGCGAACCAGTGAAGCGGCTTTCGTTTGGTCTTCGGGTCTGGTTCTTGCCCGTATTCTGAGAAAGACGTGGCCGGGACAACGCAGCGGCTTTCGACGCTCTGCCAGCGCCGCCAGTGAGGCGATGTGAGATTGCGGATGTTCGTTACCCCGCTGTCCGCTTCGCCCTTCACATACATCGGAGGCGTGGGCATGCCCCAGCGAAGCATTGCTAACTCTGGCGCATCGCCCTTGATGTTCCGCAAAACTGGCGCTGGATAGTCGGGAAAGATATCCATCTGCGGATTGATGCGGTTCGTCATATCTCCAAACTTGGGGAACAGGCGGCGCATGGCCTCATGTGTCGTTGTGATGTTGTATAGATTGCACATGCGCTCCTCCTCGTAGCAGAGAATAGCGCCGTTATTTCCGGCGTCCAGCCAGCGCATCCTCGCCTTCCTGCTTGTGGGCGCGACAGAACCATAGCTGGCCATTCGACAATTTATAACCAAAGGTTCCCCACTCCTTACAGCCTTTGGCATCACACCAGTGCACAAACAGGCTTCCGGCTTTCGCAACCTGGGCGTTGTCGTTCTTGTATTCGGCCATTCTCACCTCGGCATCTTCGTAATTCCAAACTGCGCATCGCCCTTTGCTGTGCATGCCTTGCATCTCAGGCGTCCATGTAGGTCGATGAAGAAGGTATGTGTTCCAAACTTTCGAAGAAGGATCATCCGATCTACCGATCCGATATGTCCGCAGCGACAGCAATAACCATATAGTTCGTACCACTGGACCAGATCCATGATCCGTGTCGACGCTGGCATTTCTCGCAGAAAAGGAGGTCGTATTTTCATCGATCAAAATACGTCTCCCACGGCTTGGATTTCTTGTCCGTCGGATCGTAAGGCACGCCGCCATAAAGCCGAATGAACTCATGCTGGCCTTCCATCGTCGAAAATTTCACGATCGAGAAATGGTATCCTTCATGATATTGGTAGCCATGCAGGTGATAGGCGCCCAGCCGATGTTCATCAGCGATCACTTCCAAAAGCCGTTGGCGTAATTCGTCTGTCAGATACAATACGACCTGAAACGGGTAATGCTTATTAATCAGGGTTTTCGGCGGTTCGCCGCGTGATCTGCCGCTCATTTCACGAAGACAGTCGGCTTCCATCCTCGGGTATAGCCATGACTGACAGCCATACTGGCTATGGCGACCTCTTTAACGAGAAAATCCCGATCTTTGAGAAGCGCCTCTATCGCGGCTCGCGCATCGCCCTTGTGGTAGGCGAGAACCAATTCAATTTCGTCGTCGTATTCATTTTCCTGCGCAACCGTACTCATTGTTCTGCTCCATTGAAGCAGACACACACGCCACCAAGCATGTCTGGATTTCATCAGCGCCGCCCGCCGATGTTCCTAAAATGTTCTTGTTTGAGAGGAGAGTCAATCGCGAACTCAGCGCTGTGGAAACTTATGGGATCACCTGTGGATTTCCTGTGCGCATTCGCGGGTTTATCGAACCAGAACCTTCTCCCATTTCCCATCGCCGAACGGTTTGCCGCCATGCCGACGCATAAATGCGCTCATGCACCTTTCGGTAGGAAAACTGAAAACGCAGAAACCAACTCCAGACTTGCGGGCCATGCGATGAGGCAGGCGAGCACCGAGCCGATCAGCATCACGATGCACCTCGCGACGTGCAAACTTCAAGGCGTAAGATTCGGGGAGTGCGACCTGGAACGTTTTCATTAGGCTGCCCTCTTAAAGAGGTCGACAGGCTGGCCATGGGTGACAGCGAGACGCGATAGCTCTACTTCACGAATGAGGAAGTCGCGGTCTTTCAAGAGCGCCTCAATGGCCGCGTGCGCGTCTCCGCCGTGATACGCGAGAACTTCCTCGATTTCGGCGTCATAGCTTTGGACAAGAGCGTTCATAAGGTTTCTCCTGCTTTCATTATATGTTCCTACTTTGTTCTCATCGGAGTTTTCAGTCAAGATGCTAAATTGCGTACCTCAACGTGTTACAAATCGTGCAATATTCTGTGTAACAATATGTGCTACAATTTCGGACGTGTAACGAAAATAACGCAACAAAAACAATGTACAAGGAAGCGGTTTTATACCAACCGACCGTACCATTGCCCTCACATATTAGCTGCGAGTTTAGAGAAGCGCCCACGCAAGGCCTGCGTGGCGGTTCGCTGAATTGGAACCAATTTCCCAGCCTTCCATTAGGTCTATAGCGGCCAGTTTTAAAGCCGCTGCAACCAACAGGAGGATTTGATCCATGAAACAGGTCAACCCGACTGAGGCAAGGCAAGGACGTGAAGGTAAGCCCGTTCTCATGGTGCTGCTGGTCAGTATCGCGGCGGCGCTGGCCGTCTGGGTGCTGGTCGAAATCTACGGTGCCGTCATTTCTCCCGATGAGAACACGCCGAACGGCGAAAATTCCTTGCCGCCCGCGACGACTGAAACAGTTCCTCCGGCTTCGGCCGAGTGAGCCGTAAGCGAATAATCCCGGCGGAACCAAACCCCACCATGCCCGTTATCGGGCATGGAACAATTCTGGGAACAATTCTGGGCTGAATTCACGCACGACAATATAGTCAGTTTGCCGGTGGTACTGGCGCGAATGCTGCTGGCAACCCTGCTCGGGTCCATCATTGGCCTTGAACGGGAATGGCGCAGGCGACCAGCCGGACTGAAGACGCATATGCTCGTCTGCCTCGCCTCGGCTACCTTCACGATCGTCTCGCTGGAACTCGTCAACGTGCCGGTATTCAACGATCAGAATATCCGGATGGACCCTTCGCGTCTCGTGGAGGCGATCACCAGCGGCGTTGCCTTTCTGGCGGCCGGTTTCATCATTTTCGCACGTGGAAAAATAACGGGTATCACGACAGGCGCAGGGATGTGGCTCGCAGCTTCCGTCGGCCTCGCCAGCGGTCTCGGCCTCTGGCATATCGCGATCATGGCGACGTTCATCGCCGTCGCTGTCTTGATCGTGGTGGGAAAGATGGAAAACTCCGTCGGCCCGGACAACAGCAAAGTCGACTGTAAAGTCGGGGGCAAGCCCTCCTGAGCTGTCGTCGGGCCTTATCCCTTTGAGGGATGGGTCAGGCTTCGGCGAGTGCCTCGGCAATGCGGTCCTTCAAGGCAAGACGCTGCTTGCGCAGGTTCGTCTCTTCTTCCTGGCTTACCGGTTCTATCTTCGTTTCCGCCCGATGGATGCGGTCGTTCACTGAATCATATTCTTCCAGAATCTGGGCAAAACGCGCGTTCTTTGCCTTCAGGGCATGGATGGCTTCGAGCTGACCGGGAAACTCTTCACCGAGCGTATGGGGGGTATTCGACATTCCAAGGCTCCTTCCTTTGGGTTGAAAAGAGCTTCGCAAGCAAGCAAGCCGGCAGCATTGATTGCAATCAAGCCCGGTGGAAAGGAACATGCCGAAACTGCATGGCTGGCATGCAAAGGGCGATCTTCTAAGCAGGCGGAACGATCCCCATCTGATGAGTGCGGACGAAGAACTGTCCGCGATGGAGAAAAAAATGTTTACCCGCTTCAATAATCGTTTCGGTCGTGCATTCGCGCAATTCGGTAGCGCCGTTCGTGCCTCTGCCGCTGTGCGCGCTGGTCAGAAGCCCACTGCGCAGGACCTTGAGACGCTTGGCATCGACGTTGACCAGTTCCGCCGCATCCAGGGTTAAGCAATCCAAGTAGGCGTATGCGTATCTGAGTAAAAAGCCCGGCAGTGCCGGGCTTTTGTTTTCTCAGTCTTCGTCCGTCGCCATCTGGCTCAGCAATTCGCCCTTGCCGCGCTGGCGCATGATCATCGGGACGACGACTGCGGCAATCGCAAGCGCGATCAGCACGATCGATACCCATGAATGTACCAGGGCCATCGGGTTGCCCTGACTGATCTGCAATGCCTGACGAAGGCTTTTCTCGGCCATCGGCCCGAGGATCAGACCAACGACAACCGGCGCGATGGGATAATGGAAGCGCCGCAGCACATAGCCCAGCACGCCGAACGCCAGAAGCAGACCCAGCTCGAATGAGACCGGCAGGCCGAACAGCATCGAGGTGGAGGCATTCGCGCCGATTGTTCCAAGCGTCGCGAAAACCAGAATGCCCGCATAAAGCCAGTGACGCGGGATGGTGAGCATCTTCACCCACAGGCCGATGAGGGGCAGGTTGAGAACCAGCAGCATGAGGTTGGCGACGAGAAGGCTCGCCACCAGACCCCAAACCAGCGTGGCATTGGTCACAAAGAGGAGGGGGCCCGGCTGCAGGCCGAATTGCTGGAAGCCGGCAAGCATGATTGCAGCCGTGGCCGTAGTGGGCAGGCCCAGCGTCAGGAGCGGCACGAGAGTTCCGGCGGCGGAAGCATTGTTGGCCGCTTCCGGTCCGGCCACGCCTTCGATTGCACCTTTGCCGAATTCTTCCGGATGTTTCGAGAACTGCCGTTCCGCCGAATAGGAAAGGAAGCTCGACACATCGGCGCCGCCCGCTGGCATGGCGCCGATTGGAAAGCCGATTGCGGTGCCGCGAAGCCACGGCATCCACGAGCGTTTCCAGTCGTTCTTCGTCATCCAGACGGAACCCTTGACGGCGATGACCTCATCTTCTGGCCGAAGCTTCTTCGACACGACTGCGAGTGTTTCGCCGATAGCGAACAGCGCGACTGCCAATGTGGTGACATTGATCCCATCGAGCAGGTTCGGCGTTCCCATGACGAGACGCGCCTGACCGGTCAACTGGTCGATGCCGATCAGTCCGAGCGCAAGGCCGATGAACAGGGATGTCAGGCCGCGCAGTGTGGAATCGCCGAAGGCCGCTGAAACTGTCATGAAGGCAAGCAGCATCAGCGCGAAATATTCCGATGGCCCGAAGGAGAGGGCGAATTTCACGACCCATGGCGCGACGAAGGCGAGTGCCAGAGTGGCTATCAGGCCCGCGATGAAGGAGCCGATGGCGGCTGTCGCCAGCGCTGGTCCGCCGCGCCCGGCCCGGGCCATCTTGTTGCCCTCCAGTGCGGTGACGATGGAGGCGCTTTCGCCCGGCGTGTTGAGCAGGATCGACGTGGTCGAACCGCCATACATGCCGCCATAATAGATGCCCGCGAACATGATGAGGGAGCCCGAAGGGTCGAGCTTGTAGGTAACGGGCAGGAGCAGCGCGACGGTGAGTGCCGGGCCGATGCCGGGCAGCACGCCGACGGCGGTGCCGAGTGTTACGCCAATCAGCGCATAAAGAAGATTCGATGGTTCAAGCGCCACCAGAAGTCCGTTGGCGAGAAGTGCGACAGTATCCATGAGGGCACTCAGCCTTTAAAGCATTTCCAGCAAATGCGCGAAGCGATTTGCGTGGTATAATGCGACAAAACAAGAAAGCATTTCCAGCAAAAGTGCGAAGCGGTTTTGCGTAGGATAATGCGACAACACAAGAATGCATTTCCAGCAAATGCGCGAAGCGGTTTTGCGTAGGATAATGCGATATCACGAGGACTTAGGGCATTTCCGACGTTTCAGCCGAAACGGGGAATGCTCTAAACGAATTGTTCGAGCCAGCCAGACGGCAACGATAGCTGCAGGCCGCGTGCAAAGATGAACCAGATCACGAAGGCAAAGACGATGCCCACGGGAACGCTGATCCAGAATTTGCGATAGCCGAAGCCGCGTGCGGTCGCTGCGAAAAGCAGGCCGGTGGACAGGGAAAAGCCGACAGTCTTCATCGTCAGCATCTGGAGGGACAGACCGCCGATTATCCAGGCCATCGGCCCGATTTCCTGATGCTCACGTTCGGGGAAATCGCCGCGAAGCGCCTCGAACACGGTCCAGATCGCGAGGCCGAACAATCCGGCTGCGACGACATAGGGAACGGTTTTCGGGCCGACCGGCGAATAGCTCGTCACATCGTTGCCATAGGTTGTCGACCAGGCAATGGCGATGGCGACAGCTGCGAGAACGAGAGCGATGACGAGTGCAGCGAGGTCTGGCGCCGCCCTTTCGGGGCGGCGCTCTTCATGCTGGTTTGATCCTGTCATTTGACGAGACCGATTTCCTTGAGGATGGTTTCAGTCGCGGCAACGTCCTTGGCAAGCTGCTCCTTGAATGCCGGACCGGCAAGGTAGGTATCCGCCCAGCCCTTGTCCTTCAGCGCCTTCTGCCAGGATTCCGACTTCACCATCTTCTCGATATCGGCATTGATGGCAGCTTCCTGCTCGGCAGTGATGCCGGGAGCCGCGCCGACCATGCGCCAGTTCTGGATCGAAACGTCCACGCCGCCTTCCTTGAAGGTCGGTGCGTCGATGCCTTCCACGCGCTCGTCGCTCGAAATGCCGATGATGCGCAGCGTACCGGCCTTGATCTGCGATTCGAATTCACCGTAACCGGAAATGCCGACGGTCACCTGATTGCCGAGAATGGCCGCCAGCGCCTCGCCGCCGCCAGAAAAGGCAATGTAGTTGACCTTGGTCGGATCGACGCCTGCGGCCTTGGCAAAAAGGCCTGCGGTGATGTGGTCTGTGCCGCCGGCGGAGCCGCCGCCCCACGAAACCGAGCCCGGATCGGCCTTGAGCTTCGCGGCAAGGTCGCCAATGTTCTGGATGTCGGAAGAAGCCGGAACGACGATGGCTTCATATTCGCCGGTAAGGCGGGCAATCGGCGTGATCTGTTCCAGGGTAACCGGCGATTTGTTGGTCAGGATCGCGCCGACCATGACATAGCCGCCCACGATCAGCTGGCTCGGATCGCCCTTGTTCTGGTTCACGAACTGCGCAAGGCCGATGGTGCCGCCAGCGCCGGGAACGTTGATGACCTGCACGCTGCCGGAAATCTTTTCGTCCTGAAGCGCGCTCTGCATCGTGCGCGCCGTCTGGTCCCAGCCGCCGCCCGGAGCAGCAGGCGCAAGCACCTTGTAGTCTTCTGCGGAAGCAGAGCCTGCCATAGCCAACGCCGCTACCGACGTCAGGGCCAGAATAAATCTACGCATATGTCCTCCCAACGGAATATATTGCCGCCCTGCGGCGGACCTCCCCAAAGTCCCGCTTTCCTAGCAGGAGCAAACTACATGGAGATTAGCGAAAACAAATTCAATAGGCCAGCATATGCGACAATAGTTTGGCCGCAATTTAAGTGACACGCTTTCGAATCGCTTGAAGATCGCGCGCCGGAAATAGCCGTCGAGACCTGCTTGACGGCGGCAGCGGGCCAACGTAATAGTGTAACGACGGTTCCCCGACCGAGAGCGAAGGGGATTAATAGGGAACACGGTGAGGACGACCCGAAAAGGGGCCAAGACCGTGGCTGCCCCCGCAACTGTAAGCGGATTGCCGTTCATCCTCGTGACGTTGAAAGCGTCATGCCACTGCGCCGGAGAAGCGCGGGAAGGCAGATGAACAGCAGATATTCGCGAGCCAGGAGACCTGCCGTCTAGTGTTGTCCATTGTCACGGGCGGGGATGCCCGGAGCAGGAGCCGGTTATGACAGTTTTCCGCGTCGCAGGACGCTTCCTTCCATCGTCATCGCATGATTTCGACATGTCCCCGGATATGCCTGTCCGTCTTTCGCGCCGGATTTTTTCCGCCGCCTGACAGGGCTCGTTTCTCTTATCATTTTCGGGGATTCCTATGAAAATTCCAGGCAATACGCCGTTTCGTGCCGCCCTCTGCGCGGTCGCATTTCTGGCAAGCGGTCCGGCTGCACGGGCAGCAGAAACGCAATATCCGCTGACGCTGAAAAACTGCGGCCGTGATGTCACCTTCAAGCAGGCACCAAGCCGCGCCGTCGCGGTTGGCCAGAGCAGCGCAGAAATTCTCTATAGCCTCGGTCTCGGCGACAAGCTCGTCGGGACAGCGGTCTGGTTCGGCCCTGTCCTCAAGGGTTTCGAGGAGGCCAACGCCAAGGTAAAGCGGCTCGCCGATAACGATCCGAGCTTTGAAAGCGTTCTGGCGGAAAAGCCGGAAATCGTGACGGCTGATTTTCAGTGGCATGTAGGCCCCACGGGCATTGTGGCAAAGCCGGAACAATTCGAGGAGCTTGGCATTCCGGCCTACACGTCGCCATCCGATTGCGTCGGCAAGGATAATTCCGGTGGCGGCGACGGCGTTCGCACTGCGGCGTTCAAGATGGATATCGTCTATCAGGAAATCACCGAACTGGCGGAAATCTTCAACGTGCAGGACCGTGGCGAGAAACTCGTCGCCGACCTGAAGGCCCGCGAAGCAGCGGCGCGTGAGAAAATTTCGTCCAAAGGCGAAAATCTTTCTGCAGTCGTCTGGTTCTCCAGCGCACAGGTTGACGCTGACCCCTATGTAGCGGGTAAGTTCGGTGCGCCGGCCTATATTCTTTCGGCGCTCGGCATCAGGAATGTGATCGACAGCGAGGAAGAATGGCCGACAGTCGGATGGGAGACGATCGCGAAATCGAACCCGTCGATGATCGTTGCCGCAAAGCTGGATCGCCGCCGCTATCCGGCTGATGACATTGCCGTCAAGCGCCAGTTCCTCGACAATGATGCTGTCACGAAGCTGATGCCTGCGGTGAAGGACAAGCATGTCTTCGACATGGATGCGCAATCGATGAGCACATCGCTTCGCGTGATCGAGGGCATCGAAACGCTTGCCGCCGATATTGCCGCCTCGGACCTCGACAAGTGACGGCGCGGGCAACAGCAACGGGCTTGAAACACAAGGGAAGGGCACGCTCCGGCGTGTCTTTCCTGGTCTTTTCGCTTGTCCTGCTTCTTGTCGCCCTTTGGCTTGGGGCTGCGATAGGCGAAACGGCGATACCGCTCGACGTGGTTGCCAAGACCGTGGCCAACCGGGTGTGGAACGCCGGATATGCGCTCGAACCCATCGATGAGGGCATCGTCTGGAGTTATCGCCTCAGCCGGGCCGTCATCGCCGCATGTTGCGGCGCGTCGCTCGCAATATCCGGCGTCATCCTGCAATCGCTGCTGCGAAATTCACTTGCCGATCCTTACATTCTTGGAATTTCTGCGGGTGCTTCGACCGGGGCTGTCGGCGTCGCCATTCTGGGCATCGGCGCTGGTGTGCTATCGCTTTCGCTGGGCGCTTTCATCGGAGCCATCGTTGCCTTCTGCCTTGTTTCCCTGCTGGCGCTGCGGGCAGGGCGGGACAGCAGCGCGATCATCCTCGCCGGCATTGCCGGTTCACAGCTTTTCAATGCGCTGACATCATTCATCGTCACCAAGGCTGCAAATGCAGAACAGGCACGCGGCATCATGTTCTGGCTTTTGGGCAATCTTTCGGGCGTGCGCTGGCCGGACGTCATCCTTGCCCTGCCTGCCTGTCTGGTGGGCCTTGCCATCTGCCTGTGGCATTCACGGGCGCTGGATGCCTTTACCTTCGGAACGGAATCCGCAGCTTCGCTCGGCATACCGGTACGGCGCGTCTATGCGGTGCTGATCGGCGTCAGCGCCATGATGACGGCGGTCATGGTATCCATCGTCGGCTCTGTCGGCTTCATCGGGCTCGTCATTCCCCATGCCGCCCGAATGGTGGTCGGGGTTCGGCACGGCAGGCTGTTGCCTGCGGCGGCTCTGATTGGAGCAATCTTCATGATCGTTGCCGATATCCTGTCGCGCATAATCATTCCGGGGCAGGTGCTTCCGATTGGCGTCATCACGGCTTTGTTCGGTGCGCCCGCCTTCGCCCTCTTGCTCGGACAAAGAAGGGCGTCGTCATGATCCTTTCAGCACGCAATGTCGGCTGGTCGGCGGGCAATGTCGAGATTTTGCGCAATATTTCGCTAAACGTGGCGGAAGGTGAATTTCTTGGCATCATCGGGCCGAACGGATCGGGAAAGACCAGTTTTCTGTCCCTGCTGTCTGGCGTGCGCCGGTGCCGCGTCGGCGAAGTGAACCTTTGCGGCGCGCCCATCGGCAGCTTCAGCCGTCGCGAGATCGCACGCCGGATGGCGCTGGTCGAGCAGCAGGCGGGCACCACGGAACGCATCACGGCGCGTCAGGCGGTGGAGCTGGGGCGGACGCCCTATCTGGGCGCGCTGTCGCCATGGTCGGCGGAAGATGATGCAATCGTTGATCAGGCGCTGGCAAATGTCGATATGGCGCATCTGGCCGACCGCTACTGGCACACGCTTTCGGGTGGGGAGCGACAGCGACTGCACATAGCCCGCGCTCTGGCGCAGGAACCACGGATATTGCTGCTGGACGAGCCGACCAATCATCTCGATATCGGACACCAGATCGGGCTGCTCGATCTTGTCAGCCGGCAGAAGCTGACGGTCGTGGCTGCCTTGCACGACCTCAACCACGCCGCGATGTTCTGCGACCGTATCGCGGTCATGGACCGCGGAAACCTCGTCGCGCTGGGCACGCCCCGCGAGGTGTTGCGGGCAGAGCGCATCGCCGAGGTCTTCGGCATAGAAGTCGACGTCGAGCACACGGGCATCGACGGGTGCCATATCCGCTATCGAGCGCCGGACCGACGTTCTGTGAAACTCAGATATTCGGCTTGACGGGGGTGAGAGGATTGAACAGCAGTCCGCGACGGTCATTATCCTGCTTCATGTGGATATCCTAATAAATATGGTAACAAGTAGGATTATAAAATAGAAATTGCTAATATAGATACTTATAAAATAATACTAACATTATGATAAGTTGCACGTTTTATTCAATTTAATCACAGTAAATTGACTGTATTTATTGACAATCTGTTTTCATGGCGTTGACGATGGCGTTATAAAGCCTCAGCGCATCAGGGCATATGCACCGAGTGGCAGGCGTAGCCTTGTCTCCAGGTGCATTGCAGAAGGACAGAAGAGATCATTCTTTGATTTGTTCCGTCATTCTCGGTCCTGATATGCGGGTCTCTCTGGCTTTCGGCCGGAAAGATCCGTTTTGGATCAAGAAACAATATTGGCACGCCCGCATTAACGGGCGTGCGGCAAATGCAGTTATTTCAATGAATTACTCTATTTATAATGAGCGGCGGCTTTTCATTCTGGAAAGCCGCCGTAATTTTTTTCAGGGATATTGAGCACCGGTGACGGTGAGATAGACCGCATAAAGCGACTTCGTGGCGGCGATGAAAAGCCGGTTGCGGCGCGGGCCGCCAAAAGTCACGTTTGCGACTGTCTGCGGCGTTCTGAGCTTGCCGAGGAGCGTGCCTTCCGGGGAGAAACAGTGCACGCCGTCGCCGGCGCTGGTCCACAGGTTGCCGTCCGTATCGAAGCGGAAACCGTCCGGCAAGCCATTATCGATGGTGCAGAAGACCGTGCCGCCGGTGACGCGTTTGCCGCCATCCACAACGTCGAAGACGCGGATGTGGCGCGGTGCGTTCTCGTCGTGGCTGTAGGCGCTGTCGGCAACATAGAGCCTGGTTTCGTCAGGGGAGAAGGCAAGGCCGTTCGGCTGATGGAAATCGGTGATGATCGCATCGAGTTCGCCCGTTTTCGGGTCAAGGCGATAGACGTTGCGTGTCGGCTGTTCGGGTAGGGCCTTGTAGCCTTCATAATCGGCCATGATGCCGTATGTCGGATCGGTGAACCAGACGGTTCCGTCTGAACGCACAATCACATCATTGGGGGCATTGAGCTTCTTGCCCTGGTAGCTCTCGGCAAGCACGGTGATGCTGCCGTCCGGTTCGGTACGGGTGACGCGCCGGCCCCCATGCTCGCAGGTGACGAGGCGTCCTTCGCGGTCGCGCGTATTGCCGTTTGAGAAATTGGATGGCTGGCGGAATACGGAAACTCCGCCTTCTGGCACCCAGCGCAGAATGCGCTGGTTGGGAATGTCGCTCCACAAAAGGCAGTTCTGGTCACCGAACCACACCGGACCTTCCGCCCAGCGACAGCCGCAATAAAGCTCGTCCAGATCGGCGCTCGGCACGATCATCTGCTTGAAACGTTCGTCGTGGATTTCGTAAATCGAAACAGTCTGTAGCAAGGAAAATTACTCCGGAAAAACTATCGCGTAGCCCGACGGCCACTGGCGAGGATGATCACCGCAATGATGGTGAGCCCGGTCAGGACGAGGCGGACACCGGCGCCGAAACCATAAGTGTTGAGCATCGAGACGATGAGGAACATGAACAGGGCCGCGCCCCAGATGCCGGGGATGTTGGAATCGCCACCGGCAACCGCTGTACCGCCGATGATGACGACAGCAATCGACATCAGGAGATATTCCGCCCCCATGTTCAGCGCCGCGCCGCCCGAGAAACAGGCAAGCAGGAAGCCGCAGAGCGAGGCCAGAACGGCGCAGAGCAGATAGGTGATGAAGCGCGTGCCATCGACAGGGATTCCGGCCATGCGCGCCGCGAAAGGATTCTGGCCGATTGCAGAAATCCAGCGCCCGTAGATGCTCTTTTTCAGGAGTACCCAGCCAATGACCGACAGGATCAGAGCCACGATGGCGACATTGGGAATGCCGAAGGTCGAGGCTGTGGTAAACTGTGCCAGGCTTTCCGGCGGTTTTACGCGCAGGCCGCGATTGCTCCAGATGGCGGTTGATTGGATCAGGAAGCTCATCGACAAGGTGGCGATGATGGGCGGAATGCGCAGGAGCTTGATCAGCGCATAATTGCAGATGCCGATGGCAAGGCCGATGAGCAGCGCCACGGCGAGCCCGGCGAGGATCATTCCCTCCTGGGAATCCATCAGCTTCAGCGCCAGCGTTGCGGCGAGCGTCATGTTGGCAGGCACCGACAGATCGATATTGCCCGGGCCGAGCGTGATGACGAACATTTGGCCGAGGCCGACGATCACCGAGAAGGATGCAAAGGTGAAGGCAGCGTGGGAAAGCCCGTGCGCGCCTGCGCCTCCGGTGAAAAGAATGGTGATGATCCACACGACGACGGTCGCGATGAACGACCATATCCATGGGCGGCTGGTAAGCAGGGCGAGACCGTTCATTGCTTTTTCTCCCTCTTTTCGAGGCGGTTGAGGAAGAGGCGCAGGGCCAGCACCACGATGAGAATGCCGCCTTGCGCTCCGATCTGCCAATCCGGTGAAATGCGCATAAAGGAGAGGAACGATCCTGCAAGCGTCAGTGTGAGCGCGCCGATGACAGCGCCGATGGGCGAGACGCGCCCGCCGACGAATTCACCGCCGCCCAGAATGACGCCTGCGATGGAGAGAAGCGTATAACGTAGCGCGATATTGGCGTCCGCCGATGTGGTGAGGCCCACCAGCGCAATACCTGCAAGCACCGCGAAGAAAGCAGCCAGCGCATAGGTTCCGGCGCGGATCGTGGTGACAGACCAGCCGGCGCGCTCGATGGAGCGCGTGTTGCCGCCCGCGCCGCGCATCAGCACGCCGAAGGTCGACCGCATCACGATGAAATGCGTGACCAGCGCAATCAGAATGCTGGCGACAATAGCCATCGGCATGAAAGGCGGCTTGGCGGTCATGATCCACCGCGCCCAGTCGGGAGCCTGGCCGCCCGGCGATGGCAGCAGAAGGACTGCGAAGCCGCCCCAGACGAAGCTCATGCCCAGCGTGACGACGATGGATGGCAGGTTGCGCAGATGGATCAGCGCGCCGAGCGCCGCATAAGCCGCAATAGCGGCGGCGAGGATCAACACTCCGATGATGGGAGCGGTGTGAAGATAGGTGGCGGCGACGCAGACCACGAAGCTCACGAAGGTGCCCATCGAAAGATCGAGGTCGTTGACGGCCATGATCAGCATCTGGGCGATGGTTGCCAGTGCGATCGGGACGGCAAGATTGAACAGGAGGTTCAGCCCGGTGTAGCTCATGGCACGCGGCTGCATGTAGAAGACGGCGGCCAGAAGCAGGACCAGCGAGAACACCGGCGTCAGCAGGCGGATGGTGGAAGAGGAGAGGCGCATTATTCGTGACCTCCCTCGAATGATGCGGCAAGCACGTTCTTTTCCGTAATGTCTTCGCCGGTCAGTTCAGCAACGATAGCACCGTCGCGGAAAACATAGACGCGGTCGCAAAGTTCGATTTCGTCCATTTCGGTAGAATACCAGACGAATGTGCGCCCGTTTTCCGCCTCATGGCGCAGAATTTCATAGACTTCCTGCTTGGTGCCGACATCGACGCCACGCATCGGATCGTCCATCAGGATCGTATGCGCGCTGGTTGCCAGAGCGCGGGCGAACAGCACTTTCTGCTGGTTGCCGCCCGACAGTGACAGGATGCGGTTGCCCATATCAGGCGTGCGTATCTGGATGCGGTCCTTCCATTCTCCGCCGAGCGCGTCTTCCCTTGTCTGGTCGACGAGTTTCAGCGACGAAAGCCGGTCGAGCGAACTGACCGTGAGATTGTGCAGGATGCTCCACAGCGGAAAAGTGCCGTTGAGGCTGCGGTCGCCTGCGACGAAGGCGATCTCGCAGGTCCGGGCCGGTATCCAATTGGGGCGCCGCGCATAGTAAAGGTCGAGCAGCATCCTGGTCTGTCCGTGCCCTGCCAGACCGGCGAGGCCGATGACTTCGCCCTTGAAAGCCTGAAACGGCTTTATGTCGGAGGCGCGCTTTGCGAAGGACAGAACGGGTGAGCCGGTGGCATCCGTCTTTGCGACGCGGCGCGCCGCTTTCTCGCGCTCCACGCTGCCCATGGCTTCGACGAGGCTGCGATTGGTAAATTCGCTGGCGGCGCGATTGGCGACGACCTTGCCGTCCTTCATCACCACGATGCGGTCGGAGGTGGAGAGAATTTCGCCCAGCATGTGCGAAATGAGGATAACGGCACCGCCGGTTTCAACGAAGCGACGCACATAGGCCATCAGTTGCGCGGCAATGCCTGCATCGAGCGATGAGGTCGGCTCGTCGAGAATGACCAGTTTTGGTGCAGTGCCGGGAGCGGTGAAGTTGATTGCGATTTCCACCATCTGCCGCTCGGCAATCGACAGTTCGTCGATGGTCGCGCTGCTGTCGATCTTGTGGCCCGGAAAAATCTCGTTGAGCTTTTTGGAAATCAGTTCAACGGCCTTGCCGCGCCAGTTCGCGCCTTCGAGGTCGCGTTGCATGATGCGGACATTCTCGGCAATCGTCAGGTTGGGGAACAGCGACAGTTCCTGAAACACGCAGCGCACACCGTGCTTGCGTGCCATCGCCACGCCATGTCCCGCTTCGCCGTGATAGGAAACGCTGCCTTCGTGCGGCGACAGCCCGCCATTGATGACATTGACGATGGTGGATTTGCCCGCGCCATTGTGCCCCACAAGCCCGACACACTCGCCTTCGCGGATCACGAGTTCGGCGCCATCCAGTGCTTTCACCGCACCGAACTGCACGCGGATATTGCGCGCGGCGACGACCTCTCGTTTCTCTGCTGCTTCTGTCATACGTTCATCTGACTGCTGGAAATGCTGAATAGAGGTGACGGAAAAGGGCGGGAACGAAACCCGCCCCAATCGTCTGATGATGCAACGCGCTGCTTATTTCGCGGCGTCGATGACCTTCTGCGCGTCTTCAAGCGAATATTCGACATTCGCGACGCCACCCTTCTGGGTGTTGGCAAGGTCCTTGTCGAGCGATTCCTGGCTGACGCTGAGGAACGGAACCACAAGGTCCTTCTTCACGTCCTTGCCGTCGAGAATCTGCTGGGCAACCCAGAAAGCAAGCGTGGATACGCCGGGCGCAATCGAAACCGACATGGTTTCGTAGCCGTTGGTGTCCTTCTGCTGTTTCCACCACTGCAGTTCGTCCTCACGATTGCCCATGATGATGATCGGCGTTTCGCGCTTGGCGGCGGCGAAAGCCTGCGCAGCGCCGTAACCGTCGCCACCCTGCGTCACGACCGCATCGATTTTCGGCAGGCTTGGGAGAATGCCCGCGACGGCACGCTGTGCGACGTCTGCGGCCCAGTCGCCATTGACGGAACCGACGATCTTGAATTTCGGATGTTTCTTCACGCCTTCTTCGATGCCGGCATGGATATTGTCATCGACGGAAACACCGGCAAGGCCGCGAATTTCGAGCAGGTTGCCGCCATCCGGGAGGCGCTTGGCAAGATAGTCGATCTGTCCTTCACCCATCGCCTTGAAATCGACCGCAATGCGCCATGCGCAAGGCTCGGTCACGATGCCGTCGAAGGAAACGACCGTGATGCCCGCATCGCAGGCTTCCTTGATCGCGCCATTCAAGGCGGTTGGCGAGGCGGCATTGATGACGATGGCGTCATAACCCTGCAGGATCATGTTCTGGATCTGCGCGGCCTGTTCGGTCGCCTGGTTTTCAGCCGTCGTGAACGGGTCGGCAGCAGCCACCACGCCGGCCTTCACGGCTTCCTTGGTGATCTTGTCCCAGCTTTCCAGCATGGCCTGACGCCACGAGTTGCCAGCATAATTGTTCGAGAATGCGATCTTCTTCGATGATGTGTCGGCCATTGCGCTGCCTGCGGCCAATACGCCTGCCAGTGCTGCGGATGCGAAAAGGATTTTTGCGAGTTTCATTCATTCCTCCCAGTTGCCAGTATGCGACCCGCAGCGCCCCGGCACTTCGGATCGTCTGAATTGATTGTGGCGCGAGCCTCCCGCACCGCCGCTCCTCAACGGCACCAGTCCGCGCCTGATGCGATTTTTCACTCTTGTATCGCGGGCAATTTTCTGGTGAAGCGAGGATGAAAGAAGAGAAGCCTTCTGTGAAGGCCCATTGAAGCAACTGACTTGCGGGTTCCCGCAGCAAAATTGCGGAAACCCGCAAGACGCGCCGAGGATGTCGCGGCGTATTATAGCTTCATGAGCAGTTTGCGTTCTGGAGGAGAGACGCTTGCTTGAACTCGCCCCCCAAAGGTTGCTCGACCACTATCTGAATATTTCCAGATTGCTGGCGGGACAACTCGACTTCGATTCCATCATCCGGGCGGTGGCGGCGGAGATCACGCATATCGTGCCCTATGACCATCTGGACGTCTGCATCAAGACGCTCGATGGCAAGTTTCATATCGCCTATGAGAGCGGCATATCGACGGACTGGAGCCGCAATCCGCCCGCACCGCTTTCCGGCAGTCCCATTCGAACTGTGCTTTCCGGCGAGGCCGATCATCTTCTCACTGACGATGCGCGCACCGATCCGCGCTTTCATTTTACGGGTGCTTTCTCCAGACCCATTATCGAGCACGATCTGAAGGGCCGCCTGCATGTGCCGCTAAAGGCGCAGGGCGATATTATCGGCGCGCTCAGCTGTTCCAGTCTCACTCCCGCCTGCTACACCATGCGGGACGTGGAAAATGCCCAGTCGATTGCCGATCTGCTTACCCCGTATTTCTTCGCGATCCGTGCGGCGGAGCAGGCCAAGCGGTCCGCCATTGTGGAAGCGGAAGCGCGAGCGCGGGAGGAAGGCTTGCGCTTCGGCGCGCTTAAACTGACGGAAGCGCTGGAAATCGAGCGCCACCGCATCGGCATGGACCTGCACGACCAGACGCTCGCCGATCTGACACGACTGGCGCGCCATGTGGAGCGGCTCACCCATGCCCCGGACCTCTCCGGCGAGCAGCTCGAGCCGCTGTTTCGGGGGCTCCAGCATTGCATGCACGATCTTCGGCAAATCATTGAAGAAGCGAAGCCTTCGATCCTCCAGCTGTTCGGTTTCGTGCAGGCGACGGAAAACCATCTGGGCCGTTCGGTGCGCGACAGCGGATCGTCCGTCGAATGGACGCTGGATGACAGCAGCGGCGGCATGGCGGATCGGCTGGAAGAAACGGTCGCGACCTCGCTGTTTCGCATCGTGCAGGAGGCAATCAACAATGCAATCCGTCATGCTCATGCAAGCCGGTTGCGCGTCGCGTTCCGCAACAAGGGCGGTCGCCTGCATGTTGAAGTGGCGGACAACGGCATCGGTATGGATCGCCATACGCAGCGTCCCGACGTTGGGCATGGGATCGACAATATGCGCACACGCGCGCGGTTGATTTCTGCGAGTTTCGCTATCAGGAAAAACGGGGAAGGCGGCGGCACCAGTGTGACGATTCACCTGCCTGCGGAAATGTGCCGGGAGGGCGGAGGATAAAATGCATGTTCTGATCGTGGAAGATGATCCGTTGCACCGCGCCTATCTCGGCGAGGCCGTGCGGGCGGCGCTGCCGGAATGCAGCGATGTGCTGGAAGCTGAAAACGGGTCGACGGGCGAGAAACTCGCGCGCCAGCACAGGGCCGCCCATATCGTCATGGATTTGCAGATGAACGGGCGCAACGGCATCGAAGCCGCGCGCACCATCTGGAAGGAAAATCCCGAAACGCGCATATTGTTCTGGTCGAACTATGCCGACGAAGCCTATGTGCGCGGCGTGTCGCGCATCGTGCCGGAAGGGGCGGCTTACGGCTATGTTTTGAAGTCCGCATCGGACGACAAGCTGCGGCTGGCATTGCGCAGCATCTTCGTCGAAGCCCAATGCGTCATCGACCGTGAGGTGCGCGGCCTCCAGCAAAAGAGCCTTGGTCATGCCAGCGGTTTCAGCGAAAGCGAATATGAGATTCTGATCGATATCGCGCTGGGGCTTACGGATCGCGTCATTGCGCGCCGCCGCAATCTGTCATTGAGAAGTGTCCAGAACAGATTGCAGCAACTCTATGAAAAACTTGGGGTGTATCAGGAGAAGAGCGAGCCGGATGAGGGGCGTTTCAATCTGCGGGCGCGCGCGGTAACGGTCGCGCTTTTGCGCAAACTGCTGAACTACAGCGCGCTTGAACGCGCCGAAGTCGAGCTGAACGAATGGCTGGCAGCATCGGCCCGAAAATCGAATCCGATTTTCGGAAAGCACGACGCGTAGTTTCAGGAGGCCACAGCCGCTTTCAGGCGTGGCTGCTCCAGGTCGAGACCGAGTTCCGACGCGCGATCGATAACCGGCGCGAAGCGGCGGCGCTTCTTCTCCTCGTGGTTGGAAGCAATGTCTGCGATACGGTGCTTGAGGAAGGGGTTAAGAAACCGTTCCCGCACAGAATCCATATAAGCCGCCGCCTGGTCTCCAAGCCCGTCCGCAGCGAAAACCGGCAGGACTTCCTCACGCCAGACCGTTTCCAGTTCACGCCGGATCGTTTCGTCCTGCATGGCTTCCAGCACTATCTCGTCTTTCGGGCGACCGCCCTTCAGCCATTGTTCTGCGATGAATGTATGGCCAAGGTTGAGCAGATAGAGCTTCAGATGCTCATAGCGTGCAAGATCGTCGGTGAGGACGATATCTTTGTGTTCGCAAGGCAGCGTCAGGCCATCGGCCTCCTCGATTGCCCACAGCGCATAGGGTTCGGCGACGGCGCCGATCGGCTCGATGGGTTCTGAGACGATACGATCAACAAGGCTGTTGGCGAAGACGCAGCGGGTTTCGAGCCATTGCACGAAACTGTCCGGCAGTTTCCAGTCATGGGCGAGATCGATCAGGATAGAGCGTAGCTTGTCGCCATTGCGCGAGATCAGCTCGCAGGGAAATACCGACAGCGGCGCATCGGGATTGTGCTGCCAGCGGTGATGCAGAAGCACCAGAAGCTTGGCCGGAAAGCTCTTCGGTAAAGCTTCCGGATTGGCAAGAAGCGAACTGTCATCGCTCTTGTCGAGCTCAAAACCCTTGTCCCCGGTATTGGAAAGAATCACATCGACACTGGTGCCAAGGTCGAGAATCGCAGGCCAGTCTTGATGGGCGGAATAGGCGGTGGTGACGCCTTGCGCCTGATATTCCTTCTCAAAGGGTTTCCCATCAGCCAGTCCGCGGATCATTACCGGATAGCTGCGGGCTTCGTTCAGGGCTGCGATCCGCTGGCTGCTCTGCGGATTTGAAGTAGTCTGCACGACGGTGATTGTCCCGATGGCTTTGCCCTCGGCAAGCGCCTCCGAAACAAAGAAATCGGCATGAGCCAACAGAAAACGACTGGTGCCAAACTGCAGGATCGCTGGCTTTTCGTGCATGACCTTCTCCCATAAATCAGTGGTTTTAACTAAGCGATGCAGGGTAAATTGGTCAAGCCAGTGGGAAGATTTAAGGGCCGAATGATTTCAGCGCAGATGTGGAAATGTGCAATTTGCCGCAATTCTTTGAGTTTCTGCGTATATTGCGCTTCGTTTCGCTTGCTAATATGGTAAGGCCAATTCGAGGAGAGGCGAATTGGGAGCATCATGAGCGACTTTACGGCGACCGCGGAACCGCGCAGGCTTTATCAGCAGATTGCAGACCGGGTGAGAAACCTC
The DNA here is from genome assembly GCF_052246815.1 of Brucella sp. RRSP16. Taxonomy (NCBI): domain Bacteria; kingdom Pseudomonadati; phylum Pseudomonadota; class Alphaproteobacteria; order Hyphomicrobiales; family Brucellaceae; genus Brucella; species Brucella sp. RRSP16. The sequence continues at coordinate 52,368 of NZ_JBQQAM010000004.1, forward strand.
ATTCAGGACGGCCAGTTTCCTGCTGGCAGCAGGCTTCCGGCTGAGCGCGAGCTGGCACAGCAGCTCGGTGTGTCGCGGCCTTCGCTGCGCGAAGCGCTGATTGCGCTCGAAATCGCCGGCAATGTCGAAATCCGCATGGGTTCCGGCATCTATGTCACGGCAGAGTCGGAAAAGCGTTCGCTTTCACAAGGAGCTTCCATCGGCGAGAGCCCGCTCGAAATCATGCAGGCGCGCGAAATGGTCGAGGGCAGCGTGGTTGTCATGGCCTGTGCGCGCATGACGCCTGAAAGCCTGGCCGAACTGCGCGCAACGATTGACGCCATGAAGGTGAATGTCGATGCCGGGCGCAAGGCCATTGAACTCGACAGGCAGTTTCATCTGCTCATCGCCGAGCAATCGGGGAACTCCGTGCTGGTGCGCATCGTGCGCGACCTTTTCGACGAGCGGCATAGTCCGCTGACGTCGCATATCAGAACGCGCTTCGAGGATAACGATACATGGGCTCTGGCTCTGGCCGAGCACGAGGCGATCTATGCGGCGCTTGAGGCGAAGGATCCGCTTCAGGCGCAAGCAGCGATGCGAACGCATCTGGACCGATCCAAGCAGCGTTGGATGGATAATGAACCCAGCGAGTGATTAGCCGGGGCGATTTGGGAGTGAGGTCAGACACATGAATGATTCCGTTGCTACAGCGGTTGCGCCGGTAATTTTGCTGCATCCTGCGGATGATGTTGCGGTGGCGCGCGTTTCGGTTCGCGCTGGCGATCCGATCGGCCTTGAGGGGATCAAGGCCCGCGAACTGATCGGACGTGGGCACAAGGTTGCCGTTCGCGATATTCCGGAAGGCAAGGAAGTCCTGAAATACGGGCAGGTGATCGGCGTTGCGACGAAGGACATTGCGCAGGGCGAGCACGTGCATTTGCAGAACCTCGCCATGCTGCCCTCCGAACACGAGCATCAGTTCTCCATCGATATTGAGGAACGCGGCATGCTGCCGGAGGCGGAACGCCGCCATTTCATGGGCTTCGACCGTGGCGCTGGCGGCGTCGGCACGCGCAATTTCATCGGCGTGATTTCGTCAGTCAACTGCTCTGCCACGGTGTCGCGCTACATCGCCGATTATTTCAATCGCATGGGCGGGCTCGACGGTTTCGACAACGTTGATGGCGTCGTCGCGCTGACGCATGGCAGCGGTTGCGCGCTCAACACAAAGTCGGAAGGCTATCGCCTTTTGACGCGCACCATTCAGGGCTATGCCAAGCATCCGAATTTCGGGGGAATATTGCTGATCGGGCTTGGCTGCGAAACCAACCAGATTGCGCCGATCCTCGAACATTATCGCATGGAAGAAGGCTCGCGCCTGCGCACCATGACGATCCAGCAGCATGGCGGCACGCGCAAGACCATCGATCATGCGATTGCCGAGATCAAGGAAATGCTGCCTTTGGTCAATTCCGCGGTACGCACCAGACAGCCTCTGTCGAAGTTAAAAGTGGCGCTGGAATGCGGCGGCTCGGACGGTTATTCCGGCATCTCCGCCAATCCGGCATTGGGCTATGCCTCGGACCTTATCGTGCGCAATGGCGGCACGACCGTCCTGTCGGAGACGCCGGAAATCTACGGTGCCGAACATCTTCTGACGCGCCGCGCAGTAACGCCAGCGGTGGCGGAAAAGCTGTTGCAGCGCATCGACTGGTGGCGTGACTACACCGCGCGCAATGGCGACGAACTCAACAACAACCCATCCCATGGCAACAAGCTCGGCGGTCTCACCACCATTCTGGAAAAGTCGCTCGGTGCGGTTGCCAAGGGTGGCTCCATGCCGCTCAAGGCCGTCTATGAATTCGCTGAAACCGTGACTGAACCCGGCTTCGTGTTCATGGACACGCCGGGTTATGACCCCGTTGCCGTGACCGGGCAGGTGGCCGGTGGCTGCAATGTGATCTGCTTCACCACGGGTCGCGGTTCGGTATCCGGCTTCAAGCCTTCACCCTGCATCAAGATCGCCACGAATTCCGAAATGTACGAGCACATGAAGGAAGACATGGACATCAATTGCGGCGGTATCGTCACCGGCGATGAGACCATCGAGCAGTCCGGTACGCGCATCTTCGAACATATCATCGCGGTCGCATCAGGCGAGAAGACGTTGAGCGAAGTCTATGACTATGGCGACAACGAATTCGTGCCGTGGCAGGTCGGCGCCGTAACCTGATCCCCCGTTTCATAGCCCTTTATTCAATGACGACTGACAGGAATAATTCGATGGTCAAAGCTCTGCGTATCGAGAGCGAAAACGTTACCCGTTTTGCAGAAATCGACGAAGCGCCGTTGCTGGCGGGTCATGTCAGAGTGCGGGTACGGCATGTTGGGCTCTGCGGCAGCGACCTGAACACTTTCAAGGGGCTTAATCCGCTGGTGCAGCTGCCGCGTATTCCGGGGCACGAGATCGGCGGCGAGATCATTGAAGCAGGCGCGGGCGTCAGCGCCGCCTACGCCAGCGGCAAGCGGGTGATCGTGCTGCCTTACACGAATTGCGGTGAATGTTCGTCCTGCCGCAAGGGCCGGCTCAATGCGTGCCGTTATAACAAGACGCTTGGCGTGCAGCAGAATGGCGGTCTGGCCGACCAGATCGTGCTGGCTGCCGAAAAGCTGATCCTCAACGATACGCTGGAACCGCGTCATCTGGCACTGGTCGAGCCGCTTTCGGTCGGCTTCCATGCCGTCGAGCGCGGACGGGTCCAGGCAGGCGACACGGTCGCTGTTCTCGGCTGCGGCATGATCGGCATGGGCGTGCTGCTCGGCGCAGTCGCCCGTGGCGCCAAGGTCATCGCCATCGATCCAAGTGCTGAAAAGCGCGAACTGGCGCTGCAATTCGGCGCCACGCATGCGCTTCCGGGCGGCGAGGACGTTGTCGCGAAGGTTCAGGAACTGACAGACGATGACGGCGTGGACGTTGCTTTTGAAGCGGTCGGCCTACCGATCACTTTCACGCAGGCCGTCGATCTGGCGGGCTTCGCGGGCAGGGTGGTTTATGTCGGCTATTCCAAGGCCCCAGTCACCTACCAGACGCAGTTCTTCAACCTGAAGGAACTCGACATCATGGGATCGCGCAATGCGACGCTCGCGGATTTCGAGGCTGTCATCGCCCATCTGGAAAAGCTCGGAGCGGATGCCGACAAGCTGATCTCCAAAATATTTCCGTTCGATGAAGCTGAAGCGGCGCTTCCCTACTGGGACGGCGACCGCAATGTCTTGAAGATCATCATCGAACGCGACTGAAATCGAAGCAAATGTCCGGGCCGCATGGACGGTGCCGGACGCTAGTGGAGGAAACCGGCCAAAAGGCCATTGTTTAATGACCCCATACGGGAGGATACTGATGAAGAAACTCGTTACCGGCATGATCGCCGCCAGCATGCTGCTGGCAGGAAGCATGGCTGCATACGCTGCCAATGTGTCGATCAAGGTTGCCTATGAAAACAACCCCGGCGAGCCTTTCGATGAGGTAATGCATTACTGGAAAGACGATCTTGCCAAGCGCAGCAACGGCGAGATCACGCTCGAACTTTATCCAAGCTCGCAGCTTGGCTCCAAGAAGGACGTGACCGAGCAGGCCATGATGGGCCTCAATGTCGTGACCATTTCCGACGTGGGCTTTCTTGCCGAGTATGATCCTGATCTCGGCGTGCTCTATGGTCCGTTCCTGACCGACGATCCGGCGCAGCTTTTCAAGGTCTATGACGGGCCATGGTTCAAGGAAAAGAGCGAAGAGCTGAAGAAGAAGGGCATTCATATCGTAATGCCGAACTATCTCTATGGCATTCGCCAGATCATTTCCAAGAAGCCGATCCGCACGCCTGAAGACCTGAAGGGCATGAAGATCCGCGTGCCGAACAATGTCATGCAGATCAAGACCTTCGAGGCAATGGGCGCTACGCCGACCCCGATGCCGCTCGGAGAAACCTTCCCGGCGCTCGCGCAGGGCGTGATCGATGGTGTGGAGAACCCGATTTCTGTTCTGTACGGCCAGAAATTCCAGGAAGAAGCCAAATATCTGAGCAAGGTCGGCTATCTGACCAACGTGGCGCTCATCGTGGGCGGCGAAGCCTTCTTTTCCACGCTGCCGGAAGATCAGCTCAAGATGATCCATGAATCCGCTTATGATGCGGGTCTCTACAGCCAGAAGCTGACGATCGAAAAAGACAATGAAATGATCGAAAAGATGAAGGAAGCCGGAGTCGAAGTCATCGATGTCGACCGCGCTCCCTTCAAGGCTCTTGCAGAGAAGGTCTACACCCAGTTCCCGGAATGGTCGCCTGGTCTTTATGACAAGATCAAAGCCGAACTGAACTGATCCATCCTTTTCGGATATCGCCATGTCGCGGCTTTGCCGCGGCATGGTCTGCTCATGGAATTCAATCCGATGAAATTGTTTGAAAAACTGATCGAATGGCTGGCTGCCGTGCCGCTGTTCATCCTGCTGGCGATGTTCAACATCGCCGTTGTCATGCGTTACTGGATGCACCAGCCATTGCAATGGACCGAGGAAATGGCTGGCCTGCTGATGATCTGGATCGTGATGCTCGGTAGCGTTGCCGCGGAACGCAGCAACCAGCATCTTGCCATTCCGATGCTTGTTGAGCTGTTTTCGGAAAAGCTGCGCGAGATCATCAACGCTGTCGTTGCCATCCTGTCGGGGCTGTTTCTGCTCTACGTGTCCTATGCCGGCTACAAGCTGTCGGTGGCGGCACAGCTTAAAGTGACCGACGTGCTGCGCGTTTCCTACTACTGGATCGATATCGCCGTGCCGGTCGGCTTCGGTATTATCGCCCTTTATATGTTTGCAGGCGCATTCAAATCCTTGCGCGCCGCTTTTGCGGGAGGCAAGGCATGAATATTACGACTATCGTTCTCATCATGCTGGCGCTGATCGCGCTCAATATGCGCCTCTACGTGGCCATCCTGATTGCGGTCTTCACCTATTTTACGTTCTTCAACCAGATGCCGATAGCGATTGCAGTCCAGCGCTTCATCAGCCCGGCTCAAAACACATCGCTGCTCGCCATTCCGTTCTTCATCATGCTTGGCACGGTGATGGCGCATACCGGTATTGCAGAACGTCTGATTAAGGTCGCGGAAATTCTGGTCGGTCGCATGCGCGGTGGCATGGCGCTCACCAACATCATGGTTTCAACCCTGATGGGCGGCGTCAGCGCGTCCAATCTGGCCGACAGTGCCATGCTTACCCGCATGATGGTGCCGGAAATGGTCAAGCGTGGCTATGACAAGGCATTTTCCTGCGCGGTAACGGCTGCCGGTTCGCTGATTACGCCGATCATTCCTCCGGGCATCGCGCTCATCATCTATGGTCTGATTGCGGATGTTTCCATCGGCAAGATGTTCATGGCTGGTGTCGTGCCGGGCATCCTGGGTGCCATCATCCTGATGATCGCGGCCTATATCACGTCGGTAAAGCGCGGCTACAAGCCGAGCCGTGAAAAGCGGATGAGCGGCGCCGAAGTCGTCTCGACGCTTGCCTCGGCATGGCCTGCTGTCCTGTTGCTGTTTGCGATCATCGGCGGTATCCGCATGAACATCTTCACGCCGACGGAAGCCGGTGCTGTTGCCGTGACGCTGGTTCTGATCATCGGTTTTGTGATCTATCGCGAAATGCGCATCTCGCATGTGGTGGATTCGCTGATAGAAACGGCGAAATCGACCGCCTCCGTCATGCTCGTCATCATGGCGTCGTCAGCGCTCGCATGGGTGTTTTCGCTCGAACAGGCCGGCCAGTCGCTGATGCAGCTGATCTCGTCCTTCACCAGCAACCCTTATGCGTTCCTGCTGGCAGTCAACGTGATCCTGCTGATCCTCGGAGCGCTGATCGAGGGTACCGCCCTGATGATCGTTCTGGTTCCGCTCCTGATGCCAACGGTAAAGGCTCTGGGCATCGATCCGGTACATTTCGGCATCGTCGTCATCGTCAATCTTTCGATTGGCACGCTGACGCCGCCGGTCGGTACTGTCATGCTGATGGTCTGCAACATCGCCAAGGTAAGGGTCGGAGATTTCACCCGCCAGGCGTTCAGCATGTATATGGCGCTGTTCATCCTGCTGGCGCTCGTCACTTACGTGCCGATTATCTCGACCTATCTGGCTCATTAGACTGCGTTTCGAACTGATTTTGATCAGATCGACGTTCTGATCAAAAAAGCGCGGGTAACGCCCGCGCTTTTTCGTTTGTTCACCACGGATTTTCAACACGCGGCCAGATAGCACGGGTGAGCTTACGATAATTGGTCGTGCGCGGATTGCTCGGATAGGAGCTGGGTGCCGCGACATAGATGATCTCGGCTGCGATCGGCACAAAACCCGCGTGGAAATGATTGGTGGACTTGACCACCAATATGTCCTTCTTCATCGGGTCGATGCCGATATTGGAAAAGATATCCGGCTCGAATGTCTGCGTCCGGTTGGTGTTGAGAATGATGTCGATCTCGGTGCCTTCAATCCGCACCACTGCCGAAGGTCCAAGCGTCACGCGGCTTGGCCCAAAACTCTGCCAGCCTTCGGCGAGGGTTTTCAGGACAGTAACGCGGGCATCGATGGGTTCACCGCCAAGCGGACCGGATTTGCCGCCGAAACGCAGATTGATTAACGCACCTTCGCCCGCCGCATGGCAGAATGTCACGGCAATGGGGTCCCAGATCGTGGCAACGCCGACATTATCGATACGCCGTTCGATCAGGCGGCGAAGAACATAGGTTCCGTCGCCGGCGACACCGCCGCCGGGATTGTCCCATACATCGGCGATCACCGCAGGTTTGGCAGGATTGGCTGCATGGGCGGCCAGCGCCCGGTCGATGCCCTGATCGGTGTCGAACATGGTCATCAGGGTCTGCTCGCGCAAGGCGATAAGTTCACGCCCGAGTTTTTCCGCAAGGGATTTGCCCTTCGCCGGGTCATTGTCGGTGACGACAAGAATGTGGGTTCCCATTTCCGGCACATCGGCAGCCATGAAGCCATGAATGACGGAAATGGACAGGACGCCCTCCTTGCCCTGCATCGCCTTTATGCGGTCGACGAAGGAGCGCATCGGCTCCTTGCTTGTCGGATAGACGCCGATCATTCGGCAGTCGAAGGTGGAAATGACCGGGCTGATCCGGCCTTTCAGCGCATCCAGCGCGAGATCGACCACATGCTCGCCGCGTTCGTAGAAATCCGTGTGAGGAAATTCGAGGAAGGATGCGAAAATATTAAGGTTTTCGACCCGCTTCGGGGTGAGGTGGCTGTGCGGATCGAACTCGCTGGCGACCAGAATATCGGGCCCGACGATGGCGCGCACGCGTTCCAGAAGATCGCCCTCGCAATCGTCATAGCCTTGCGCGACCATGGCGCCATGCAGACCGAGAACAACTGCATCGACAGGCAGAGCGGCCTTCAACTGATCCAGAATTTCATTACGCAGTTCCTCGAAAGCTTGCCGTTGGAGCAGGCCGCCCGGTTCCGCCCATGTGGCGGTGCCTTCGATGACCGTCAATCCTTCCGCCGCTGCGCGCTTGCGCAATGCCACGATGGGCGAAGAGCATAATGTCGGCGTATCTGGATGCTTGCCGGGTGCTGCGTAGAATGCCATCTCGAACGAGGCCCTGTCGGTCGGAACCGGCGAGAATGTATTGGTTTCTGTCGCAAGCGATGCGGTGAAAATGCGCATGAAAATTTCTCTGGGCGAGGGGCGGTTTATTTCTGCGGTGCGTAGGCAATGGCCTCGACTTCGATCTTGATGTCGATCATCAGCCTGGACTCGACCGTGGTTCGTGCAGGAGGCTCTTTTGGAAAATAGGTGGCATAGACGGCGTTCATACGCCCGAAATCCCGCGCGTCTTCCAGCCAGATAGTAGTTTTGACCACGTCTTCCATGGTCGCTCCTGCAAGCGCAAGCGCGGCCTTGACGTTTTCGAGCACCTGTTTCGTCTGTGCTTCTATGCCGCCGTCGACGATCTGGCCGTTCGGTCCCACTGGCACCTGACCCGAGATATAGACTGTGTCGCCTGCTCGGACGGCGGGGGAAAGAGGCACATGCGATGCGCCGAAGACCTGTTTTCTGGACATGATTTTCTCCGGTTATTTGACTGCCCCAAGCGCCAGTCCCTTGATGAGATAGCGCTGGAGCCAGATGAAGAGGATTGCGACCGGCAGCGTGGCAAGAAAGGTTGCCGCCATGACGTAATGCCATTCGACGGTGTAGCGTCCCGCCACCAGCGAGAAGACCTGAATGGGCAAGGTGTAGCTTTCCTGCCTGCGCAGCATGGTCAATGCGACGACGAATTCGTTCCATGCATTGATGAAAGTGAAGATAGCCGTCACTGCAATGGCAGGCAGGCAGAGCGGCAGGAACACTTTTATCAATGTCTTGCCGCGTCCGGCGCCTTCCATCCAGGAGGCTTCTTCCAGATCGCGCGGTATGGTGTCGAAATAGCTCTGCAGCATCCACACGGTGAAGGCGATATTGAAGGCCATATAGACCGCGCCGACCGCCGAAACGCTTTCGATCAGCCCATAAGCGGCGAGCAGCCGAAAAAGGCCAAGCACCAGAACGATGGGGGAGATCATCTGCGAGACGAGCAGGAATTGGCGGAACAAGCCGTGACCCGCAAAGCGAAAGCGCGACATCGCATAGGCTGCAGGAATGGAAATGATGATCGCGCCCACGGAAGCAATGACTGATACGTAAAGCGAGTTCAGAAGCGCTTGCCCGAATTTGGTCTGGACCCACATTTCCGAAAAGTTCTGCCAGCGAAAGCTGCTTGGCCACCACGTTGGAGAAAGAACTTCCTGCGGCGGTTTGACGGCGGTGAGAAACATTACCGCAAAGGGAAACAGCGTCAGCACGATAAGCGGCGACAGAACGGCCCAGGCAACGATCGTGCGTTTCAATTTTGAGCCGGTCATGCACGTTCTCCCCGCATTGCAAGGCGGATATAGATCGCGGTGAAGACGAGCAGTATCGCCAGCATGATGAGCGATACGGCGGAGGCCTCTCCCAGCTTTCCAAGCCTGAAGGCGAGCTTGTAGAGATGCGTCACCAGAATATCGGTGGAGTTTGCCGGACCGCCCTGTGTCATGACCCAGATGATCGGAAAGGAATTGAAAACGTAGATCGTATTCAGCACGATGGCGATGTTCACGAAGGGCTTGAGCAGCGGAAAGGTGATCTCGCGAAACTGCTGCCACAGGCTGGCGCCTTCGAGGGACGATGCTTCGTAAAGATCGTCTGGGATGGAGGACAGCCCGCCGAGAAAGATCGTGGTGGTGAACGGCACGGTGACCAGAATGCCGACCAGTATCTGCATGGGAAAGGCTGTCGCGGCGCTCGCCAGCCATTGAATGTTGCTGTCGATGAGACCGAGATTGCGCAATGCGGAATTGAGCATTCCGCTTTCGCCATTCAGCGCCCAACGCCAGACAATGGCCGTCATGGTGAGAGAAACGGCCCAGGGCAGCATGACGATGACGCGGGCGACCGACCGCCCATAGAAATCCATGTTCAGGATGACGGCGACCGGAATGGAAACGATGAGCGCCCCGCCCACCACGGCGACGGTCCAGACGGCAGTGCGCCAGACCGCATTGAGAAAGTCGGGCGTTGCGAAAAGCGCCGTGAAGTTTGCGCCGTTGTTGAAATCGCGTAGCTGCCCGAAGCGGTTGACGTCGTGGCTGGCAATTTCAACGAGATGCACCACGGGCCAGAAGATCACCACCGCAGCCAAAAGCAGGCTCGGCAGGATCAGGAGATAGGGCAGGGTGCGGCTTTGCATCGGCAATCTGGATCCCGGGAAGAAAAAGCGCCCGGCGGAGCATAGGCTCTGCCGGGCAGGCGGGGAGTGTTATTTCTTCAGGATCGCATCCGCCTTGGCGGCGGCGTCCTTCAGCACGGCATCGGGTTCGCCCTTGCCGAGATAGATGCTCTGCATGGCGTTGGAGGTGATGTCGGCAATTTCTTCCCAGCCCGGAATGACCGGCGCAAAGCGGGCATCAGGAAGAAGCGCGGTAAAGGCGGCGAGATCGGCATTATTCACATAATAATCCATCTTCGCCTCTTCCTTGTTGACCGGAAGGAAGCCTTCGCCCTGTGTGAACTTGGCGCGCCACTCTGTCTGGAACAGGAAGTCGAGCACTTTCCAGGCTTCCTCCTTGTTCTTGGAGTTCTGGAACATGATGACGGAATCGGTCACGCCATAGGTGCCGCGCGCGCCTGTCGGTCCGGCTGGAATGGCTGCGACGCCGTATTTGAGATTGGGCGCTTCTTCCTTGATCTGGTTGGAAAGGAAAGGCGCGGTTATCATCATGCCGACCTTGCCCTGCTTGAAGAGGTTCTGCACGTCTTCTCGTGCATAGGACGTGACGCCGGGCTGGGTCAGGCCGTCATCAATCAGTGACTTGTAAAGCTTGGCAGCCTCCAGTGCCCCCCGCGTGCTCAGGCCCGACGTCCCGTCCTTGTTGAGGATTTCGGTGCCGTAGGACCACATGGCATAATAGTAATAGACGTCGGTCTCGATTTCCTTGCCCTGCAGGCCGAAACCGTAATTCTCTCCGCCGAGCGCCTTGATCTTGGTAGCGGCGGCTTTCAGTTCGTCCCAGGTTGCAGGCGGGTTTTCGACGCCTGCCTTGGCAAGAAGATCCTTGTTGTAATACATGGCGCGAGCCGAGGCCGCGATCGGCAGGCCGTAGGTCTTGCCCTCCAGGATGGACGGCGACAGGAAAGTCTCGATGAACCGGCCCTTGAACTCGTCGTTCATGTAACCGTCGAGCGGTTCGGCGATGCCCTGCTGCACGAAATCGATCAGCCAGCGTGTGCCGATGATCGAAAGATCCGCGTTGGTGCCTGCTGAAATGTCGGTGGTCAGCTTCTGCAGGAGCACATCCCACGGAACAACTTCGAAATTAAGCGTGATGCCGGGATTGGCAGCTTCGAACGCTTTCTTCACTTCCTCGAAATACGGGCCTGTCTTGGAGCTGTACTCCGCGACCGTCATGCGTACTTCACCAGCATTTGCGACTGACGACAACGCCAGAATGCTCAATCCAGCCAGAAGGCCGGCCTTCCATTTGTTGATAGACATCTTCCCGTTCCCTTGTTTTGCCCCGCATTGGCGCGATGACCATCTATTTTTGTTATTTTCCTACATTATCGGCATTGATAGCAGTTTCAAGCGAAAAGTTTTGTTGCAAACTTACATTTTGACTTTTACGCTGACGGGAATAAACAGTTGCAGAAAGCTGCCGCATAAAGGGGAATAGCGTGGAGCAAGCAGGCGAATTTGCCGGGAAATCGGTGCTGGTTACCGGGGCAGGTGGCGGCGTGGGAAACGCGCTTGTCCATCTTTTTTCCGAACGCGGCGCCCGAGTTATCGGATGCGATACGTCACTGGAGGCAATGACTGGCGATGGCTTCCATGCGCGTCACGCCTTCAACCTGCTCGACCGTGACGGGCTGGAGCCCGCAGCAAAGCGGATCATAGCGGAATCCGGCCTGCCTGATATTGTGATCAACAATGCTGGCTGGACCCGTGCCGAGACTTTCGATGGGCTGGATCAGGGCAATATCGACGCCGAGATCGACCTCAATTTGACTGCGGTTGCCGGATTTTCCAATGTGATGGCGCAGGCCATGGCTGCCCGCGGGCACGGTGTTTTTGTGTTTATTTCGTCGGTCAACGGACTTCTGCATTTCGGAAACCCGGCCTATGCGGCCGCCAAGGCCGGGATCAATGCCTTCGCGCGCGCTATCGCGGTGGAGTTCGGAAGAAAGGGCGTGCGCGCCAATGTGGTCTGTCCGGGGTCGATACGGACACCCGCATGGGATCATCGTATCGCGCAGGACGCGGGCGTTCTGGACCGCTTGCAGCGTTTTTATCCTCTGGGGCGTATCGTTGACACCCGTGAGGTCGCGGAAACGGTAGCCTTTCTGGCTTCCGACCGGGCATCGGGGATTACCGGCGCCATCCTCCCGGTCGATGCGGGGCTGACTGCGGGCTGCCGTCCTTTCATAGAAGATATTCTCGGAGGACACTGACCGATGAAAGAGGTTTCGCTGCGCGGCATTACCAAGACCTTCGGGCAATTGACCGTTCTCGATCGTGTCGATCTCGATATTCAAAGCGGGGAATTTCTCGTGCTCGTCGGTCCTTCGGGCTGCGGGAAATCCACGCTTCTGCGGATGGTGGCCGGGCTTGAACCGATTTCCGGCGGCGATCTCCTGATCGGTGGAGACCGGGCCAACGAGTTGCCGCCGCAAAAGCGCAATATCGCGATGGTGTTTCAGTCCTACGCGCTGTTTCCGCATATGACGGCGCGTGAAAATATTGGTTTTGGTCCGCGTATTCGTGGCGAGAAGTCGGAGGAAACCGCAGCGAAAGTGGACAAGGCAGCGTCCATTCTCAACCTCCATTCCTATCTTGATCGCTATCCACGCCAGCTTTCCGGCGGGCAACGCCAACGCGTCGCCATGGGGCGGGCCATCGTTCGCGAACCGTCGGTGTTCCTGTTCGATGAACCGCTTTCCAATCTCGATGCGCAGTTGCGCGTACAGATGCGCACCGAGATCAAGGCGCTGCATCAACGCCTGAAATCGACGGTGATCTACGTCACCCATGATCAGATCGAGGCTATGACGATGGCCGACCGGATCGTGGTTATGAATCAGGGAAAAATCCAGCAGATCGGTGCGCCGCTTGAGCTTTATGACCGCCCGGCCAACAAGTTCGTGGCGAGCTTTATCGGTTCGCCGTCCATGAGTTTCATTCCCGGAACCGTATCGGAAGGCATATTTCGCACTGAAGAGGGCGAAGAAATTGCCGTCTCGGCGGGATCGCCCGAAAACCGGCAGGCCGAAGCTGGCATTCGCCCGGAAAATTTTACAGTCGCGCCGGGTGGCACGGGGCTGACACTTACGGTGGAAGTCATCGAGCCGACGGGTCCGGAAACGCATATCTATGGCCGGATAGCGGGACAGCCCATAAGGGCTGTGTTTCGCGAGCGCTTGCATCTTGCGCCCGGTGAACAAGTGCCTGTAACTGCGAAGAGCGAACACATACATCTTTTCGACAAGGATAGCGGTCTCCCGCTTTGAACTCCCCATGAGCAAGGTTGCCGACATCATCACGCGGCTGCATGTCGTGGCGCAGGACGGATCGAAATCCGAACGGCGGCTGGCTGCGCTCGTGCTGGCAGATCCGGATTACGCTTCCAAGGCGGCAATTTCGGAAATCGCCGCCAGAGCTGGCGTCAGCGAACCTACCGTCACGCGCTTTTGCCGCGCGCTCGGCTGCGACGGTGTTCGTGATTTCAAATTCTATCTGGCACAGGCGCTGGCCATTGGCGGCCAGTATCTGACGGCTGAAATTCCCGCACGCGATGTGCGTGAAAGCCGCATTGCGACCGCTGTGACCGATGCGGCGGTCGCAGCCATCCAACGCGCCAGCGACGGACTGGACATGGCCGTACTGATGAAAGTGGCCGAACGGCTCGCCGCCGGGGGCCCTGTTCTTTGCCTAGGGTCCGGCGGCATCTCTTCCATGCTGGCAACGGAAATGCAGAACCGTTTGTTTCGGCTCGGTATTCCTGTCAGCGCACAGGTGGATGGGCAGTTGCAGCGCATGTATGCTGCCGTCACCACGCATGAGGCGACGGTAATCGCCTTTTCCGTTTCCGGCTTTGCGCGTTCGGTCGTGGAAGCCGTGCTGGTCGCGCGCCAATATGGAGCCCAGACAGTAGCGATCACGCCTGCAGGTTCCGACCTGGCCAAGGCGGCGGACGTGCTCATTCCCTATCAGGCCAATGAAGACGGCAATATCTACAAGCCGACCTCGTCGCGCTTCGCGCTGCTCGCAATTCTTGACATGATCGCCACGGCCACGGCGGAAGCGCGCGGGCCGAAGGTGCTGGAAAGCCTGCGTCGCATCAAGCATAGCCTCAATACGCTGACCATAGATGATCCGCGCCTGCCGCTGGGAGATTGATTCATGACCGGACCGAAAACCATTCACGACGTGGATACGCCTGCGATCCTCATCGACATTGACCGGGTGAAAGCGAATATTGCCCGGGTGCAGGCTCATGCCGATGCGATAGGGGTAAAACTGCGTCCGCATATCAAGACGCACAAACTGCCGTTCTTCGCCAAAATGCAGGTGGAAGCTGGCGCAGCGGGCATCACCTGCCAGAAACTCGGCGAGGCCGAGGTCATGGCCGACGCCGGGCTGACGGATATATTCCTGCCTTACAATATTCTGGGGCGGGAAAAGCTCGACCGCCTCCATGCACTGCATCAACGCGTTACACTGTCGGTAACGGTCGATAACTCAACTTCCCTCGCAGGATGCGGCGCGTTCGTCCGACTGAAAGACATCCGCTGAAAGTGCTTGTCGAATGCGACACGGGCATGGGGCGCTGTGGCGTGCAGACGCCAGCCGAAGCATTGGAACTGGCTCGCATCATCGACCAGAGCGCTGGACTGGGTTTCGGCGGTCTTATGACCTATCCCGCAGCGGGCAAGCCGGACCAGGCTGAACAATGGCTTTATTCGGCCCGCGAACTGCTGGATGCAAACGGTCTTTCCTGCGAAACGATTTCGAGCGGCGGCACGCCCGATATGTGGCGCAAGCCCAGTGACAGTGTTGTCACCGAATATCGTCCCGGCACTTATATCTATTTCGACCGGTATCAGGTCGAGAAGGGGGCTGCGACAGTGGATGACTGCGCATTTACGGTGCTTTCAACCATCGTCAGCCATCCGACAGCAGAACGCGCCATCATAGATGCCGGGTCCAAGGCGCTTTCCAGCGATACGTTGGGACTGAGCGACTTTGGCGAGGTGAGGGGACGTTCCGACGCCCGTGTTGTTGGCTTGAGCGAGGAGCACGGCAAGCTGACCGGCGATGTCGCTGACCTGAAGGTTGGCGAGCGCGTGCGGATCATTCCTGATCATGTCTGCGTCGTTTCCAATCTCTTTGACGAGGTTCATCTGGTTTCGGGCGAGGATGTCATCGATATCCTGCCGGTCGCCGCACGTGGAAAGTTGAGATAGTCAGGAGGGTAGCATGAGGTCTGCGGTCAACCCGTTTGCCGGTGACAGGGATCGCGAGCAGATTTGGGAAATGCTCGTGCGGCGCGATATCGAGGCTTTCGTATCGCAGGACTGGTCGCTGGTGGCCGATGATTTCGACGAGGTGCGCTTTCTCGGCATCCACGCGCATAATGATCGCAATCCCGACAAATGGGATGCAGGATTTCCGACGCTTGCAAGTTATCGTGATGAATGGCTGCGTCAGGCGGCGGAAAGTGCGGCGGTCGAATATGCCGAATCTCTGGCAGAAGGAATCTTCCGCGCGACCGATCTGAGTGTCATCGATATTACGGGCGACGTCGCTTTGGCGCGGAAAAAATTCGAAGGGACGATCGCAAGGAAGGACGGCTCCGTCGACCGCCTCAACTGGCAGACCCTCTATTTCTGCCGCCGCGACAAAGCACGCTGGAAGATCACAGGCTTTGTCGGATATATGGCGTATCGCTGAAATATCCGCCCAAGCGGAATGTCTATCGCGGCGCGGATTGCCCGATCTGCGCCGTTTTTATGTATAGACTAGATAGTTCCAGTTCGAAGTATAATCACACTATTTTTCTGCAATTATAGTCGTTTTTGTCCCGAATTATACTAATTCGGATGATGTCGCAGCTGATTGCATATTTGTCGCAGGCCGTTCCGGCAATTGACTGGAAGCGGACTACTATTGTCTTCAGGCTGGTCGATTGCCCTCTGTTTTGGACGGCATTGGCAATCCTCGAAATTCGTCGTGCGACCCTTCAAAACAATCATTCAAGGGGACGGTCGCTGGACGGTTCATTTAGACGAAATCGCGGCAGTGGGTGGACATGTCGGGAAATGACCTATATAGAATCAAGAAATCTATCGATAATCATTCCATGCGGACCGTTCGCGGATCGCAGATACGGTGCGAGGAATCTGCGTTGGAATGAAGTTCTATCATTGTTAAAAAGGAGATTAAGTCCGCCAGCACAGCGGGGTTAGACTTGATGCATGGTATTTTATACAAGGAAGAAAGTATGAAGTCGCCGGCTGAGACTAAAATAAGCTTGAAAGGCATTTTTAAAGTCTTCGGCGATGATCCGGAGCGTGCAATGCAGGAATTGCGCGCAGGTAAATCAAAAACCCAGATTCACAGCGAATTCGGCGCAACAATCGGCGTCGATAACGCGACCTTCGATATTTATGAAGGCGAAGTATTCGTTATTATGGGCCTTTCGGGCTCGGGCAAATCCACGCTTCTGCGTCTGCTCAATCGCCTGATCGAACCGACTGCGGGTTCCATCGAAGTCGATGGCCGCGATGTCGTCAAAATGACAAAGCGCGAGCTGATTGATCTTCGCCGCCGCGACATGAGCATGGTGTTTCAATCCTTCGCGCTTCTGCCCAATCGCACGGTCCTGAACAATGCCTCCTTCGGTCTTGAAGTAGCCGGGATGGGTGAGGCGGAACGTCACCAGAAAGCACTGAAGGCACTCGCAGCCGTCGGGCTGGAGCCCTATGCTCACAGCATGCCGGACCAGCTTTCCGGCGGCATGAAACAGCGCGTCGGACTGGCGCGGGCCCTTGCCAGCGAGCCGACCATTCTTCTGATGGACGAGGCGTTTTCCGCACTTGACCCGCTGATCCGCACCGAAATGCAGGACGAATTGAAGCGCCTTCAGGCGGAGCACAGCCGGACGATCATTTTCGTCAGCCACGATCTGGATGAAGCCATGCGCATCGGCGACCGTATCTGCATCATGCAGCACGGCAAGGTGGTGCAGGTTGGAACGCCCAATGAAATCGTGTCTGCACCGGCTAACGATTACGTCCGTTCGTTCTTCCGCAATGTCGATGTATCCCGCGTTTTCAAGGCCGCTGATGTGGCGCGCGAGGACGAACTGATCGTCTTCGAACCTGAGCAGCTGGCGACAGCGCTTGAAAGGTTCGATGCCAGCGGGAAGACATTCGGCGTGCTGATCGACGCCGACCGCACCTATCGCGGTATGGTCAGCCGTGACGCGCTGGCGAAGGGTGTTGCAGCGCAAGGTGGGGAGAGGCTGGAAGGCGTCTCTGCCATCGAAGCCGAAGCGCCGCTTTCCGGGTTGTTGACGCAGGTGGCCGAAAGCCCATGGCCGGTCCCCGTTACGGATCGCCAGAACCGCTATGTCGGTGCCATCAGTAAATCGGCATTGCTCGAAACGCTTGGCCGCGCGGGTTG
Organism: Brucella sp. RRSP16; assembly: GCF_052246815.1. NCBI lineage: Bacteria > Pseudomonadati > Pseudomonadota > Alphaproteobacteria > Hyphomicrobiales > Brucellaceae > Brucella > Brucella sp. RRSP16. The sequence continues at coordinate 69,680 of NZ_JBQQAM010000004.1, forward strand.
ATACCTGCACGCCAACGGACTTTTGCCTGACAGGGGCAGAATGGGTCCAATCCAGAAGAAATACGGAAATGGACGGTAAAATATGGATTTGAATTTCAGTGTCGGCGAATGGGCGGATGTTGTGGTCAACTACATACTTGACCACTTTACGCCCGCGCTCGATATGATCGCAGCCACTATCGGTTTTGTTACCGATAGTATCCAGAATGCTTTGCTTGCTGTGCCGCCTGTCGGCGGGGTTGCAGTGCTAGCACTGCTATCGCTGTGGCGCGTGGGGTGGAAATTTGCGATTTTCACCGCTCTTGCGCTGGGGCTCATCATCCACATGGATTTGTGGACCGGCACGATGGAAAGCCTTTCTCTGGTGCTGGCCTCGACAGTTATTGCTGTCGTAATCGGCATCCCGCTTGGTATCGCGATGGCGCGCAGCGACACGATTGCTTCGATCGTCCGCCCGGTTCTTGACCTCATGCAGACGATGCCTGCTTTCGTCTATCTCATTCCGGCTGCCATGTTTTTCGGTCTTGGTGCCGTGCCCGGAACGATTGCGACGGTGATTTTTGCCATGCCGCCGGTCGTGCGTCTGACCAATCTCGGTATTCGGCAGGTGCATTCGGAGTTTGTCGAAGCGGGGCTGGCCTTCGGCTGCACGTCGCGGCAACTCCTGTTCAAGGTGCAGCTTCCGAACGCCATGCCCTCGATCATGGCCGGCATCAACCAGACGATCATGCTGTCGCTTTCAATGGTGGTTATCGCATCGATGATCGGCGCAGGCGGTCTCGGCAATACTGTTCTGACCGGTATTCAGCGCCTCAATGTGGGGCTCGGCTTCGAAGGCGGTCTGGCAGTGGTCATCCTGGCAGTCATTCTCGACCGCATTACCCAGAGCTTCGGCAAGGGTGGCACCGGGTTTTTCAAACGGCTTGCATCTTTAAGGAAGGCGGCGGACACCCAGTCCGCCTCATCCTTTCGCAAGCAGGAAGCATGACGCAAGCAATAATAACCAAGAATAACAACGGGAACTGATACCAATCGAAAAGGAGAAGCTATGTTAGGCAAACTAACCAAATTCGGTCTGGCGGCAGTTGTGGCGGGAACGATGACCATGGGCGCAGCGTTTGCGCAGGACAGCAAGCCGGTTAAAATCGGCTGGGCGCCATGGTCGGATGCTGAATTCGTCACAAAACTTGCCAAGAAGCTGATCGAAGACAATCTCGGCCAGAAGGTCGAACTGGTTCAGACAGACGTGGCCCCACTCTATCAGGGCGTGAGCCGTGGCGATATCGATGCCATGATGATGGCATGGCTGCCGGAAACCCACGCCGATTACTACAAGCGCATTGAAGGCAAGGTCGAAAATCTCGGGCCGCTCTATGAAGGTGCCAAGCTTGGCTGGATCGTTCCGGCTTACATTCCCGAAAGCGAGATCAGTTCCATCGAGGACCTGAAGAAGCCGGAAGTTCGCGAAAAGCTGAAGGGCGAAATTCAGGGCATCGATCCGGGCGCCGGCCTTACGCGCCTGTCGCAGGAGGCGATCAAGAAATATGGGCTGGACTACAAGCTCAATATTTCCAGTGAAGCGGCCATGCTGACCACAGTCGACCGCGCCACACGTTCCGACGGCTGGTTCGTGGCAACGTCGTGGAGCCCGCACTGGATGTTTGGCAAGTACAAGCTGCGTTACATTGCTGATCCCGAAGGTGCACTTGGTGGTGCGGAACATATCGACGCAATTGCGCGCAAGGGCTTCAAGGAAGAAAATCCGAAAGTTGCCTCGCTGCTCACCAAGATGAGTCTTCCGATCAGCGAGCTTGAGGCTGCAATGTTCGACGCGCAGGAAACATCCTATGAAAAGGCCGTCGACAAATATATCGCGGATCATCCGGACCGCATCAAGGAATGGCTGGCTGAATAATCAGCTCAGTAAGAAAGCCCCGGTTCTCCGGGGCTTTTTCATATCCTATCCTCTTCGAGCAATCAGAATACCCGATATCACGATGATACCGCCCAGAGCCTGCAACATGCCGATAGGTTCCGACAGGATAGTCCAGGCAAGAAACGCCGCGACGACCGGTTGTAGAAGCAAGGTGAGTGACGAGAACGACGCGGGAAGATAGGCAAGCGCATAGGCGATCATGCTCTGGCCTGCGGCGTGGGTCACCCATGCAAGGCCCGCGAGGATAAGCCATCCATAGAGCGTCGCAGGCAGTATCTGGCCTTCCATGAAATAGGCGATCGGCAATGAAAATACGGCGGCAATCGCGCTGCTCCATAGCATGATGCGCATGGTAGAAAAGCGGCTGCGCAAGCGACCCACCGAAAGGATGTAGCCAGCATAGAAGACTGCGGCCAGAAGCGCCATCGCATCGCCGGACGATCGCGATTGGAGAAGCTCGCCCGGCCCGCCCTTTAGCACGATGACGCCAATGACAGCGACGGCAAGGCCGATCATGAAGGATGTGCTCACGCGCGACTTGAAAAGCAGCCATGCGCCGAGTGTCACGAAAATCGGCGCCATATTGGCGAGCAACGTGGCATTTGCAACGGATGTCATGTGCAGCGACAAGTGCCACGCGCCGAGGTCGAAAGCGATGAACAGGCCGGGCAGGGCGAGGCGCAGGCAGTCGGTTGGTGTGAGCGGTGCCGCATCCTTTTCGTCGCGCCGTTCGCGACCATCCATGAACAGCAGCGGTAAAACTGCAAGTGCTAGACGCCAAAAGCCTGTTGCCAGCGGCCCCACCTCGGAAAGGCGCACAAATATCGGCGAACTGCCGATAGCGATGCCGCCAACGATGAGGGCTGTCATCGCGACGCGTTGTGCGTTGGAAGGTGCAGGGCTTGCGGCGGTAGTATGCGACATTTTCAAACTCGAATTTGCGCCGAAATCAACCTGCCCGCGCAATGCACGCGGCTAAAGAGTGGCCGTCGGCTGGGACTGAACTGGTCTTGGAGAAAATCAGCACATTTCTTCCAAGATCGGTGTTCTGAATATTGTCCTTCTCGCCGCGAAAGAATGTAACGAAGAAAAATTTCCTCGCGACGTTGATATGACGCAGGCTTGCTTATTCCTGTTTGAATGAGACGTCCAGCGGTGGCCGAAGCAAAATTCGGAAAATTCCGTCCCAATCCGCTTCGGCGTATTGCGGATTGCATGAAAAAGCGCCCCGGAGGGCGCTTTGCGATTATCCACGATAGTAGGGCGAAAAGCACTGTCTACGTGGCCCATTATAGGGCTGGAACGTATTGTCCCAGGAGCGATAGGACCGGAAGCGGTTATAGCACCAACGAACATGCGCGTTTGACATTCTTGGTGCCCGGTAGACGTGGCGCGGCTGGCTTAATGCGCCGCCAACAATGGCGCCTGCGCCAAAAGCCGCCAGCGGATACCACCACCCATCGCTATGGCGACGATAGCCGTGGCGATGATGCCGATAACCCCGGTGACCGTTCCAGTGGCCGGGTCGATTGTGCCGATGGCCCCGGAAATGGCGCGGCGGTCGGCGATGATCGCGCACTTGCTCCACATTGTCGTTGATGACAGGGCGCTCCAGATTCATGGGTGCCGCCATTGTCGGTACAACCGATGTCGCTCCGAAAATCACGGCGAAGGCCCCGACACAGGTCTGCTTGAATATATTCATGTGCAACCCTCCTTGTTAATATAACGAGGTTGAACGATTGAAACTATTCCTTTGTTCCCATTTTTCGTCCGGTTAAAAGTCGGGTCTGGATTCTTGCATGGCTGACTTTTGCAAAGGAAAGGGAGCAGGCTCCTCCCCAAGAACCTGCTCCCCAATGCATCGCCCCCCGCCGTAGGTGGTGCGATGCTTACCTTTATCCATTTTGTTTTTGCGCAGTATCCTGCGCAAATCGCTTCGCACTGTTGCAGGATGGATTTTATCCCGAACTTAGTGTTTCAAACCTTACCTTCGATAGCGGCGTTTAGCAACTTCAACGCGCGTTCCTTTGTCAATTCAATCGGATTGCCGCCGGCAGTAGGATCTACTATTGCCATCTCAGCGATCAGATCTTTGCGGGCATTGTCCATGCTGAGACCCTTGATGAATTCAGGCAGTGCATTGGGGACACCGAGGTCGCTGCGCAGTTTCATGATGGCCGTCAGAAACCCGTCGAACCCGCCCTCGATACCAAGATAATCGGCGAGCCTTTCGATGCGCGTTTCGATGGCCGACCGGTTCTGAATCAGAACATAAGGCATGAAAACCGCATTGGTCATGCCGTGATGTGTATCGTAGAGAGCGCCGATCGGATGGGAGAGGGAGTGGATTGCGCCCAGACCCTTCTGGAAGGCTGTCGCACCCATGGCCGCAGCCGCCATCATGTTGGCGCGGGCTTCGACATTCTTGCCGTCGGCGTAAGCCTTTGGAAGGTTTTCAAAAACGAGACGGATGCCCTCGACCGCGATACCATCTGCCATGGGGTGAAAGCCCGGTGCGCAATAGGCTTCAAGACAGTGCGCCAGCGCATCCATGCCTGTGCCCGCCGTAATGAAAGGCGGCATCCCCATTGAAAGTTCAGGATCGGCAATGACCGTGACCGGAAGCATCTTGGGGTGAAAGATGACTTTCTTGGTGTGGGTCGTTTCGTTGGTCAGAACGCCTGCACGGCCAACTTCCGATCCGGTGCCCGCAGTGGTTGGCACGGCGATGATTGGGGCAATGGCCTTGCTGTCCGCACGGGTCCACCAGTCGCCTATGTCTTCAAAATCCCAGACCGGCCGTGTCTGTCCTGCCTGAAAGGCAATCAGCTTGCCAAGGTCCAGCGCCGAACCGCCACCAAATGCGATGACGCCATCATGCTTGCCGCTCTTGAAAACCTCGACACCCGCGTAGAGATTGCTTTCGACCGGGTTGGGTTTCACATCGGAAAACACTCCGTATTTGACGCCAGCTTCGTCCAGAATAGCGAGTGTTGAGGCCACCACGGGAAGCTTTGCCATCCCAGGATCGGTCACAAAGAGCGGGTTCTCAATGCCAGCACCCTTGAGGACCGCAGGCAGTTCCTTGATGCGGCCAGGGCCGAAAAGCACGGTGGTGGGGAAATTCCATTTGGCAGTCAAAGTGGTCATGTCGATTGCTTTCCAGAACTCAAATCAGGTCAGATTTTCTCGCGCAGGTGGAAGGATTTCGGTCGCGTGAGATTGCCGTAGCCGATGGGCGACAGTGCGGCGCCCTTGCCGGTGTCTTTCACCCCGGTCCAGACAAGTGCAGGATCGAGATAATCGCAGCGGTTCATGAAAACCGTACCCGTTTCGATGCGATCGCCGAGGGCTGTTGCGTGGTCCGTATCGGCAGTCCAGAGCGAAGCCGTAAGGCCATAGATGCTGTCGTTCATGAGTGCTAGGGCTTCCTCATCGTTGCGCACTTTCATGATGCCGACGATGGGGCCGAAACTTTCCTCACGCATGACGCTCATCTGGTGGTCCACATTGGTAAGCACTTCCGGCGCGACGTAAGGGGAACCAGCGCGATCATTTTCGACGCTCATATCGATGTGGGCCTTTGCGCCCTTGCGCAAGGCTTCGGCTTTCTGCTCGCGGATGAGATCGGCGAAACGCGCCTGCGCCATCGGGCCAAGCGTCGTTGAACCGTCGAGAGGGTTGCCGACCACATATTGCTTCGTCAGGTCAATGAAACCGTCAACGAAGCGGTCATAGATGGCTTCATGAACATAGATGCGCTCAATTCCGCAGCAGCACTGGCCGGAATTGAAGAACGCGCCATCCACAAGGTTGGCGACGGCATGATCCAGATTGACGTCGGGGAGCACATAGGCCGGGTCCTTGCCGCCAAGCTCCAGCCCAAGCGTCATGAAGGTGCCTGCAGCAGCCCTCTCAATGGCCCGCCCGCCGCCGACCGACCCGGTGAAATTCACATGGTCGATTGCGCCGGATGCAAGCAGCTTTTCCGTTGACGCGTGATCAAGGACGACGTTCTGGAACACGCCCTTGGGCAGCCCGGCCTTCTCGAACGCTTTTGCAAAGCGTTCACCTGCCAGAAGCGTCTGCGTCGCATGTTTTAAGATCACCGTGTTTCCGGCCATCAGCGCGGGGATGATCGTGTTGACTGCGGTGAGGTAAGGATAATTCCATGGCGCGATTACCATCACGACGCCGAGCGGTACATGTTTGACATACCGACGAAAGCCGTCCTTCTGCGCTGGCACATAGGCCTTGAGGGACTCCTCGGCGATGTCGATCATATATTGGCCGCGTTCCTGAACGCCGCCATTTTCGCCGCCGTAGCGCGTTGGCCGTCCCATCTGCCATGCGATTTCAGGCACGATCTCGTCCTGCATTCCGGCGAGGGCATCAAGGGCTGACCGGCAATAACGTGCGCGTTCCGCTATGCTCAATTGAACCCATCCGGCCTGCGCGTCGCGGGCAGCGGCGACGGCCGAGGCGATTGCGGTCTCGTTCAAGAAAGGACGTTCGGCATATACAGAGCCGTCTATCGGGGAGATGATTTTGGCTGTGCCGCTCATCTGTAGTTTCCTTTGAAGTCTGGCATTATGTCGGGGTCAGTAGCGCTCGAAACCGCGGTGCAGCTCCCAGTCGGTCACGCGCCGGTCGTATTCGATCTGCTCCCAATGGGCGGTATGCACATAATGGTTGACCACGGCCTCACCGAGCGCCTCCTTGAGAAACGCGGAGTTCTTGAGAGCCTGAGCGGCTTCGCGAAGCGTATAGGGAATTTCCTTGAGTTTCACGGCACTATAGGCGTCGCCGACGAAAGGTTCTTCAAGTTCCAGCTGCTCGTCTATTCCTTTCAAACCTGCTGCGATAAGGGCTGCAAAGGCCAGATATGGATTGAGATCGGCACCGCCGATGCGACACTCGATGCGAATGCCCTTCGTGCCTTCGCCGCACAGGCGAAACCCTGCCGTACGATTATCCTGGCTCCACATGATCTTCGTTGGCGCAAAAGTGCCAGCCTGAAAACGCTTGTAGGAATTGATATAGGGCGCCAGGAAATAGGTGTAATCGGTGGCGTATTTGAGTTGCCCAGCTACCCATGAACGCATCAGCGGGGTCATGGTGTAAGGCGCTTTCGGATCGAAGAAGAGCGGCTCCTTGCCGTCGGCGCTCCAGATGGAGTTGTGCACGTGGCTCGAGCTTCCCGCCTTGCTGTAATCATACTTGGCCATGAAGGTGATGCATTTGCCCTGCGCCTCGGCGATTTCCTTCATCGCGTTTTTCATGATGACATGGCGATCCGCCATTTCGAGCGCTTCGGCGTAGCGCACATTCAGCTCTTCCTGCCCCGGGCCCCATTCACCCTTCGAGTTTTCGACCGGAATGCCCGCCGCCGCTAGTTGATTGCGCATTGCGCGAAGAACCGGTTCTTCCTTGGTGGTCAGGTGGATGACATAATCCTGCACATAAGGCGAAGCCGTTTCCATGTCCTGCCAGTGCTTGGCGCGGGCCGTCTTGTAGGTCTCATCGAACAGATAGAATTCGAGCTCGGATGCAAAATAGGCGCGATAGCCGCGCTCGTGCAGGCGGGCGAGTTGCTTCTTGAGGATGGCGCGCGGAGAATGCGCCAGATCCTGGTGGTCGTGATGATCGAGCACGTCGCAAAGCACGATGGCTGTCTTTTCCAGCCATGTGGCGACCCGCAAGGTCGAAAGGTCCGGCTTGATGACAAAATCGCCATAGCCCTTATCCCATCCGGCGGCCTCATAGCCCGGGACCGGCTCCATATCGATATCGTCTGCGAGAAGATAATTGCAGCCGTGGGTCTCGTCGTAACCGGACTCCACGAAGAACTGCCCGTAGAAGCGCTTGCCGATCAGGCGTCCCTGCATGTCCACAAAACACGCAAGAACCGTATCGATTTCATCTTCCGCGACTGCCTTTTTCAATGCATCGAATGTCAGTTGTCCGGCCATTTAGTTTGCTGTGCTCCCACGGAATGAAGTGAGAGGCGCCGCGCGAAAGCACGGCGCCCTTGTTCGTCAGGCATAACGGTACGGTGCGCCTGCATCGCGCATGGTCTTCTGGTATTTCTTGAGGATTTTGACCACTTTCGCGGTTCGTGCACTCTTGGCCGCAATCTCATCCCAGAACTGCATGGCTGCATCTTCCACCTGCTTCCATTCAGCTTCGGGAATGCTGGTCAGTTCCAGCTTCCCTCCTGTGGTGCGATAATGCGCTTCGCCCCACCAATACCAATGCTGGCGGTAGTAATGCGATGAATCCATGGCCAGCTTGAACAGCTGCTTGAGGTGATCCGGCACGGCATTCCATTTTTCCGTATTGGCAAAATAGGAGCCTGCCCAAGCGCCGCTGATATTGTTGGTGAGGTAGTATTTGTTAATGTCGGCCCAGCCGACCGTATATACTTCCGTCGCACCGGACCAGCACACACCGTCCAGTTCGCCGGTCTGGATGGCTACTTCAATATCCTCCCATGGCAAAGTCACCGGAACGACGCCGAATTTGGTCAGGAAACGTCCCCCGGTCGGGAAGGTAAAGACACGCAATCCTTGCAGATCCTGCAGACTGCGGATCGGCTTGGTTGTAGCAAAATTGCAGGGGTCCCAGGACCCGGCACTAAGCCACGTTACACCCGGAATTTCCTTATATGCTTCTTCCCAGATTTCGTTGAGCCCATACCAGTTGAACAAGGCGGGCACATCAAGGCTGTAGCGCGATGCGAAGGGGAAATAGGCCCCAAACACCGCAACGTCGACCGGCGACGCCATGGAGTCGTCGTCGCTTTGCGCGGCGTCGATCGTGCCGGACTGAACGGCACGGAACAACTCACCTTGCGGCACAAGCTGGTCGGCCGTGTAAAGTTCGATCACCATTTCGCCATTGGCAGCCTTGTTGAACGCGTCAATCGAGGGCTTGATGACGTGCTCGGCAAGGGCCGGGCCTGCATAGGTCTGCAACCTCCATTTGATCGGGCTCTGTGCCCTGACGTAAGGCGTTGCAAGTGTGCTTGCCCCCAAGGCACCTACAGACGTCAGCCCGGCCTTCTTGAGAAAATCGCGTTTGTTAAGCTTGCTATTCTCATTCATGCCCATTCTCCCACTCTTGTTTGAGTTCACCCTTTATTTGTTCCGGTCTGGCCATTGGGGCTCTTGTTACCGGTTATGCGCATTCTCCCGTAATTGTCGTCATCGTCCTGTGTACCAGTTGGGCAACCACATCGCGATCTCCGGAAAAATCATCAGGATGATGATGGTCAGCACCATGAGGAAGAAGAACGGCACGATCGATCGATAGATATCTATCAGCGTGACTTCCTTCGGCGCCAAGGCTCGCATCATGAAGAGATTGTAGCCGAAGGGCGGCGTGATATACGCGATCTGGCAAGTGATGGTGTAGAGCACGCCGAACCAGATGGCGTTAAAGCCGAGGCTCTTGACCAGCGGTATGTAAAGCGGCGCTACGATGACCAGCATGGCCGTATCATCAAGGAACATGCCCAGTATGATGAATGAAAACAGCATTAGTACCAGGATTGTCCACGGCGAAAGATCGAAGGTGTTGAGCAAGATCTTTTCAATGGCTTTCACCGCGCCGAGACCGTCATAGACCGACGAAAAGCACAGCGCCGCCAGAATGATCCAGAGGAACATGCAGGTGACGGTGAGACTGTTGCGTGTCGTGGTTTCCCATACCGCCTTGTTCAGGCGTCCGGTAAAAAGTGCGGCAAGCGTTGCAAGTAAGGCGCCGACGGCGGAACTTTCGACAAGGCTGGTAACGCCGGTGAGGAACAGGCCCATCATCGCGCCGAAGACCACAAGCGGCAAGATGCCTGCGCGCAGGGTGACGAAACGGTCACGCCACGTGATCTTATCCAGCTCTTCTCTGGGCAATGTTGGTCCGAGTTCGGGCTGGATACGGCAGCGGATATAAATGTAGATCGCAAAGAGCGCTGCCATGAGAAGGCCAGGGCCGATGCCTGCGAGCCACAGCTGCAAAACCGGCTGCCGGGCGATCATCGCATAAAGAACGAGCACGACGCTCGGTGGAATGAGGATGCCGAGCGAGCTGCCCGCCTGGATGACACCCGTAACCATCACCTTGTTGTAGCCGCGTTTCAGCAGTTCGGGCAGCGCCACGGTGGCGCCGATTGCCATGCCCGCGACGCTGAGGCCGTTCATGCAGGAAATGATGACCATCAGGCCAATCGTGCCCAGCGCGAGACCGCCGCGAATGCCGCCGAACCAGACGTGGAACATCCGGTAGAGATTGCTGGCAATGCCCGATTCCGAGAGCATATAACCCATGAAGACGAAGAACGGCACCGTGATGAGCGGATACCAGTTCAGTACTGCAAAGGTGGCATTATAGGGCATCTCGAACGAGCCTTTGCCCCAAAGCAGGAGTGCCGCGAGCGAACCGACGAAACCGATCACGCCAAATACGCGCTGCCCGGTCATCAGCAGCACCATCATGGTTGCAAACATGAAGAGCGTAATGAATTCAGAGCTCATATGTGATGTCCTTCCTCAATGGCAGGACCCGCAATCGTGCTGATCGGCTTTCCGCGCAGGGAGGCCCAGTCCTTGAAGAAATTGGAGACGCATTGCAGCAGCAGCAGGAAAATACCGACGGTCATGATGAGCTTGATCGGCCAGAGAAGCGGCGCCCAGGCGGTATAGTTCTTCTGGTTGTAAACGATGGCGTAATTGGTCGCTGAAATTCCGCCCGCAACCATCACGCCCAGATAGAAGATGATGAACAGGATGCTGATCATGTCCGTGATCATTTTTCTTCGCGGAGAAAGGCGGTCGAAGAAAAGATCCATGCGCACATGCGCGCCTTGCTGCATGGCATAGGCGCCGCCGAGCAGATAATAGGCGGAGAGGAGGAACTGGGACATCTCCAGTACCCAATTCACCGGTACGCCCAGAAACACACGGGAAAAAGTGGAATAAAGGAGGCAGGCGCCAAGTGCGAAGAACAGATACATCGCAAAACGCCCGGTATAATAATTCATTGCATCAACATATTTGACGAACAGTCTGATCGGCTTCGGCATTTCCGGCTCCTTCAGGCTCCCTGTTCAGTGTCTTGAGGACCAATTGCTTTTGCTATGTCCTCCAATATGGTCGCGAGTTTTTCGGCCCAGGCGGTCTGCGCCGAACCATCGGCAATCTCGTTGTTGCGCAGTTCGATCATCACGCAGGGTGCATTGCGCGGCCGGGCGTGCCGCTCCAATGTGTAATAGACACGATCCGCTGGCGAATAGGGCTCGTTTACGCCCACATGGAGGGTATCGTCCTTGCGCAGGGCCTCAATCAGTGGCTTGCCGATCCGGTCGTCTTCATCGTGGATGATGCCGATCTGCCAGGGGCGGGGTACATCCCGATAAATGGGTGTGAAGGAATGGATCGTCACGATCCATGATGGAAGCCCGCGTTGCGCACGCCTTGAAATGATCTGTTCAACAGCAGTGTGGAATGGACGATGCGAAAGATCGATACGTGCCATACGCTCCATGGAGTTGAGTGCATGGTTTCCGGGAACCACGGTCGTCTCGCTGATTTCCGGAATAAGATCATGGGCGTCGAGCGGTCGGTTGCAGTCGATCAGCAAGCGCGAAAGCTGGCTTTCGACAAGCGGCGCGTTAAGAGACGAAGCCAGACGTCTGGCAACTTCCACCGCGCCGGGGTCCCAGGCGATATGTGCCCGCAAGGCATCGGCATCCAGTCCAAGTCCGTCGAAAGTCTCTGGAATGAAATTGGACGCATGTTCGCAGACAAGAAGATAGGGACTTTCCCCCTCCTTGTTGAAGACAGAAACAGGCTCGCACGAAGCCGTGCGATGTTCTCGCTCGTCCGTCATTCTGTTCGTTCCCCGCGCTGTAACTTATGTTACGTTTTTTCCAATTATGCGCTATTGCGGATTATTTGATACGTCCTATGATTATTTGTCAAACACAATTTCGCCCAAATTTGAAAAGGGCAGTCGCTAAGGGAAGTACTCTGTCTGTGTATGCAAGCGTTGCGGAACTGATCAACGAGCGGATCGATACGATGCCAGCAGGCGAGCGAAGCGCCGCGCAGACGCTGATCGCCAATTATCCAATGCTGGGGCTGAAAACCGTCGCGGAATTTTCCGCTCTGGCCGGTGTCAGTTCCCCAACGATCCTTCGCTTTGTAAACAGGCTCGGGTTTCAGAATTATCCCGATTTCCAGGCGCGGTTGCAGGACGAACTCGCTGCCCAGTTACAGTCTCCGCATCATCGCAATGAACAGCCGGGAGCCGGGCCGGATACGGCCTATCCGGCGGTGGAGCATACGCTGGAAAATATCCGTGAAAGCTTCCGGCATCTAGGCGAAAAGCAGCTGAGGCAGGCTGTTTCGGCCTTGACCGACGCCAAGGGAAACATCTACCTGATCGGCGGCCGCTTCACCGATCCCATCGCGCAATATATGGCCGCACATTTAACGATCATTCGTCCCCATGTCTTTCATCTTGGCGGGCAGGAGAGCGTCTGGCGTGACCGCCTTCTCGATATGGGAAAGCGCGACGTTCTGGTGGTCTTCGATATTCGCCGTTATCAGGACAGTCTTTTGCAGCTTGCCGAAAAGGCGCGGTCACGCGGTGTCGAGGTCGTTCTCGTCACCGACCAGTGGCTTTCGCCGATAGCACGCGTGGCCCGTCATGTTCTGGCGGGGCGCACAGCCGTGCCGTCCGCATGGGATTCTTCGGCTGCGCTCTTTGTGCTGGCGGAAACGGTCATTCGCGAAATGACCCGAATGCTGGAAAAGGACAGTGCCGCCCGCATTGCGGAACTTGAAGGGCTACGCTGACGAAACTCGTTCAGGAATGTCCTATTCCAGCCCACAGGCGCGCAGAAAGAGTGCAGAAACTTCCTTCTCGATCCGTTCGAGATCCAGCGGTTCGTCCTTGTCGAGCTCCATCATGCTGCGCACCTGCGCTTCGAAATCGGCATAATGCTGGGTCACGGCCCAGATATGCATCTGAAACAGCAGCGGGTCGACAGGCCTGATGCGCCCATCGTCCACCCATGACTGGATGAGGCGGACAGCGTTTTGGGTCGCTGACTGATGTTTGGCCCAGTGGCGTCCGAGATAGGGCGCACCATTGGCAATTTCGGTGGTGAAAAGGCGAGAAGCCTTGGGATTCTTCTGGCTGTATTCGAGCTTGGCGCGAATATATTGCCGGATCACCTTGGCAGGATCGTCTTCGGTATTGGCGCCGAGGAATATTTCTTCCCACTCATCGAGGATATAGACGATGATATCCTCGTAGAGTTCTTCCTTGCTGGAAATGTAATAGTGCAATTGCGGCTTGGTGAGACCGGCGCGGTGCGCAATGCCTTGCGTGGATGCCCCCGCTAGGCCTTTCTCGGCGAACTCATCGATCGCGGCAGCCCGTATTGCGCCGAGAATGCGCCGCCTGCGGCCGAGGACCTTGTCCCGTCCGGTCAGTTCGGTGTCTTCATTCTCGTCGCTGTTATTCATCCATACCTGCCGCGATTGATAAGGGGCTTATAGGCCCAGCTTTTTCTTGATGTCGAGCCCTACGCCCTTGTTAACGAAGGCGTCGGTCGCAACCTTGCTCATGTCGAGTTCGTCACCGCTGACAATTCCTGCCTTGCGAGCAAGTTCATAAAACGCCTTGACGCGATCCATCGAAATAGCGCCGATTCCCTTTTCGAGCGTGTCTCCGCTGTCGATGAGCTGGAGGTTCTTGATCCGCTCCAGTTCCGCATCGAGCGTTTCCTTGCTCATGTCCGGATTATCTTTCAGGATCAATTCATAGGCCTTGCTGCGGTCGCCATAGAGAAAATTGGTCCAGCCCTCAATGGAAGCGCTGACGAAACGCTGTACGAGGTCGGGGTTCTTTTCGATCAGGTCCTGCCGGGTTTCGATCGTGTTGCCGTAAGTGCTGTAGCCATAATCGGCGAGGAGGTAGGTCGTGACCTTCGCACCTTCTTTTTCGGCATAGATCGGTTCCGCGGTAGCATAAGCCTGCTGCACGACCTTCTGGTCGTTAAGAAACTGGGCGAGGCTGTAATTATAGGGACGAAGCTGCTCGTCCTTGAAGCCGAACTCCTTCACCAGCCACGGCCAGAAGGAAAACTGCGCATCCTTGCCCATCAGCACGGTCGGCGCATTGGCGAGGTCCTTGAAATCCTTGTACTGACCTTCATGCACCATCAGTGCCTGCGGGTCCTTCTGGTAGAAGGCGGCTACAACCGTTGTCGGCACGCCATTGGCGACATTGTTGAACGACAGAAGCAGGTTGCCGGTCAGCAGGAAGTCGAGACGGCCCGCGGCCAGCATCGGGCGGTTGTTGACCTGTGGCCCGCCCATGTCAATCTGCACATCGAGGCCGTATTTCTCGTAAGTGCCATCGGCTACGGCCTGATAAAAGCCGCCGTGACCGGCTTGCGCCAACCAGTTGGTGCCAAGCGTCACCTTGTCGAACGCATGGGCCATTTGTGCGGAAAGGCCCACGGAGAGCGCGGCCAGCGCCGCAATCAGAGTTTTTTTCATATTGGTTCCCCTTGTTTTAATCAGTCAAAGCCATGTCGGCGGTCCAGCCGCGTGTTTTACCCGGATTGAGCAGGCCGTACGGGTCGGCGAGTTTCTTGAACTCGATCTGAACGCTGTCGATCTCCTTCATGCCGCCATCCTCGATAGTGTAGGCATGAGGATCGTAGATGTCGCAGCCGTCGACCTGCTCCAGTTCCTTGATCAGGCGATACATCTCGTCACGGCCTTCGAAGCGGACAAGCGGAAGTGCGAAAATCTGTACTTCACCCTCGAGCCGGGCCATTTCGTGATGCATATATTGTGTTTCGCCGTAGCGCGCGATCTGGCGGGTCACCACATCAACGTCGAATGGGCGCGGATAGGCGACCTGAAGGTAGGTCCAGCCTTCTTCGGCCTTCAGCGCCTGCAAGGTCGTATGGTTCCAGCCGCATTCGTAAGCGGGCTGGAGACCGTTCTTGTGCAATTCGTCCAGCGTCATGGCGAAGGAAATCTTCCCGCCAAATTCCGTGGCGAGCGCCTCGAAACGGGCCATCTCTTCCGGTGCGATCATGGCGAAAACCGCATCCTTGTCGGAAGGGAAGAGTTCGCCGAACTTGGTGTAGAAGCGCGCAAAACGACGATCTACTGTCGTTAGAAGATAGCAGTCCAGATTGGCTTCCAGTGCCTTGAGGCAGAAGTTGAGCGTTGCCTCGTAACTGTCGAACAACGCTGCGGTATGTATCCAGTCGGTCGATTTGGTGAGGCCGATTTCCAGTTCCAGAATGATACCGTTGGTCCCATAGGCATGCTGGACTTTATGGATGTCGGGTCCCGTCAATTCGATGATTTTTGGCTCCGGTTCGACGGTCAGGACCTTGACGGAATAAACGTTGCCATCGTCGCGCAGCATGCCGTGGCGCAGTGAACCGATGCCGCCTGAACCGCCGGAGAAAAAGCCGCCAATCGTGGCGATGCGACGGGTGGACGGATACATCAGCAATTCCTGTCCGGTCTCGCGCACGGCATCGTCAAGACGCGAAATGCGAGCCCCGCCTTCAACACGAACCCTGCCGGGTTCGATGGAGATGATGCGGTCGATCTTGGTCATGTCCAGGATGATGCCGCCTTCAAGCGGAACGCACTGGCCGTAATTGCCGGTGCCGCCGCCGCGAACGGTGATCGGGATGCGAAGTTTCGCGGCAGCAGCAGCAACGCGGCGTACTTCGTCCTGATCCTTCGGAATGACGACGAGATCGCCGACATAATGGCCGATATCCTCGGTGAGGATGGGGCTGTACCAGAAATAATCCCGAGAGCGCAGTTCGACCTGCTTCGGGTCATCGTAGATGCGGATTCCGTCGATTTCGGCCCGGAATGCGGCCCAGTCATAGATGCGCTGTGGTGCGGCAGAATTCATGGGGTTCTCCGATTAAATTTTTGTACCGTCGCGCCAGACAACGCGGCGGGCCTGCGGACGGCTGATGAGATCGGTAAGGTCTTCGGCATCGTGCCATATGAAGCTGGCCAAGCCGTCCACCTGAAGGGGCTGTATGCGCTGGCTGCCAATAAGTCGGGCGGGCAGGGTAGTGATGCTGTCGAGCCATTCCTGCGGTTCGACATGGCAGACCGGCGCTGCAAGACGCAGTATGGCGAGTGGGTCATAATTGCCATAAGGGTAGAATGCATCACCGACATTGTCAGAGCCGAGCATGACATCCATGCCCGCTGCTCGCGCTTCCTTGAGAGCCGCGACACCGCGCAGGCGCGGAGATTTCCCTTCGATCCGATCCTGTAGATAGAGATTGGACGTTGGCAGGGAAACGAGCGCGGTGCCTGCATTGGCGGCGGCATCAAGAATCCGCTGCAGTTCGTCCGGCCCGCGCAGCGATAGTGAACAGGCATGGCCACACAACACCCGACCAGCCATGCCATGGCGCACGGTGGCCGATACGATCAGCGAGAAGCCGTCCGCTTCTACCTCCAGCCCTTCATCGACATGAAAGTCGAGGTTGAGGTCATGCTGCACGGCAACACGGAACATCTCCTCAACTTTGGCTTCAAGATCGGCATTGCGATAGAAGAAAGCGCCAAACACGCCGCTATCTTTTGCAACGCGGGCCGCGATTTGCGAACCGGCATCAAGCACAAGATCGCCATGGACGAGCGCTGCAAGCTGAAGGTCGAGACGGTCTTTCCATTCCTGACGCAGTTCGTTGAGAACGGGCCAGGCAGTGGGCGCTTCCGGTGTCGTCCAGTCAACATGGCTGCGCATTGCGCCGACGCCTTGTTCAAACGCGGCTTCAAGGCCTCGGGTCGCGCGGGCGCGAATATCCGCCTCGCTCCAGTTCTTCCGGTCAGCGTTCATCAGGTCGATTGCGTCGAACAGGCAATCCACCTTGGCGCCGCCATTTTCAGCAATGCGCCGGATCGTAAATGTCTTGTCCAGATGGACATGGACATCTGCGAAAAGCGGCGTGACCAAACCACCACCCCTCGCCTGGGACGGCACAAGCGAGGCGATACGGGTGCCTTCGATCTGGATGTCGTAGTGCCCGGTGCGACCGGCTATGGCTACCCCTTGCAACATTCTAGCGCTCACGACGGATCTCGCTTTCATGCCAGCGTCCGAGCACAAGGCGCGACAGCCAACTTGTCACGAGGAAGATCACGATGCCGAGCAGCGATACGAGGAAAAGTGCCGCAAACATGCGCGGAATTTCGTTGCGGAAGCTCGATTCCAGAATGCGTGAGGCGAGCCCTGTGCTCTGACCTGCCGTACCGGCAACAAACTCAGCGACAACTGCGCCGATCAGTGACAGGCCGCCGGCGATTTTCAGCGCCGCCATGAAATAAGGCAATGCGCTTGGCGCCAGCAGATAGCGCAGGCGCTGCCATGGCGAAGCACGGTAGAGCCGGAAAAGATCCCGGAGGTTGTGGTCGGCGCTGCGCAATCCAATCACCGTGTTGGACAGGATCGGGAAGAACGCCACGATCCATGCACAGATCAGCAGGGCTGAAAAAGTATCACGCACATAGATGAGGATCAGCGGCGCGATAGCGATGACCGGCGTTACCTGAAGGATAACGGCGAATGGAAAGAACGCCATTTCTATCGGGCGGGAGAGGGCGAAAATCATGCCGAGCAGAATGCCGCCGATAATTGCACAGCCGAGCGAGATCAGGGTCAGCTTGACCGTAAACCACATGGATGCCATCAGCGATGGCCCGTCCTTTATAAGCGTCTGAGCAACCAGCGAAGGTGCAGGGATCAGGTAATGCGGCACCTGATAGTAACGGACGAGACCTTCCCATATGCCAAGGGCGATTATGATCGCCAGCGTCGGCATGACAATGCGCAAGGTGCGTTCGCGCCGGGCGAGGCGATCCTGTTCGACATTCAGGACAGGCAGTTCGGTTTGTATCGGATTCATCGTCCTGTCCTCAATGATCGATATCTTCGGAGGAAAGTGTCGCGGTCAGCGCGTCGGACACCTTGGCGCAATATCTCGCGTAGGCATCGGTTGTGCGGTAGTTTTCGGCACGTGGGTAGGGGCCGATGATCGGTATGTCGGCCACAACGCGGCCCGGTCGGGCAGCCATCACCACTACCCGGTTGGACAGATAAACCGACTCATAAACGCTGTGGGTTACGAAAATCACGGTCAGACCGTGTTCCTGCCAAAGTCGCAGAACGTCATTGTTGAGCTTGAAGCGCGTCATCTCATCCAGCGCCGCAAATGGCTCGTCCATCAACAGAAGACGCGGACGCGTAACCAGAGCACGAGCGATGGAAACGCGCATTTTCATTCCGCCGGACAGTTCCCTCGGAAATGCCGTGGCAAAGCGGGACAGGCCCACTTGTGCCAGCGCTTCTTCGACGCGCGGGGTTGCTTCCTTGCGGGCAATGCCGGACAGTCGCAACGGCAAATAAACATTGTCGAAGACGCTGGCCCACGGCATCAGCGTCGGCTCCTGAAATACGAAACCGATATCCTGCGCGCCGATAGGCCCCTTGCCGGGAGCGTGGCCGTTGATACGGATATTTCCGGCTGAAATCGATTCCAGGCCGGCGATCATGCGCAACGCCGTGCTCTTGCCGCAGCCAGAGGGGCCGAGAAAGCTGACGAACTGGCCTTGTTCGATCCTGAGCGACATGTCGCTCACGGCCATCACGCCGGTACCATATTGCTTGTAGACGCCGTCTATCTCGATCAGGGAGGATGGAGCTTGCGAGTTGGGGGCCACGCTCATTGTCCTTACCAGGCTGTTTTGTTGTCGAGCCAGGAGAGCGGCGCTCGTTCAATTTCCGCCAGAACCTCTACCAGGCGCTCGGCGGCAAAATCGATCGTCGCTCGACCTTTCTCCGCGGTCGCGAGCGTCGCATCACCAGCAGCGCCATAAGGATTGATATCCTGAATCTGCCAGGCAGGCTTGGCGCCGCCGCTCAGCGAAAGATGTTGGAAATCACTTGCAAAAGTTTCCGTAAGCGTTCGGAAATCCTGTACTTTCGACATATCGACGAGATCGGGATGCATCTCCAGCATCACTGAGGTTTCCATGTCGCCGGCATGAATGCCGTGCTTCAGGTCGTGATCGCTGTATACACCTTCCGGCATTCCAAGGCCGAACCAGTTGATGCTTACAACAAGCATGTTGTGACGGATGCGAAGCTCCCGCGCTACGATATCCATGACACTGATCTGGCCGCCATGGCTATTGAGCAGCGCCATCTTGCGGACACCGCTTCCTGCCACGCAAGCGCCGATCTCGCACCACATGCGAATGATGGTCTCGGCTGAAAACGTCAATGTGCCAGGGTAACGGCTGTGCTCATTGCTCTTGCCGATGGCTTGCGTCGGCAGGAAAAGCGCGTGGCTTGTTTCAGGCAGGCGGGCGATGGTTTCCTTGACCATGCCGTCAACGATGGCAGCGTCGACGGCCAGCGGAAGGTGTGGTCCGTGCTGCTCGATTGCACCAACCGGCAGAACCGCCACGAGCTTCTCACGCTCGAGGCGGGAGAATGCCTCGCTCGTATAATCGGACCAATATCGTTTCAAGACTGCAACTCCTACACGCTCGGGCCAAGGGCGTTAGAGCGCATCCCGAAAAGTGTGAAACGGTTTTCGGAACAAGATGCGCGTCAAACCAGATTTGAGTGCATCCTACTAAACAATCTGACCGATCGGTCAAACTAAATGTTTTAAATATACGGATTGCGTGCAATTAAGGTGTGAATCCGTGGCTATTTGGTCACGTGACGGGCCGCGACAGGTTTATGATGTGCGGAAAGTTCCGGAGGTCCTATGGACGAAAGATGCATTATCATTGGGGCTGGCCATGCTGGCTCGCAGGCTGCGATCAGTCTTCGGCAGGAAGGCTATGCAGGCGAAATCATTCTCATCAATGACGAAACCGATATTCCCTATCATAAGCCCCCACTGTCGAAATCCTATCTGAAAGCGCCGGAAGGGGGCGGTCTGGTTCTGCGTCCGGAATCGGCCTATCGCGACAATAATATCGAGATGATGTTTGGCCATCGCGTCGATGCCGTATCTATTGCAGACAAGACGGTCACACTTGATGACGGGCGAGTCCTGAGCTGGTCGGAACTGATCTTCGCGACCGGTGCGCGTGCTCGCATTCCCAATTTGTCAGGTGTCGAGCTTGACGGTGTTTTCACGCTCCGCCGGATGGAGGATGCCCGCCGCATCGCGGCAGCAATGCCCAGTGTTGAGAATGTGGTCATTATTGGCGGCGGCTTTATTGGTCTGGAAATGGCTCATAGCGCGATCGCGCTTGGCAAAAAAACGGTTCTGATCGAGGCAGCACCTCGTGTGCTGGGGCGTTCGGTTGCAACGCACATCTCCGCCCACGTGGAAGCGCGGAGCCGCGCCGCCAGTATCACAGTTTTGACGGGTCTCGGCGTGACGGCCATTGAGGGTGAAAATGGTCGCGTGACAGGCGTGGAAGCTGCAGACGGAACCAAATTCCCGGCCGATATGGTTGTGATCGGTACGGGTGCGGTGCCAAACGTGGAGCTTGCTGTTATGGCTGGGCTTGCGATCGACAACGGCATTGTTGTGGATGAGAACCTGCGCACGTCTGCGGGCCACGTCTACGCTATCGGCGATTGCGTAAGCTATGATCATTTTCAGGCCGGTCGTCGGGTGCGGCTTGAATCGGTGCAAAATGCGACAGATCAGGCAAAGCATGTCGCTCGTACCATTGTGGGCCGCGAGGCGCCGTTTAGGGAAATTGCATGGTTCTGGTCGGATCAGGGCGATATGAAGTTGCAGACGGCAGGCCTGTCCTTTGATGCCGACCGGCATATCCTTTCGGGAAACCCGGAAGAAAATGCATTCTCCATCTTTCACTTTGCCGGTGACAGGCTTGTCGCTGTCGATTCCATCAATCGCCCGGCAGATCATATGATCGCGCGTCGGCTCCTGGCCGCGGGCATTAGTCCGAGCGAAGCAGATGTTGCTGCCGGGGCGGCAAGGTTGAAAGAAATGCTGGCCGCTGCGCCGAAAGCTTGAGGATATACGATGAGCACTTTGAAACATCTGCTACCCGCCGACATGGCCGCACCTTTTGCCGCCTACAGCCATGGCGTGAAGTTAAAAGCCGGTGCAGAAATGGTTTTCTGTTCCGGTCAGCTCGGCATCGCGCCGGACGGAAATGTACCGGAAGACGCCGGCGCTCAGGCAGAACTCTGCTTTGAAAATATAAGCCGCATCCTGCGCGATGGAGGCATGGACCTATCCAATGTGGTGCGTATCAATGCCTATGTCACCGACCGAGCCTATATGCACCCATATATGGATGTTCGCGACCGGCTGTTCCCGCAGCCCGCGCCAGCCTCGACACTGATGATCGTTTCCGGTTTCACGCGTGAGGAGTTCAAGGTCGAGATAGAGGTGGTCGCGGCGCGGTAATCGCCAAACGAAAACACCCGTCGCGGGAGGAAGCGACGGGTGTTTTATGGGGAAGACCGGACTTGGGAGGAGGATATCCGGTCTTGTATCACCGAGGGAATGGGAGGAGGAGAAAACACCCCGGCGATATTCTGGAAACTGTAGGACCGCGCAATTATGGGGACTCGCGATCCTTGAAGAAGGCCAATGCCTTCCGGTGCGCTATTAGCGAGCAGCGGCCTTGCGTGCGACGAACGGGATTTCCGAAGGCAGGATGCCGAGGTCGTTCAGTTCACGTGGGCTCAGGCGGCTCAGTTCGTTTACAGTGTTACGGTAACGGCGCCAGTTGTTGTACGAGCGGATCAGGTTCATTTCTCTCACCTAGTAAAAATCTTATCTCTTTGTTGCAACCAGCATATAGGCTCGAAGCATTTCGAATTGGAGAGACAGATTTGCATAGCTGCAATGCGTTTAAGCTTGTCAGTTGCACGTCTTTTGCGCAGCTCGGTCATCATGCGATCACAATCTCATGCCGAATTGGGGAAATCGGCTCGATTCAGGCTGCTTCGGCGGCTAACCGGTTAAAAATTCTTTAAAAATTTACCGTCCAGAAAGTTGCTCCCACAAATTGTAGCGGCGCAACTGTCTGTTAATTCGTCTCACGCGCCTAATTGCGCGATGTCCTTCGTGTCGTGACAGCCTTGTATAATGAAGTATAGATCCGGGTATCCCGGAGGCTTCGAATTTTGTCGCAAAAGTCCGGGAAATCGTCGGTTAGAGACAACAATTCCACATGACTTGCGCCCCGGATTGGGTTAAGGGAGTTTTGTCGGGTGTCGGGATGCCATATCGTATGACGTTCTTGCACTGTCTGTCTGCGGGAGAGCGCCAATTGGCCGCCGAAGGGGAAATCGCCCGAAATCTCTCAGGTACAAGGAACCGCAGACCGGTAAGACAACTCTGGAAAGTCGGGGGCAACCCTGCGCCGAAGGTGTAAGTATGGCTTTAGCCATGCGAGTCTCTCAGGCCTGAGACAGAGGGGCACGAAGCAACCGCATTTTGCGGAGGCACACGTGCGACTCTGGAGTTGTTATGGGCGATACCGCACATTTGAATACCCTGCCTTTGCAGGATCTGCATGAACAGGCTGGCGCGCGCTTCGGCGGATTTGCCGGCTGGAACATGCCGATAACCTATCCGCTGGGCGTCATGAAGGAACATCTTCATACGCGTGAACATGCGGGCCTTTTCGACATTTCTCATATGAAGCTGATCGAGGTTTCGGGCGCGGACGCTGCCGCACTTCTTGCTGAAACCTGTCCGCTTGACCCGACTGTGCTGAAGGAAGGCCAGTCTAAATATACGTTCTTCCTCAACGAAAATGGCGGCGTGCTGGATGACCTGATCGTCACGCGCCTTGGTGAAGACCGTTTCATGGTCGTTGCCAATGCTGGCAATGCCGATGCCGATATCGAGCATCTGAACGAAGCTGCTTCCGGCAAGAACGTAACCGTCAATCCGCTTGACCGGGTATTTCTCGCCCTTCAGGGGCCCGAAGCTGAAAGCGTCATTAATGATGCCGGTCTCAAAGGTGCGGAGCTTGCCTTTATGAGCGGTTTCGAGCCGAAGCAAGGCTGGTTCATGACCCGTTCGGGCTATACCGGCGAAGATGGTTTCGAGATTGGCCTGCCAGCCGATGAGGCCCGCGCGCTTGCAACCAGGCTGCTTGCCGACGAGCGCGTCGAATGGATCGGCCTTGCCGCACGCGACAGCCTTCGACTTGAAGCCGGTCTCTGCCTGCACGGTCAGGATATCACGCCGGAAACCGATCCGGTTTCGGCCGGCCTCACTTGGGCGATCACCAAGCCTGTGCGGGAAAAAGCTGCATTCAACGGCGCAAAGGCCGTTCTGGACGCCATTGCCAAGGGCGCTGCTGCCAAGCGTGTGGGCCTAAAGCCGGAAGGCCGTCAGCCGGTCCGCGCTGGCGCCGATCTTTTTGATGAATCCGGTCGCCAGATCGGCACCGTTACTTCCGGTGGGTTTGGCCCATCGGCAGGTTTCCCGGTCGCCATGGGTTATGTAGAGGCAAGCCTCGCTACCCCCGGCACACGTGTCTTCGCTGACGTTCGCGGCAACAAGGTGCCCGTTGACGTTTCGGCACTTCCCTTTACTCCGCATCGCTATCGCAAAGGATGATTTCCATGGCCAATATCCTGTTCACCGAAGATCACGAGTGGATCAGCGTCGAAAACGGCGTTGCCACTGTCGGCATTACGATCCACGCACAGGAACAACTGGGTGACCTCGTTTTCGTCGAGCTGCCGGACGTCGGCCGCACGGCGACCAAGGGCGAAGGCATCGTGGTTGTGGAATCGGTCAAGGCCGCTTCCGATGTTTATGCACCGGTCGATGGCGAAGTGGTCGAAGTCAACGAAGCCGTTGCAAGCGATCCGGCTCTTATCAATCAGGCTGCGGAAGGCGAGGGCTGGCTGTTCAAGCTGAAGCTTTCGGATGAAAGCCAGCTTTCCGGTCTCCTCGACAAGGCCGGTTACGACAAACTGGTAGGATAACGCGATGACCCAGCAGGTTCTTCCCTTTGTTGCCCGCCATATCGGGCCGAGACTGGAAGACGAGCGCGCAATGCTTGCGGCGCTCGGCCTTCCTTCCATGGAAACCCTCATCACCCAGGCGGTTCCGGCGTCTATCCGTCTGAACCGTGCGCTTGATCTGCCGGCGCCGCTCAGTGAATCCGATGCGCTTGCAGAGCTGAACGCCATCATGGGCCGCAACGTGGTGAAGAAGAGCTTCATCGGCGCGGGCTATCATGGTGTGCATACGCCGCCGGTCATCCAGCGCAATCTGTTTGAAAACCCTGCCTGGTACACCGCCTATACGCCGTACCAGTCGGAAATCAGCCAGGGTCGTCTTGAGCTTCTGTTCCACTTCCAGACGCTGGTTGCAGAACTGACCGGCCTGCCGGTCGCCTGCGCCTCGCTTCTCGATGAAGCAACTGCGGTTGCTGAAGCCATTGGCGTTGCCTGCCGTCATCACCGCGACAAGCGAAGCCGTATCCTGCTTGCAGGCGAACTGCATCCGCAGACGGTTGATGTGGTGAACACCCGCGCTGAACCGCTCGGCTGGCAGATCGAAACCGGCAGCACTCTCGATGAAAATACTGCTGCCATCGTCGTGCCGTGGCCGGATACACGCGGCGTCTACGGCGACTTCAGCAAGGTGATTGCCGATGCGAAGGCCAAGGGCGCACTCGTTATTGCCGTTGCCGATCCGCTGGCGCTGACGATCATGGAAGCGCCTGCGACGTGGGGCGCGGACATGGCTGTTGGCTCCATGCAGCGTTACGGCGTACCGATGGGCTTTGGGGGCCCACATGCAGCATATCTGGCTGTGTCGGAACCTCTGACTCGCATCATTCCCGGCCGCATCGTCGGCCAGTCGGTCGATGCGCATGGCCGTGCGGCCTATCGTCTGGCGCTCCAGACCCGTGAGCAGCATATCCGTCGCGACAAGGCGACCTCCAACATCTGCACTGCGCAGGCCCTGCTTGCCAATATGGCCGCATCCTTCGCGATCTGGCATGGCCCGGCAGGCTTGCAGGCGATTGCCACCCGCGTTGCCGGTCTTGCTGCCCGCTTTGCTTCCGGCCTCAAGGCCGCGGGTGTCGAAATCGCAGGCGATAGCCTGTTCGATACGGTCAGCATCAAGGTTGCCGGAAAGGCGAAGGCCATTGCTGACGAAGCTGACAAGGGCGGTCGTCTGCTTCGTGTCATCGATGCGGACACGGTCGGCGTAACCTTCGATGAAACCTCGACCGAGGAAGATCTTGCAGCGCTTGCCGTTCTGTTTGGTGCCAAGCTGGTCGACGGTGACAAGGTTCTCGTGCCCGGCAAGGGACGCGGTGAAGGCTTCCTCACGCAGGAAGTATTCCATTCGCATCGTTCCGAAACCGAGATGATGCGCTTCCTGCGTCGTCTGGCCGACAAGGATCTGGCGCTTGACCGCGCAATGATCCCGCTTGGCTCATGCACCATGAAGCTCAATGCGGCAGCAGAAATGATGCCGGTGAGCTGGAACACGGTTGCTAATCTGCATCCGTTTGCGCCTGCGGCACAGACCGAAGGCTATGCCAGGATGACGGCGGATGTCGAAGCTTGGCTTTGTGAAGTCACCGGCTTTGCTGGCGTTTCGCTACAGCCAAATGCAGGTAGCCAGGGCGAATATGCTGGTCTGCTGGCAATTCGCCACTATCACCAGTCGCGGGGCGAAGGTCATCGCAACATCTGCCTTATTCCATCGTCTGCACATGGCACCAATCCGGCCAGCGCCTCGATGGCTGGCATGAGCGTTGTCGTGGTCAATTGCCGTCCAGATGGCGATATCGACATCGACGATCTGAAAGCCAAGGCCGAGAAGCATCGTGATAATCTCGCTGCCTTCATGATCACCTATCCTTCGACCTATGGCGTGTTCGAAGAAGGCATCAAGGCGTTCTGCGAAATCGTCCATGAAAATGGCGGTCAGGTCTATTTCGACGGTGCGAACCTCAATGCGCTGGTTGGGCTCGCCCGTCCTTGCGACATTGGCGCTGACGTCTGTCACATGAACCTGCACAAGACCTTCTGCATCCCGCATGGCGGTGGCGGTCCGGGCGTTGGCCCGATTGGCGTTGCCAAGCATCTGGTGCCTTATTTGCCGGGCCATGTGGATATCGGTTCCAAGCACGCTGTTTCGGCGGCGCCTTTCGGTAGCGCATCCATTCTGGTCATCACGTGGATGTATATCCGCATGATGGGCGGCGCTGGTCTCAAGAAGGCGACCGAGGCTGCGATCCTCAATGCCAACTACATTGCGCATCGTTTGAAGGACGCTTATCCGATCCTTTATACCGGCGCACATGATCGTGTGGCGCATGAGTGCATTGTTGATACGCGAGTTCTGAAGGATAGCGCTGGCGTGACTGTGGAAGACGTGGCCAAGCGCCTCATCGACTACGGTTTCCATGCGCCGACCATGTCCTGGCCGGTTGCCGGTACGCTGATGATCGAGCCGACCGAGTCTGAACCGAAGTCGGAAATCGACCGTCTTTGCGATGCGATGATTGCCATTGCAACTGAGGCGAAAAAGGTTGCCGATGGTGTCTGGCCTGCGGACGACAATCCTCTTGCCAATGCACCGCACACGGCAGGCGATACGCTGGCGAGCGAATGGACACATCCTTACACCCGTGAGGAAGCAGTGTTCCCGGCAAGCGCTATCAATGGCGATTTCGACGCGACAGCAAAATATTGGCCACCGGTCAGCCGCGTGGATAATGTGGGCGGTGACAGAAATCTCATCTGCTCATGCCCGCCTGTAGCTGCCTACGGATAAGTTGAAGCGCAGTTTTGCCGACAAGAAGCGCCGCGGAAACGCGGCGCTTTTTTTGCGCATGGACAGGCAGAATTTATTGATTAACTGGATTTCAGTTAATCTGCTTGGAAAGCCGCTCGGGTCGAGGCGTCTCTCCCGGATTGTTCTTTTAAAACAGAAAGATGTGCTGGTTGCATCTATGCGGTGAAATGAGACGCTAGCCGGATTTCAGGCAAAAAAAGAGCCGGACTGGGAAGTCCGGCTAAGTTATGAAGGTGCCTTATAGGCAAACCTCCAGAGGGGAACACTTACCGCGCGCAATGGGAGGAGGCACAGCGGTAAGTGACTGTGATATGTATCACCTTGCTCCAATCTTCAACCCCTGAAACACGAAATTTTTGACCATTTCGGAAAATTCTGAAACTTTTCCCATTTTGACCGTTCCCAGCGGGTCATTGGTCAATATTTGTGTTCCTCAACGGACAAGTCGTGCTTCAAATCGAAACAATCTTTCGTCGTGGTGGTCTCGCTCGACTCCAAGATCGATTCCGAGGCTCGAAGCTTCTTGGGAGCGATCACACAACAAACGATAGCATCGCTTCATCTCGACGCGAATTACCACCGGGATCGCAAAAACGACGACGATACCAATCTCAATCTCGAAGAGATAAAGGTTGGGCGAAAGGGAGAGAGGAAGTCGTGATCCGTGGCCTGCTCCGGATCGAGGCCAGTTTATCTCTGCCCACTGCATCTGCTATCCGGTTACGCGGAGATGACTTAGGTGCATTTTCAATGCCTTATACAATTCTATCATCCAGTCACAGTTATAAGCTTCTGAAATGGTTAGAATAATTCTAAAACATTCCTGCGCTGGTCAACTTCATTTAACTTGCAGGGCTGGCAGTGCGGATATAAAAGATGACCAAATGACGAAGGCTTCATGCCGGGTTTGAAGAGAAGCGACCATCGGACAGGCCGATTTCTCTGTCTTTTGGATAGTCGGAATGCTTGTACCTTTTCTCATCATGTTCCGCGAAGGCGTGGAAGCTGCGCTGATCGTCGGGATTATTGCCACTTATCTCCATCAAACCGGGCGTAGCGCCTGGATGCCTGTGGTCTGGATTGGCATTCTGCTGGCTTTGGCCATGTCGCTGACTGTTGGCGCTATCCTGCAGCTTCTGAGCGCGGAATTTCCTCAGAAAGCGCAGGAGCTTTTCGAGGCCATTATTGGTCTGATTGCGGTTTTCGTCCTCACTTCAATGGTGTTCTGGATGCGCAAGGCGGCGCGCTCCATCAAGGTGGAACTGCATCATTCCATCGATGCGGCGTTCCAAACCCCGACGCACAAGGGCTTTGGTCTTATTCTCATGGTCTTCTTTGCGGTGGCGCGTGAAGGGCTTGAATCCGTTTTCTTTTTGCTGGCTGCTTTCCAGCAGAGCGAAGGCCCGGCGGCGCCTGTGGGCGCGCTGCTCGGCGTTTTGCTTGCAGCGGCGGTTGGATACGGCATCTTTAAAGGCGGCTTGAAGTTGAACCTCCGCCGCTTCTTTCGCTGGACGGGCGTTTTCATCCTGATCATCGCGGCGGGCATTCTGGCCAATTCTGTCATGGCGCTGCATGAGGCAGGTATCTGGAACCACTTCCAGGCAGTCGTTTTCGACGCGAGCGACATTCTCCCGCTAGACAGTACGCTCGGCTCAGTTCTGGCTGGGGTTTTCGGATATATCGCAACGCCGACTGTCAGCGAAGTGGTCGCCTATGTGGCTTTCCTCGTTCCGGCACTCATCCTGTTCCTCATGCCAGCGAGCGGATCAGTGGCCGCAAGCCAGATCAAGACAAGCGCACAATAAAAGAGATTTTCATGACGAACCCGAAGCCTACAGAACCGATGTCGCGCAATCTGGTCCGCATAGGACTGGCCGTCGCCGTGCTGCTGCTGCTCGCTGCCGGTGGGGCATTTTATTATGCATCCCGTGTATCGGACAAAGCGCGGCATGCAGGAGCTGGCGACAAGATACAAGTCGCGATCAATGCAAAAAGCTGCGAGCCGAACGAATTGACCGTCCCGGCCGGGCGCTCGGTTTTTGAAATCATCAACAAGTCGGATCGCACGGTCGAGTGGGAAATCCTCGATGGTGTGATGGTTCTCGAAGAGCGCGAGAATATTGCGCCGGGCTTCAAGCAGACAATCACAGCGAAGCTGGCGCCAGGCGAATACCAGATTACCTGCGGGCTTCTTTCCAATCCTCGGGGCAAGCTGACCGTAACTGCGACCGCTGCCAGCGAAGCGGAAAAGAGCAAACTGCCCCTTACAGCTTTTATCGGTGCACTGGCTGAATATCAGATTTATCTCACAACCGAGGTTGCTGAATTCCAGAAAGCTGTTGCGGCGCTTTCCGCCGCAATAGCGAGCGGTAATCTGGAAGCCGCACAAGCCGCCTATGGTCCGGCGCGCGCCGCCTATGCGCGCATTGCGCCCGTCTCGGAAGCATTTTCCGATCTCGATACGGCCATTAATGCCCGTGCCGATTATTTCGAAAAGCGCGAGAAGGACGCAGGCTTCGGTGGTTTGCACCGTGTCGAATATGGTCTGTTCGAACAGAAATCCGTCGATGGACTGGCAGCTGTGGCTGGCAAGCTTGAGCAGGACGCCACCGTCTTGAAAGAACGCATTCGCGGACTTCGCATTTCACCGGACCGCATGATGGCGGGCACTGCTTCCGCCCTTAACCGTTTCGCTTCAACAGCGTCGGATGAAGGTGAGGACCGCTATGCACATACTGATCTGCAGGCTTTGTCGGGCCTTCTCGAAGGCGCCGCCAAGACTGCCAATGTCCTGCGCCCCATTGTCGAAAAGGTTGATCAAAAGGCATTCGAAGGCATCGACAAGGACGCTGCTTCGATCAAGTCGCTGCTCGGTGCGGACGCTCAGGGCAATGGTTTCAAGGCGTATGACGCACTGTCGCCTGATGAAAAGGCGAAATTCAAGGACGGCGCGGCACAACTTGCTGCGCAATTTACGAAACTCCGCGATCAGCTGGGAGTAGATTGATGACCAGAAAATTTTTTAAAAACGATACGATAACGTCTGAAGAACCTGTTTCGTCCGCTCGGCGCGCATTGCTGCTGGGTGCGGGAGCCGCCGGTGTTGCCGGAACTGTTGGAAGCGTGCTTGCACCTCAGGCAGCACAAGCGCTTTCTTCTGAGAACGTGACCAATGCGCCTGAGAGCGAGAAGCTTCACGAAAGCCAGG
Organism: Brucella sp. RRSP16; assembly: GCF_052246815.1. NCBI lineage: Bacteria > Pseudomonadati > Pseudomonadota > Alphaproteobacteria > Hyphomicrobiales > Brucellaceae > Brucella > Brucella sp. RRSP16. The sequence goes on from NZ_JBQQAM010000004.1 coordinate 99,698, forward strand.
CTTTTTACGGAAAGCACCAGCCAGGCATCGTCACGCCGCGTCCCGCGGCCGGGCTCGTTGCTTCTTTCGACGTTTTGGCACGGGACCGCTCCGAACTTGAGCGCATGTTCCGGCTGCTCACCGAGAGGACCGAATTTCTGATGAAAGGCGGGACGCCGCCGGAACTCGATGCAAAATTTCCGCCCTCCGATTCCGGCATTCTTGGCCCGGTCGTCACACCCGACAATCTCACTGTTACGGTTGCGCTTGGTTCGTCTCTGTTCGATGACCGTTTTGGCCTGAAACCGTTGAAGCCGAAACTTCTGCAGCGCATGACGAGTTTTCCCAACGATGCCCTGCAAAAGGACATTTGCCACGGGGACCTCGTAATTCAGTTCTGTTCAAATACGCCGGACACGAACATTCACGCCCTGCGCGACATCATGAAGAACATGCCCGACCTTTTGTTGGTGCGCTGGAAACAGGAAGGGACGGTTCCTGTGCAGCCGCCGCATTCGCCGAAGGCGAAAGAAAGTGCGCGGAATTTCCTGGGCTTCCGCGACGGGTCTGCCAATCCCGATCCATCTGATGAGGCATTGATGAACCGCATCGTCTGGGTGGGCGAAAAAAATGCGGAGCCGGATTGGGCAACCAATGGCAGCTATATGGCGGTGCGCATCATACGGAACTTTGTCGAACGCTGGGATCGTACGCCGCTACAGGAACAGGAAGCGATTTTCGGACGGCGCAAGGATAGCGGAGCGCCATTCGACGGAAAAACCGAAACCGATGTTCCCAATTATGCGAAGGACGCCGACGGCAAAATCACGCCGCTCGACTCGCATATCCGCCTGGCAAATCCGCGCGATGCAAATGCCGAGCAGCACCTCATTCTGCGTCGTCCGTTCAACTATTCCAATGGCGTCAGCAAATCGGGCCAGCTTGATATGGGTCTGCTTTTCATCGCCTATCAGGCCGATCTGGAAAAGGGCTTCATCACGGTTCAGAACCGGCTCAACGGTGAGCCGCTGGAAGAATATCTGAAGCCGATCGGGGGTGGGTATTTCTTCGCGCTGCCAGGTGTTGAGGATCACAAGGACTACTACGCGCGCGCACTTTTGGAGGCCAGCGGTCCGCAAAATGCCCGCGGGTAAGGAAACTACCAGAACATTTTGATTTTACGCGCATTTTTTGAAATGCGTCCACGTGGAGAGGCAAAATATGAAGTATCGTCTGCCATTGCTTGCATCGGCATGTGCCGTTGCCCTTACGCTCAGCTTCGGCGCTGCGAAGGCCGAAGTTTCACCGCTGGACCTCGTTCAGCCGATCGCTGATTACAAGGTCTATGTGCAGGAAAACCTCGACGTTCTGGTCAAGGACACCAAGGCGTTTACCGATGCGGTCAAGGCAGGCGATCTGGAAAAGGCTAAGGCGCTTTATCCCTCCACCCGTGTCTCCTACGAAAAGATCGAACCGATTGCCGAACTCTTCGCTGATCTCGACGCTTCGATCGACAGTCGTGCGGATGACCATGAAAATGGTGAGAAGTCGGAAGACTTCACCGGATTCCACCGTATCGAATACGGCCTGTTCGCGCAGAATTCGACCGAAGATCTCGCGCCCATTGCAGACAAGCTCTATGCTGATGTGCTGGAACTTCAGAAGCGGGTGAAAGACCTCACCGTGCCGCCAGAGAAGGTGGTTGGCGGTGCTGCTGCCTTGCTCGAAGAAGTGGCGGCAACCAAGATCTCCGGTGAGGAGGATCGTTACAGTCACACCGACCTCTGGGATTTCAAGGCCAATGTCGACGGTGCCCAAAAGATTGTCGAGCTTTTCAAGCCATTGCTGGAAAAGGAAAATCCGGACCTCGTGAAGAAGGTGGAAATCAACTTCAAGACGGTCGATGACATTCTCGCCAAGTACAAGAAGGGCGACGGCTACGAGTCCTACGACAAGCTGTCGGAAGATGATCGGAAGGCGTTGGCTGGTCCGGTAACAACGCTTGCCGAAGATCTCTCCACCCTGCGCGGCACGCTCGGCCTGAATTGAGAATAGAGAATTGAAATGGCGGGGTAACCCGCCATTTCATGCGCTCATGCGCAGCTTGATTTCTGCATTCAGCAGGACGCGCTGGGTTTCCGGCAGTTCCAGCCGGTCATCTGTTGTTTCGCCCAGCGTCCGAAACAAGAGTTCAATCGCCAGACGTCCGATCTCGTTATAGTCCTGAGCCACCGTTGTGAGTGGAGGGCAGGTATATTCCGACAGCGGATTGTTATCGTGACCCGCGACGCGAACGTCACAATCCTTGAGCCTGCCGATTTTAAGGCCGGCCTGCCAGAGGCCGCTAGTTACGCCGAAGGCGATGCGGTCGTTTGAGCACAGAACGGTGCTGGTCGGAAGTCTGCCCTTTTCGCGCAGAATTCTTGCGGTCTGCTCGAATGCATAACGTTCGAAATCCCAGCTGCGGCTTTCCTCCAGATCGATGATGCGCGGCTCATAACCGAGCTTTTCCATTGCCAGACGATAGGCTTCCTGCCGCTTGACAGCATTATTATTGACCATGGGCATGGAAAAATAACACGGCTCGCTGCCCGAGCGGCAAAGGTAATCGACAATTAGGTGGAAGGATTTGAGATTATCGGTCCCAACAAAGGGTGAGGTGCTGTCGAGCGGAGAGTCGACATATACAATCGGAACATCTTCGGCGAGGCGCGCCAACGTTGAATGCTGCGATGCTTCACCGAGCGGCGCAATAATGGCGCCGGCGACATTCAGAGATCGCAAGGTTTCGATCGCCTGCTTCTCAAGTTCGGGCTTGCCATCGGAAGAGAGAACAATTGCCAGATAGCCGCGTTGTTCCGCGAGGGATTGCAACCGTTTTGTCATCGCCATGTAGAAATGGTCGAGCTGGTTGGGGATGATTATACCCAGAATTGTCGTGCGACGCCGATTGAGGTTCACTGCGAAAAGATTGGGACGAAAACCCGATTGTTTGATTGCCGCTTCTATCAGCTCCCGGGTCTTGGGTCGAACGGACGATGGATCGCTGAAGTATTTCGACACCGTCGGACGCGAAAGCCCTACGAATTCCGAAAAATCTTCCATGGTGCGTATCGTCTTGCGCACGTCTCTATGTCCTGTTCGTCAATCGTCGTAGGTTTGGCTGCATGCGGCAAGGCTGCTTTTGGCGAAGCGGCAATGCAAATGGAACGCGCTGATTTCTCAGGACAGAATCTGATCCTGATTGCTGCTTCATCAACGATTTCAGGATGTTCCTCCAGCTCTGTTCGCCTTCATTCTCGCTCAGGCGATATCCGGTCAAACTGTCAAAGGCAGGGCAAAACGTCAAGCCGACAAATGTCTTTGCCGAGAATGATGCCATGGCTATTCCAGTATGCTAAAACAGTAACTCGTGAATTTGGTAGGTGAAATGTCCGCTTTTTCAGCCTTAGCCCCCTCTTCACACCGCGGTCGTTTCTCCTCACAACGCAAAATTGAAAACCGTGCTTGACAAGGCGTGAAAGCTCGCGCCATAAATTTTACATATGTAAGAATTTTGCTATGCATTCGTAAAGGAGGAGACGAAATGCGGACCAAATCTTATGTTGCAGGGCTTATCGCGTCTGCTGCAGGGGTCGCACTTATGGCTGGAACTGCGTGGGCGGAAGAGCTCACCGTGGCCACAGTCAATAATGGTGATATGATCATCATGCAGAAACTGTCGCCGGAGTGGGAGAAAGCGACCGGCAATAAAATCAACTGGGTTGTTCTTGAGGAAAACGTGCTGCGTCAGCGCGTGACGACCGATATTGCTACCAAGAGCGGCCAGTTCGATATCCTGACCATTGGCGGCTACGAAACCCCGATCTGGGGCAAGGCGGGATGGCTCCTATCGGTCGACGATCTTGGCGAGGATTACGGTTATGACGATCTCATCAAGCCGGTTCGCGCCGGTCTGACGGTTGATGGCAAGCTCTACGCGGTTCCGTTCTACGCCGAAAGTTCGTTTACGCTATACCGCAAGGACCTGTTCGATGCGGCTGGGCTCAAGATGCCCGATGCGCCAACCTATGCGGAAATAAAAGACTTCGCGACCAAGCTTACTGACAAGTCGAAAGAACAATATGGTCTCTGCCTGCGCGGAAAGCCGGGCTGGGGCGAAAACATGGCCTATCTCGGTACGCTGATCAACACTTTCGGAGGCCGATGGTTCGATGAAAACTGGAAGCCACAGATCAATTCAGACGAATGGAAGAAGGCAATCAACTTCTATGTCGACCTGATGAAGGAAGCTGGACCTCCCGGAATTACCTCGAACGGTTTCAATGAAAATCAGGCGCTTTTCTCGACTGGCCATTGCGCCATGTGGATTGACGCCACTTCGGCGGCAGGCCGGATTTATGATCCTAAGCAGAGCCAGGTTGCGGACAAGGTTGCCTTCACCAAGGCACCGGTAGAGGCAACGCCGAATGGTTCGTCCTGGGCTTGGTCCTGGAACCTTGCAATTCCGGCATCGAGCAAGAAGGTCGATGCTGCAAAATCGTTCCTGAAATGGGCGACGTCGAAAGAGTACGTTGAGCTCGTAGGCAAGTCCGAAGGTTGGGTTGCCGTTCCTCCGGGCACGCGCCAGTCCACCTATGCCAATGAGGAATACAAGAAGGCAGCTCCGTTTGCGGACACAGTACTGAAAGCTATCGAATCTGCCGATCCGACCAAGCCGACCAAGGACCCGGTTCCCTATACCGGCATCCAGTTCGTAGCCATTCCTGAATTTCAGGCAATCGGGACATTGGTTGGTCAGGCGATTTCGTCGGCTGTCGCCGGTCAGCAGAGCGTGGATGCAGCGCTCGATGGCGCGCAGCGTCAGGTCGAACAGATCATGACGCAAGCGGGTTACATCAAGTAACGGCCAAAAGAGCGGTTCTGACGTTATCCGTTGGAACCGCTCTGACTGTTTGCTTTGCGCATTTCCCGTACGCAAAATCGTTCATGCTTTTGCTGGAGATGCTCTAGCGGCCTGTCGTCTTCGGTAGGAGGAGAAACGACTGGTCTGATTTTCGTAGACGTTCGCCGTGGCGAATCCGAAACGGGAAGGGGAGGATTGGTTCGAATGCCAGCAAACCAAACGTTGGCCGCAGGCACAAAGTCACGCTTTGCCGTCAAGTCGCGTCGCAGTGTCCGCACGGGACCACTGCTCGCTCCGGCAGTCATACTGCTTCTGCTCTGGATGATCGTCCCGCTGTCGATGACACTGTGGTTCTCGTTCCAGTACTACAATCTTATCAACCCGTTCATTACCGGCTTTGCCGGTTTCTCGAACTATTCCTTCCTGCTGTCCGATCCCACGCTTTGGTCGGCGATCGCCAAGACGCTTATTCTCGTTGTTTCTGTTCTGGTGATATCTGTCGTTTGCGGCGTACTCTTCGCCGTCATCTTCGATCAGGAATTCTGGGGAAAAAACATAGCGAGGCTTCTGGTCATCGCACCGTTCTTCGTTATGCCGACCGTGTCGGCGCTCATCTGGAAAAACCTGTTGATGCATCCGGTGAATGGGCTGTTCGCCTTCATCTCGCGCAGTTTCGGATTGCCGGTCATCGACTGGTTTTCACAGTTTCCAATGGCATCCATCGTCTTGATCGTGTCCTGGCAATGGGTGCCGTTTGCGACGCTGATCCTGATGACGGCAATGCAGTCCCTTGATCGGGAACAGATGGAGGCCGCGCGACTTGACGGTGCCAAGGGGCCGGTCATGTTTTTTTACATCGTGTTGCCGCACCTGCTGCGCCCGATTTCGGTCGTCATAATGATCCAGACGATTTTCCTTCTTTCAGTCTTCGCGGAAATTCTCGTCACCACTTCAGGGGGGCCGGGTATCGCCACAACGACGCTTACCTATTTCATCTATCTTAAAGCACTTCTTCAGTGGGATATCGGCGGCGCTTCCGCAGCTGGCGTTATCGCAATCATCCTGGCCAACATCGTTGCAGCGTTCCTGATCCGGACCGTTGCACGAAATCTGGATAGTTAGGGGGCTGACCGATGGCTGCAAAACGCAGGATCAACAAGGCCGCGGTCTCGGCTGGGGTTATCGGCTGGATTGTGGCGCTACTGATGTTCTTCCCGATTCTCTGGATGCTGCTCGCTGCATTCAAGACGGAAATCGACGCGGTGGCGCCCCCAAGACTATTCTTTGAGCCGACACTGGAGAATTTCGTAGCGGTCAATCAGCGAGCCGATTATTTCCGCTATGCCATGAACAGCATCGTTGAAAGTCTTGGTGCGACCATTCTCTCGCTTATTATCGCGGTGCCAGCCGCTTATGCCGCGGCATTCTTCCCCGGCAAGCGCACTAAAGACCTTCTCTTGTGGATGCTTTCCACCAAGATGCTGCCCGCCGTCGGCGTATTGGTGCCAATCTATCTTCTCGCGCGTGATAGCGGACTTCTCGATACGCGCACGGGCCTTATCATCATCTTCACCCTGTCCAATCTGCCGATTGTCGTCTGGATGCTCTATTCCTTTTTCAAGGAAGTGCCGGGAGAAATCCTGGAAGCAAGCCGCATGGACGGGGCGAAAGTCGGCCAGCAGATACGCTATCTGCTTTTACCACTAAGCCTTCCGGGTATAGCGTCGACCGCGCTTCTTTCCATCATTCTATGCTGGAACGAAGCGTTCTGGAGCCTCAACCTTACGGCTTCGCAAGCGGGCCCGCTCACCGCCTTCATCGCCTCCTTCTCATCCCCGGAAGGATTGTTCTGGGCAAAACTCTCGGCAGCGTCCACGCTCGCCATCGCGCCGATACTTGTCTTCGGGTGGATCACGCAGCGCCAGTTGGTGCGCGGCCTCACCTTCGGCGCCGTGAAATAGAGGAAATGAAATGGCTACACTTTCATTTAAAAACGCCACCAAGTCCTTCGGCAATATTGATGTTATCAAAGGGGTCGATCTGGATATTGCCGACCGTGAATTTGTGGTTTTCGTTGGGCCGTCCGGTTCGGGCAAGTCAACGCTTCTGCGCATGATCGCCGGGCTCGAGGAAATTACTGGAGGTGATCTCACCATTGACGGGCAGCGTATCAACGATACGCCGCCGGACGAGCGCGGTCTTGCCATGGTTTTCCAGACCTATGCGCTCTACCCGCATATGAACGTTCGCGACAATATGGGTTTTGCGCTGAAACTCGCCGGTGTCGCCAAGGCTGAACGTGAGAGCAAGGTTGAAGAAGTTGCAAAAACGCTGCAACTCGATCAGTTGCTCGACCGCAAGCCGAAACAGCTTTCGGGGGGGCAGCGCCAGCGCGTTGCCATCGGACGCGCGATGGTGCGCGAACCGAAGATATTCCTGTTCGACGAGCCGCTGTCCAATCTCGATGCAGCGCTGCGCGTGCAGATGCGTATCGAGTTGGCGCGTCTGCACGACCGCCTCAATGCAACAATGATCTATGTCACGCACGATCAGGTGGAAGCCATGACGCTTGCGCACAAGATCGTGGTTCTCCGTGATGGCAAGGTGGAGCAGGTGGGATCGCCGCTGGAGCTTTACCACCATCCGGTCAATCGGTTTGTGGCCGGCTTTATCGGTTCACCGACCATGAACTTCATCGAAGTCAACGCCAGCATAGTCGATGCCGATGGGGTCACAGTCCAACTCGCCAATGGCCGTTCGGTCAAAGCGCCCGTCAAAGGCGTAGGAGTAAACGCGGGTGCGCCCTTGGTTCTCGGCATTCGTCCGGAACATCTTCACCCGACCTCTGATGGTATTCTCGAGGGAGAGATCATGGTTGTAGAACGCCTTGGCGGTGAGACTTATCTCTATGTACAAAATGAAAGCGCAACCGGACTGGTTGTTGCGGAGGCAGGCGGGGGCAGCGAGGCACGTGCACACGAAACGGCCAAGCTGGGTTTTGACCCGACCGATGCGCATTTGTTTACACCTGACGGCAAGGCTCTGGAGCGCTTTGAACGGCATCCATTATTGCTGACGGAAAAGAAAACGCACCTGTAGGAGCAGGCTGCAATATCCCGGAGTATCCCCATGAGACTGAAAGACAAGGTGGCCCTCATCACTGGTGCGGCGCGCGGTATTGGGCTTGGATTTGCCGAAGCCTACGCGCGCGAGGGCGCGAAGGTCGTCATCGCCGACATCAACATTGACCGGGCGGAAGAAGCCGCGCGCAGTATCGGTACATCGGTCAAGGCGGTAAAGCTTGATGTGACTGACCTTCGCCAGATCGACGATGTGGTCGCGAAAATCGACGCGGATTATGGCGGTATCGATATTCTGGTCAACAATGCCGCGATCTTCGACATGGCTCCCGTCAACGAATTGACCGAAGACAGCTACGAGCGTGTGTTGGGTATCAACCTCAAGGGACCGCTTTTCATGATGAAAGCGGTTTCAAATGTGATGATCAAGCGCGGACGCGGCGGCAAGATCATCAATATGGCCAGCCAGGCAGGGCGTCGCGGCGAGGCGCTCGTGACGCTCTATTGCGCATCGAAGGCGGCCATCATTTCCGCTACGCAGTCGGCCGCTCTTGCTCTGGTCAAATACGGTATCAACGTGAATGCGATTGCCCCCGGCGTGGTCGATGGCGAGCACTGGGATGTGGTGGATGCGAACTTTGCGAAATGGGAAGGTTTGAAACCGGGTGAGAAAAAGGCTGCGGTGGCAAAATCTGTGCCGATCGGTCGGTTTGCGACGCCTGAAGATATTACTGGCATGGCGGTGTTCCTCGCGTCATCTGACAGCGACTATATCTTAGCCCAGACTTTCGGTGTTGATGGCGGCAACTGGATGGCATGAGGCGGTGGGGCCGAGACATAAAATGAAAGCGATCTATTTTACCGGCCACGGCGAAGCAGGCCTGACCGACTTACCGGAACCGGCATTGCAGCCTGGGCACGCCTTGATCGACGTCAAGGCGTCAGGTCTCTGTCATACCGACATTGATGTCCTGCATGGCCGCTACGGTTCCAGCGCATTTCCGTTGGTGCCGGGTCACGAATATGCGGGCATTGTGGTCGCCGTGGCAGAAGACGTAACCAATGTGAAGGTGGGCGACCGCGTTGCGGTCGATCCGAATATTCCATGCGGTTATTGCCGTGCCTGCCTCAAGGGGCTGACCAATCTCTGTTCGGATTTGAAAGCTTATGGCGTAACGCACAATGGTGGCTTTGCGAGTATGAGTCTTGTCGAGGCAAGCCATCTCCATTCCATCGGGGATCTGCCTTTCAATGTAGCGGCCCTCGCGGAACCGCTTGCCTGTGTCCTCAACGGACTTGGCGCAGCAGATCTCAAGACTGGTCCATACGGAACCGAAACCGCGCTCGTCTTCGGTGCCGGGCCTATAGGATTGTTGCTTGCGTTGTCGCTGAAGGCACGAGGTGTAAAGCACGTTGCTGTAGCCGATATCAACGAACACCGGCTGGCATTTGCGGAGGGCCTGGGGCTTGAGCCAGTCGTTTCGGGCTCGGAAATGCTGGATAAGCCTAAACGCAGCTTTGATTTTGTCGCGGATGCCACCGGTATTACCCAGGTCGTTGAAAGCATGGTGAGCTACGCGGCTGATGGCGGGACGGTTCTGATGTTTGGCGTTTGTGCACCGGAGGCCCGGATTTCGGTCGCGCCTTTTGAAATCTTCCGCCGTCAGATTCGAATTGCAGGGTCACATTCGCTCAATCGCAACATTCCGCAGGCCCTGGAAATCCTGAAGCAGGACCAAGGCGAAATGGCACGCCTTGTATCGCACCAGCTGCCCCTTAGGGAGATGCTGCCTCACTTCACCAAACATGGCGGTGATCCAGCCACGATGAAAGTCCAGTTCGTACCCGATTGAATTGAAGGAAATCGTCATGACAAAGCTGTCCCGCGTAACGCTTCAGGGCTTTGATAATGTCCATAAACCCGGCTACGACCCAACTTGTTTGAAACCGGGCATCGTGCATTTCGGTGTGGGGAATTTTCACCGTGCCCATCAGGCTGTCTACCTGGATGATCTGTTTGGAATGGGCGAGGGGTACGACTGGGCGTTGGTCGGGGCCGGGGTGCGTGGCAGTGACGACGCCATGCGTGATACGCTCATGGCGCAAGACTGGCTTACCACAGTTGTCGAACAAGAAGCTGATTATGCGGGGGCAAGGATTACCGCTTCCATGGTCGATTATGTAACCCTATCGACAGAGGAGGGGCGAAAGGCTTTGATGGCCTACCTTACATCACCTGATACTCGCATCGTTTCCATGACGATCACCGAAGGTGGTTATTACATCGATCCGGCAAGTCAGACCTTTGATCCTGCCCACCCCGATATTGTGGCGGATGCCGCCCATCCAAATCAACCGAACACCGTCTTCGGTCTGATTGTGCAGGCGCTGAAATTGCGTAAGGCGGCTGGTGTGCAGCCCTTCACCGTGATGTCGTGTGATAACATTCCGGGCAATGGGCATGTGACCGAAGATGCTGTCGTCGGTCTCGCGAAACTGGATGATCCCGCCTTTGCCGATTGGATTTCAGCCCATGTCGCTTTTCCAAATTCCATGGTGGACCGCATTACGCCGGCCACCGGCGCGCGTGAACGCGAGTTCGCAGCGAAGGAGTTCGGGATCGAAGATGGCTGGCCAGTCTTCTGTGAAGGTTTCAAGCAATGGGTGGTGGAAGACAATTTTCCTGCTGGACGTCCCGCGCTGGAGAAGGTTGGCGTCACGTTTACCGATCAGGTCGCCGCTTATGAATTGATGAAGATCCGTATTCTGAACGGCGGCCATGCGGCTATCGCTTATCCGGGCGGTTTGCTCGACATACATTTCGTGCATGAGGCCATGGAGCACCCGTTGATCCGGCGCTATCTGGAAAAGCTCACCACGGAAGAGATCATCCCTGAAGTGCCGCCGGTGCCTGATACCGATCTGGAGGCCTATCGGCTTCTCATTGACAAGCGCTTCGCCAATCCAAGCATCGGCGATACAATTCGCAGGCTATGCCTCGACGGTTCCAACCGCCAGCCGAAATTCATTCTGCCAACAGCTTCTGATCGAGTGGCTGAAGGCAAGTCTGTGACAGGATTGGCGCTCGTTTCCGCATTCTGGTGCCGCTATTGCTATGGCAGAACCGATAGCGGCGCGATCATCGAACCTAACGATCCGTCGTGGGATCGCCTGGCTCGACAGGCGGCACTCGCGAAAAGTAATCCGTCGGCCTGGCTTGCAATGGAAGACATCTTTGGCTCGCTTGCCTCAAATTCAGCCTATGTCACGGCGTTCTCGTCCGCGCTTCTACGCATCTGGCAGGATGGGACTGTTAAAACGCTCGAGCGGTATCTGGCAGGTGACCCGCTATAACCAAATTACAATGCGCCCGGATAGACCCTGACCGGACGATTGTCCTTGACCGACTCCATGACCACAAAAGTGGATGTGCTCGCCACATTGGGCAAGCTCGAAATCTTTTCGCCCAGCACCTCGCGGTAACGCCGGATGTTGGGCGTTCGCACTTTCAGAAGATAGTCGAAAGAGCTGGCAATCATGTGGCATTCTTCGACTTCGCGTATTTTGCGCACCGCCGTGTTGAATGCTTCAAGTGCGGCTTCGCGTGTGTCGGACAATTTAACTGTCGTGAAGGCGATGTGATCGAGACCAAGTTTTTCGGGATCGATTTCCGCGCGGAAGCCGACAATATAGCCTTCATCGACCAGTCTTTTCAGCCTCGCCTGGCAAGGGGTCTTGGATAGGCCGACCTTTTTCGAGAGTTCGGTCACCGGAATGCGCCCATCTTCGCTCAGGACTTCCAGAATGCGTCGATCAAACTGATCCAGATCGTCTAAAGAATCTATCTTTCGCATTCTTTTTGCCTTCATTCGAGCCAATAATAAGATCGATAATCCTTCATATGAAGCAAATGAAGGCAGAATGCAATTTGGACAAATGTTAGTGTGCGCCCACATAAAGCAGAGCTAAACTGGGCAGAGACGCTCGGGGCTGTTTTCATTTGCGAGCATTGCACCATGACCGACACCATACCCGTCCCCACCAATCCGGTTTTCCAGACTTTTGCGCCGCCGATCCGCGAGCAAAACGCGATGAGGCAGGCGATCACCGCCGCTTATCGTCGTCCTGAAGCCGAATGCGTTTCCGCATTGGCTGCGCAGGCTGCTTTGCCGGAAGAAACGGCCAAGCAGATCCGTGCCACGGCCCGCAAGCTGATCGAAGCGTTGCGCGCCAAGCACAAGGGCACAGGCGTCGAAGGTCTGGTGCATGAATATTCGCTGTCGAGCCAGGAAGGCGTGGCGCTGATGTGCCTTGCCGAAGCGCTGCTGCGTATCCCCGACATGGCGACGCGCGACGCGCTGATCCGCGACAAGATTTCCAATGGCGACTGGAAGTCCCATATCGGCGGCGGGCGTTCGCTTTTCGTCAACGCGGCAACCTGGGGCCTTGTGGTCACCGGCAAGCTGACGAATACAGTCAATGATCGCGGCCTGTCAGCCGCTCTGACGCGCCTGATCGCGCGTTGCGGCGAGCCTGTCATTCGCCGTGGCGTTGACATGGCCATGCGCATGATGGGCGAACAGTTCGTCACCGGCGAAACCATCGACGAGGCGTTGAAACGCGCCAAGCCGTTGGAAGAACGCGGTTTCCGCTATTCCTACGACATGCTGGGTGAAGCCGCGACGACTGCTGCTGACGCCGAGCGCTATTACAAGGATTACGAGACCGCGATCCACGCCATTGGTCGTGCATCGGCTGGTCGGGGCATTTATGAGGGCCCCGGCATTTCCATCAAGCTTTCTGCTCTGCATCCGCGTTACGTCCGCTCACAGAGCGACCGCGTGATGGGAGAGCTTCTGCCCAAGGTGAAGGCGCTCGCTGTCATCGCCAAGTCTTATAATATCGGCCTCAATATCGATGCCGAAGAAGCTGACCGTCTGGAACTGTCGCTCGATCTGTTGCAGAGCCTCATCGAAGACCCGGAGTTGGCGGATTGGGAAGGCATCGGCTTTGTGGTGCAGGCCTATGGCAAGCGTTGTCCGTTTGTGCTCGATTTCATCATTGATCTGGCGCGGCAGAACAAACGCCGCGTGATGGTTCGTCTGGTCAAGGGCGCTTACTGGGATGCCGAGATCAAGCGTGCGCAGGTGGATGGACTGGAAGATTTCCCGGTTTATACGCGCAAGGTACATACCGATGTTTCCTACATAGCCTGCGCCCGCAAGCTTCTGGCTGCGACCGATGCCGTTTTCCCGCAATTTGCAACCCACAATGCGCAGACGCTGGCCACCATCTATCATTTGGCTGGGCCGGATTTTAAAACCGGCAAGTTTGAGTTCCAGTGCCTGCATGGCATGGGTGAGCCGCTTTATGATGAAGTTGTCGGCGCTGACAAGCTTGGCCGTCCGGCCCGCATTTATGCGCCTGTCGGCACGCATGAAACGCTGCTGGCTTATCTCGTCCGCCGCCTTCTTGAAAACGGCGCGAATTCCTCCTTCGTCAACCGTATCGGTGACGAAAATGTTTCCGTTGATGAGCTGATCGCCGATCCGGTTGAAGTCGTTCGCTCCATGGCTGTTGTCGGGGCACGCCATGATCAGATTGCCCTGCCGGAAAATCTCTATGGCGCGCGCAAGAATTCCGATGGTTTCGATCTGTCGAACGAGACTACGCTTGCTGAGCTGAGCAAAATTCTGAAAGACAGCGCCACTCGTGCATGGACATCGGAGCCGCAGGTTGCTGGCGCCAAGGTGAAGGGAACCAGCCGTCCGGTGCTCAATCCCGGCGATCACAGCGATGTTGTAGGCCAGGTGACGGAGATTGCCGAGGCAGACGTAGCCAAGGCCATGAAGGCAGCAAAGAAGGCAACGGCGAGCTGGTCGGTGGTCGCGCCTGCTGAGCGTGCAGCCTGTCTGGAACGTGCCGCTGACATCATGCAGCGTGATATGCCGGTTCTACTGGGCCTCATCATGCGCGAAGCTGGCAAATCCATGCCAAACGCGATTGCCGAAGTACGCGAAGCCATCGACTTCCTGCGCTATTATGCGGAACAGACCCGGCGTACGCTGGGCGTTGGCCATAAGGCGCTGGGGCCTATCGTCTGCATCAGCCCGTGGAACTTTCCGCTGGCGATCTTCACCGGCCAGATTGCGGCAGCGCTTGTCGCCGGCAATCCGGTGCTGGCAAAGCCTGCCGAAGAAACCCCGCTTATTGCAGCACAGGGCGTTCGTATCCTGCATGAGGCTGGCATTCCCGCTGATGCGCTGCAGCTTCTGCCGGGCGATGGCCGCATTGGGGCCGCGTTGGTTGCTGCCGAAGAAACATGCGGCGTGATGTTCACAGGCTCGACCGAAGTGGCGCGTCTCATTCAGGCGCAGCTTGCCTCCCGTCTGTTGCCAAATGGAAAGCCTATTCCGCTCATTGCTGAAACCGGCGGTCAGAATGCAATGATCGTGGATTCTTCTGCGCTCGCCGAGCAGGTCGTTTTCGACGTGATTGCATCGGCATTTGATAGCGCCGGTCAGCGTTGTTCAGCGCTGCGTGTTCTCTGCCTCCAGGAAGACGTCGCTGACCGCATCCTGACCATGCTCAAGGGCGCACTGAAGGAACTTTCGATCGGTCGTACCGACCGGCTGAACGTCGATATTGGCCCGGTCATCACCGATGAAGCCAAGACCATAATCGAAAAGCACGTTCAGGCTATGCGCGATCTCGGCCGCAAGGTCGAACAGCTGCCGCTTGGGGCTGAAACCGAGAAGGGCACTTTTGTTGCGCCGACCATCATCGAGATCAATTCGCTTCGCGATCTGAAACGGGAAGTCTTCGGCCCGGTATTGCATGTCGTGCGCTACAAGCGCGATGATATGGAGCGTCTGATCGACGACATTAACGCGACGGGTTACGGGCTTACTTTCGGCCTGCATACACGCCTTGACGAAACCATCGCCAACGTTGCGGATCGTATCCGTGTCGGCAATATCTATATCAATCGCAATGTTATCGGCGCCATTGTCGGCGTGCAGCCTTTCGGCGGGCGCGGCCTGTCCGGCACCGGACCCAAGGCTGGTGGCCCACTCTACCTTGGACGTTTGGTGGAAGCAGCGCCGATCCCGCCGCGCCACAGCTCGGTTCACACCGATCCGGCGCTTAAGGACTTTGCCAAGTGGCTTGGCAATCGTGGCATGAATGATCTGGCACAAGCTGCCCGCGATACCGGCAGCGCCTCGGCGCTCGGCCTTGATCTGGAATTGCCGGGCCCGGTCGGTGAGCGCAATCTTTATGCGTTGCATGCGCGTGGAAATATCCTGCTGGTTCCGCAGACGGAAACAGGCCTTTATCGCCAGATGACTGCTGCCCTTGCCACGGGTAATACCGTCTATATTGACGAGACTTCGGGCTTGCGGAATGTTCTGAAAGATATTCCGGCTTCCGTGGCAGCGCGTACGATCTGGACCAATAACTGGGAATCCGATGCGCCATTTGCCGGTGCTCTGATTGAAGGCGACGCTGAACGCATCGTGGAGATCAATAAGAAGATCGCGACGCTCCCCGGGCCGTTGGTTCTGACGCAGGCGGCTTCCTCGGAAGAACTGGCAAACAACCCGGACGCCTATTGCCTCAATTGGCTTCTGGAAGAAGTTTCGACCTCGATCAACACCACGGCTGCGGGTGGCAATGCCAGCCTGATGGCAATCGGCTGACCCAAAAAAGGCGGCTGCGGCCGCCTTTTTCTTTTTCGGTCGGTCTTGCATGGTTGTGCACCGATAACCTGGAGCGGTTCCTGTTCTGACAGAATCGCCGGAACCGCTCTAAGTGTTTGTTTTAGCGCATTATCCATCCCAAAACCGTTTCACACTTTTGCTGGAAATGCTCTAAAACAGAATTATTGGATTATTTTTTATGGTTTCAGAATAAAATTTACAAAGGCATTGACAGGCTTTTATAAAAAGCAAAGACTATGCACACGCTTGCAAAAGCGTCGGCGTGGAGGCGCCGCATAAAGGGAGGAAAACAATGCGTTCGGCATTTTTCGTTGCTGCGCTCGCTGCGGGCGTATCTTCATTTGCTTTTTCTGCGCAGGCCGCAGGCAATCTCAATCTCATTTGTTCGGCGGATGTGGTCATCTGCGAGCAGATGAAGAACATGTTCGAGAAGGATACCGGCATCAAGGTCAACATGGTCCGGCTTTCTTCCGGTGAAACCTACGCCAAGATACGGGCCGAAGCGCGCAATCCGAAAACCGACATCTGGTGGGCCGGCACGGGCGATCCGCACCTGCAGGCAGCTTCCGAAGGGCTGACGCTTGAGTATAAGTCGCCGATGCTCGAGCAACTGAATGATTGGGCCAAGAAGCAGGCCGAAAGCTCCGGATTCCGCACGGTCGGGGTTTATGCCGGTGCGCTCGGTTGGGGTTACAATACTGATATTCTGGCCAAGAAAAACCTGAAAGAGCCGAAATGCTGGGCTGATTTGCTCGACGCATCCTACAAGGGCGAAATCCAGATGGCCAACCCGAACTCTTCAGGCACGGCCTATACGGCGTTGGCTACGCTCGTGCAGATCATGGGCGAAGACAAGGCCTATGAATATTTGAAGAAGCTCAACGAGAACGTATCGCAGTACACCAAATCAGGCTCGGCCCCGGTCAAGTCGGCGGCGCGAGGGGAGACAGGTATCGGCATCGTCTTCATGCACGATGCGGTTTCGATGACGGCGGAAGGCTTCCCGATCAAGTCAGTCGCACCGTGCGAAGGCACTGGTTATGAAATTGGCTCAATGTCCATCATAAAGGGTGCCAAGAATCTTGAGAACGCCAAGAAGTGGTATGACTGGGCGCTGACCGCCGAAGTGCAGTCGCACATGAAGGATGCGAAGTCCTTCCAGTTGCCGTCGAACAAGTCGGCTGAAGTGCCAAAGGAATCGCCGCGCTTCGAGGACATCAAGCTCATTGATTATGACTTCAAGACATATGGCGAACCGGCCAAGCGCAAGGAATTGCTCGAGCGCTGGGATGAGGAAATCGGCGCGCACGCCAACTGATCTTTCGTTAGCTTGAAATCCGGGTGCGCCGCTCCTGTTGTGCGACGCACCATTTCCAAATGGCGGAGCTGCCAGCGGTATTCCTGAAGAATGCAGGAGCCGGAGCGCTGGTCATTCCTTGGAATCTCCATGGGGAGGACACGGACATTCATGAAACAGCATAATCGCAGACTGAATATTGTTCTTATGCTGGCGTTGGCAGCATTTGTCTTGCTGCCTTGGTACCGCATTGAAGACGGCTTTCTGAGTTTCGGTTGGCTGGACGGAATGTATGGCGACGGTGCAACGGCGCCGGGCTTCTGGCAAATGGCCTTCTTCGGGCGTCCGTGGCTTGGCGCTATCGCCGTGTTGATGCTTCTCTGCGCCTCTGCCCGTTTCATATTGCCTGTAGAGCGTCGTAGCGGTGTTTTAGTCTGGGCAAGTCTCCTTGGTGTGATATTTCTGGCGCTGCAAGGGCTGGCTATCGGCTTTTCCGGCTGGAACTGGACGATCAGCGAAAATCTGTTCGGCACGCTCGCAGACGGTCAGCCGGCCTTCGGCGCAGGAGCGATCCTGACAGGCCTATGCTTTCTGCTCATTTTTTCGTTTGGTCTGGCGGAACGCGGCGTGATGAAGGGGGACGCTTTCGTCGTCTCTTCCATCACCCTGCTTGTCGCGCTGGTAGCTGTATTTGTCTTCTATCCTGTCATCAGCATGTTTGCCGGGTCGGTGCAGGATTTCGATGGCTCGTTCAAGCCTGAAGGGTTTATTGACAATATTCAGGATTCCTCGATCTGGAGCCTGGCCTGTCTTGTCGGGGAAGGACGGTGTGGCGTCGCATGGCGCACATTGTGGCTGGCGCTGATGACGGCGACGGGGTCCACAGTGCTGGGCCTCGCCTTTGCACTGGTCGCTACCCGCACGGGTTTTCCTTTCAAGAAGGGATTGCGGCTTCTCACCATATTGCCGATCATCACGCCGCCCTTCGTCGTCGGGCTTGCTTTGACGCTGCTTTTTGGCCGCGCGGGGGTCGTGACGGAGCAGTTATCCAGCATATTCGGCATCGAGCCCGGACGGTGGCTCTACGGCCTCATTGGCATATGGATCGCTCAGGTCCTGTCGTTTACGCCCATTTCCTTCCTCGTGCTAATCGGCGTTGTCGAAGGTGTGTCCCCGTCAATGGAAGAGGCATCGCAAACCCTGCGTGCCGATCGCTGGCGGACGTTCCGCAAGGTTTCATTGCCTCTGATGGCGCCGGGCCTTGCCAATGCGTTTCTCATCGCCTTCATAGAAAGCATGGCGGATTTCGGCAATCCGATGGTGCTCGGCGGCAGCAATGGCGTGCTCTCGACAGAAATATTCTTTGCCGTGGTGGGCGCCCAAAACGATCCCTCGCGTGCGGCGGTTCTCGCTATCGTGTTGCTGTGCTTTACATTGACCGCGTTTCTCATTCAACGCGTATGGCTTTCCGGCAAGAACTTCGCCACGGTGACCGGCAAGGGTGATTCCGGAATGCATGCCGGCTTGCCACGCGGGCTAAAAATCGGCGTTTATGCCCTTGTCATCCCTTGGATGGTTTTCACTGTCGTTGTTTATGCGATGATCCTCATCGGCGGCTTCGTGCGACAGTGGGGGCTCGATAATACGCTGACGGTCGAACATTACGCACGGGCCTTTTCTATCAATTGGACCGAGAACGGCATTGCATGGACCGGCGTGGCGTGGAACTCGTTCTGGACGACCATGGAAATTTCACTGCTATCGGCACCACTCACTGCGGCAGTCGGTCTGCTGACGGCTTATCTGATCGTTCGTCAGCGTTTTGTCGGACGCAATGTTTTCGAATTTGCCCTGATGCTGAGTTTTGCCATCCCCGGAACGGTAATCGGCGTCAGCTATGTCATGGCCTTCAACTTGCCGCCGCTTGAAATGACCGGCACAGCGCTGATCCTGATTGCATGTTTCGTGTTCCGCAACATGCCGGTGGGCGTGCGTGGGGGGGTCGCAGCCATGAGCCAGCTCGACAAGAGCCTAGATGAAGCCTCCCTGACGCTGCGGGCAAACAGCTTCCGCACGATCCGCAAGGTCATTCTGCCGCTGCTGCGCCCGGCGATCACTGCGGCGTTGGTCTATTCCTTCGTACGCGCAATCACCTCCATCAGCGCGGTCATCTTCCTTGTATCGGCAGAGTACAATATGGCGACGTCCTATATCGTCGGCCTGGTCGAGAACGGCCAGTTCGGTGTGGCCATCGCATATTCATCGATGCTGATCGTGGTCATGATCGTCGTCATCACCAGCTTTCAGCTTCTCGTGGGTGAACGCAAGCTCAGGCGCGAGAACCGCGTTGCAGCCGTCACCCCCGTCAAAACTATTCGTCAGGAGAAAGCCGCATGACTGCGATCCGTCCCGGCTCCGTTACATTTGAAAATGTCACCAAGAAGTTCGGTAATTTTACTGCCTTGCCCGATCTGTCCCTGACTGTCGAGCCGGGAACGTTAGTGACGCTCCTGGGCCCGTCCGGTTGCGGCAAGACGACGACATTGCGGCTGCTGGCCGGACTCGAACACCCAACGTCCGGCCGTATCCTGATCGGCGGCAAGGACGTGACCAATCTGCCGGCCAACGAGCGCGACGTTTCGATGGTCTTCCAGTCCTATGCACTCTTCCCGCATATGAGTTCGCTCGACAATGTGGCCTACGGCCTGGAGTCCTCGGGCTTGAAAAAGGCCGAAGCGCGCGAACGTGCGGAAGAGGGGCTCAAGCTCGTCGGTCTTGCAGGAATGGGGCATCGCCTACCTGCCGAACTCTCGGGTGGGCAGCAGCAGCGCGTGGCCGTGGCCCGCGCTCTCGTGCTGGAACCACAGGTTCTGCTTCTGGATGAACCGCTTTCAAACCTCGACGCCCGGTTGCGGCGCCGGGTGCGGACCGAAATTCGGGAGTTGCAGCAGCGGCTCGGCTTTACTGCCGTCTATGTGACACACGATCAGGACGAGGCGCTTGCCGTTTCCGACACGATCATCGTCATGAAGGAAGGCAACATCGCCCAGAAGGGAAGCCCGCGTGATCTCTATGAAACACCGGCCTCCGCTTTCATCGCGGACTTCATGGGGGAGGCGAATGTTGTGCCATGTGAGGTAGTGACGGCGGATGGAGGTGAAGCGGTCATTCGTGTGGGTGGCCTGATCCACCGCGTCGCTGCCCCCAACGCCCGGCCGGGCCGGCGCAGCTCGCAATCCGTCCCAATGCCGTGAGCTTACAGCCGCGGGCCGGCGGCGGCTTCCCGGGACGTGTCGCGCATTCAGCCTATCTTGGCGATCATATTGAATATGAAATCGAGACCGAGCACGGCAAGCTTTTCATTGTCGATCCGGCGGTCGAAGAGGCTCTGCCGCCACAAACCGATGTCTCTATCGAGTTCAAATCGCGCGGGCTTGCCATTATCAATCAATAGGCGCAGAAACGTCGCGCCTCTCCTTATCTCTCATCGGAAAACCAACATGACTTCCCATCCCGGACCGGAACTAGAAGCGCGGCTGGCGCTTGCCGAAAAGATAGCGCGCGAAGCGGGCGCCAAGGCTCTCGACTATTTCAAACGACGTGAAACGCTGGTTATCGAAACCAAGCGCGACCCTCAGGATGTGGTATCGATTGCTGACAGGGACGTCGAAAAGCTCATTCGCACCCGTGTGTCGGAAATCTTTCCGCAAGATGGCTTTCTGGGAGAGGAATACGGGCTGAACGAGGGTACGTCAGGTTACACCTGGGTCGTCGACCCGATTGATGGCACCAGCCCTTTTGTCAACGGCATGCCGAACTGGTGCGTTTCCATTGCCGTTCTGAAAGACGGAGAGCCCGTCATCGGCGTAATCCAAGCCCCGTGCTTTGACGAACTCTATGCCTCGGCAAAAGGCTTGGGCGCAACACTTGATGGCAAGAAGCTGGTTCTCGATCCAAGCCGCACGATCCGCAATTCGGTGACGGGTATCGGTGCCAACAACTATGTGACGCCGCAACTCGTGGCCAAAATCGTGGAAGATCTGCTGGAGGCGGGTGGGACCTTTATTCGCAATGGTTCGGGCGCGCTGATGATAGCCTATGTCGCGGCTGGCCGGTTGGTGGGCTATTATGAACCCTACATGCATGCCTGGGATTGCATGGCTGGGTTTTGCCTCGTGCGTGAGGCCGGCGGTTATGCGCATCCTTTCCCAGTCGATGGAGAAAAGCTTACCAAGGGCAACAAGGTTTTCGTGGCTGCACCCGGTGCGGTTGATGATCTCAAGAAAGTGGCCGGTCTCTGACTGATAGTCCCGGCGTATTGGCGCTTATTCCCAGCCATATTCTGAATAGGGTTCGCCTCCGGCGGCGCTGAGAAGCGCCTGCCGGACATAGGGAATGGTGTTTTCCGGGAGATTGTCCAGATGTTTCCATTGGAGATTGGCGTGCTTGTCCGGCTCGCATAGCGCGGGGGTGCCTGCCCATTCCTCGGTGCGGAAGAAATGGCCTATCCACGGGCTGCCAGCCGTCAGGCTATGCAAGGTGTGGACTGATTTCAGAGATTCCGGCGCGATGACCACGCCCGTCTCCTCAAACGCTTCGCGAATGGCTGCGGCGCGGATTGTTTCGCCCCCATCAAGTCCCCCTGCAGGAAGGCTGAATGAACCGTCCATCCATCCCGTCGCTTTCCGCTGCAACATGCAGATTTCTGCTCCGCGCGCCAGAATGACAAAGACAGCGGACGAAAGCTGAAAACGGACACGCCCACTCAATGGGATCTCCTCCAAAAACAAATCGGCAAGTCTTCTACGGACTTGCCGAAAGCTTACACGAGTCGGTCAGTTTCCTAAGGAGGATCAGGAGTTGTCCCGTTGGAAAATCCAGTCATGATCGGGGTGGTTCTTGAACCGCCATTTGCGCAAGGGACCGGCCATCACATTGAGATAATACATCTCATAGCCGTAGGGTGCGCCACATGGGTGATGGCCTTTTGGAACAAGCACGACATCTCCATCCGCGACCGCCATGGTTTCATCAAGGCTTCCGTCTTCGGTGAAGACACGCTGGAAGCCAAAACCCTGCGCCGGATTGAGACGGTGATAATAGGTCTCTTCCAGATAGGTCATGTCGGGAAAATTGTCTTCGTCATGTCTGTGGGGAGGATAGGATGACCAGTTTCCCTGTGGTGTGAAGACCTCGGTAACAAGAAGGCTGTCGGCAACATCCCGGTCTTCCATCGCAATATTGTGGATGAAGCGGGTGTTGGCGCCTTTTCCGCGCTGCTCCAGTGTCAGACTTTCCGGCCCAAGCTTCTGTGCCTTGCGGCCGGGTTTGCCCGGCGCGGTGCAGATCGCCAGAACGCAATCTGTCGTGGCAGTCGCGCGCCAGTCGCTTTCAGCAGGCACATAGAGGCAGTGCGGCGGCAGTTTCTCGAACACATTCATGCGTTCGCCTATCTCACCGAAATCCTCGCCGGAGGCGGAAATCTTCGCTTTGCCTTCCACAAGGACCAGGATCACTTCGGTCGATCCGGTCTTTTCGGATGCACTCTCACCGGGCTTTAGACGATAGAGCCCGAATCCGACATACCCCCATTCGGCACTTTCAGGGGGGATGTCGTGGACCTTTCCATGCGTGCCCTTGGGCTTGCGCAACAAATTGGCCATGTCTCAGTCTCCTTTGTCGAGCCCTGCTTCACGTGCGAATGATTTCAGTGATTTCAACCCGAGTGACTGATACTGGTATGGATTGCGAACTTCCGGGTCCTGTTCGGCTTCGATCACCAGCCAGCCCTGATAGGCTTTGTCAGCCGCGACTTTCAGCACAGACGTGAAGTCTACGCCGCCCTCTGCATCGCCGGGAACAGTGAATACACCGCGACGAACTCCCTCCAGAAAAGACAAGCTCTGGTCCCGTACCTCGGTAGCTATCGCCGGACGAACGTTCTTGGCGTGGATATGACCGACGCGGCCCATATGCTTTTTGGCAACCTGTTCCGGATCACCACCGCCGAACAGGCAATGGCCGGTATCGAGAAGGAGCTTCGTGTGCGGCCCGGTATGCTGCATCAGAAGATCAATCTCGTCTTCGCTCTGCACTACCGTTCCCATGTGATGATGGTAGACAAGCGCGATACCTTGGGCCGCGGCAAATTCTGCCAGTGCTTCGACGCCCGTCCCAAATTCTTCCCAGCGCGCTTCTTCCAGGACCGGACGCTCGGATAGCGGCTTGTCGTTGTCACCATGAATGGCGTTCGAGGTTTCGCAAACGATGATGACCTTCGAACCCATCGCCTTCAGAAGATCGAGCGCAGGCTGCATGGCCTTCTTTTCTTCTTCGACGGAATTCACCAACAGATTGAGTGAATGCCAGCCCGATACGTAGCGAAGCCTGCGGGGCTCGAGCACGGCTTTAAGAGCGTCGGCTTCCTGCGGAAACTTATGACCTTTCTCGATCCCGTCGAAGCCGATTTTGGTGGTTTCATCGAGGCATTGATCCAGGGTGATGTACGCGCCGAGGCTGCGATCATCGTCGTTCGACCAGGCAATTGGATTGGTGCCATAGAGGATCATCGGTCAGTTTCTTTCTTTGAGCTTGGCTTCGTAATCTTTACGGGCAGCGCGCACCTGTTCGCGCTCCGAGACTTCCGGCACGGCAACATCCCACCACCATCCACCGGTTTCAGGCGTCGGGTAGGGGTCGGTGTCGATAATGACGACTGTCGTGCGCGGACTGTTGCGGGCTTCGGCAAGGGCATGTTCCAGCTCGCGGATCGATCCTGCTTTCTTCGTATCCGCGCCCATCGCTCCGGCGTGGGCAGCGAAATCGATCTTCGATGGATTAACATGCGCGGCATGGTCGAGCAGGTTGTTGAACTCGGCGCCGCCGGTCGCCATCTGAAGCCGGTTGATGCAGCCGAAACCGCGATTGTCTGTGATCACGACAGTGATCTTCTGCCCCATCATGACGGCTGTGGCGAGTTCGGAATTGGCCATCATGTAGGAGCCGTCGCCAACCATCACGATGACGTCGCGGTCCGGTTCGGCCATCTTGATGCCAAGGCCGCCAGCAATTTCATAACCCATGCAGGAGAAACCGTATTCCATATGATAGGACATGGGGCGACCAGCCTTCCAGAGTTGATGGAGCTCTCCGGGCATCGTTCCGGCCGCACACATGACGACAGTGTTTTCCCGTGCCTGACGCTGTACCGCGCCAATCACCTGCATATCGGTCGGCAAGGCATTGCCGTCGCTGGGGGCAGCAGTGAAATTGTCTGCTGCGGCAAACCATTTCTCTTTCAATGCGGCATTGACGGGTTGGCGCTTATAGCTGCCGATTGCCTTCGAGAGCGTTTCAAGGCCGATCCTTGCATCGGCAACCAATGGAAGCGAACCATGCTTGGAGCCATCATAGGGCTGGACATTGAGCGAGAGGAGCTTGTGGCCGGGGTGCTTGAACAGCGCCCATGATCCGGTTGTGAAATCCTGAAAGCGCGTGCCGACACCGATCACGAGATCGGCTTCGGCCGCGATCGCATTGGCGCTGTCTGCCCCGGTTACGCCGACCGGGCCGAAATTGAGCGGGTGATCCCACGGCAGGGCCGATTTGCCAGCCTGCGTTTCGATGACCGGAATGCCGTGCGCTTCGGCAAAATTGCGCAACGCTTCGTGGGCGCCGGAATAATGTACACCACCGCCTGCGACGATAATAGGTTTAAGCGCTGCCTGGATCGCCGTGGCTGCGCTGTTCAGTTCGTTTTCGTCCGGTGGCGGACGACGCCAGTGCCAGACTTTCTGTTCAAAGAATTCTTCCGGCCAGTCATAGGCTTCCGTCTGTACATCCTGGCAAAAGGCGAGCGTCACCGGCCCGCAATCGGCAGGATCGGTCATTGTGCGGAACGCACGAGGCAGGGCGGTGAGAAGCTGTTCCGGCCGGGTGATCCTGTCGAAATAGCGGCTAACCGGACGAAAACAGTCATTCACTGTCATGGTGCCGTCGTTGAAGTCTTCGATCTGCTGCAAGACGGGATCAGGGCCGCGATTGGCAAAGACATCACCGGGAATGAGAAGGACGGGCAGGCGATTTACATGGGCAAGGGCAGCTGCCGTGACCATATTCGTCGCTCCGGGGCCGATGGAGGAGGTGACAGCGCAAGCGCGTTTGCGGCCAAGCTGCTTGGTATAGGCAATGGCTGCATGGGCCATTGTCTGTTCATTGTGGCCTCGCCACGTGGGTAATTCTTCGCGAATGCCATGGAGTGCTTCTCCAAGCCCGGCCACATTCCCATGGCCGAAAATAGCCCAGACACCCGCGATAAAAGTCTCCCCTTCCGGCGTCAGCTGGTTTGCGAGATAGCGCACCAATGCTTGTGCGGCGGTCAATCGAATAGTTTTCATAGCTCCTCCAGCGTCCTCCCGGCAGAACGAACTCAATATTTGCGCACGCTGTCCCAAACGTTGCAAAGGCTGCGATAGCGCGTACCCATGTCGGCAATTGCTTCATCGTCGCTGATCGAACCATTCAGCCATTTGCGTGCCGCGTCACCAAAGATGGTGCGCCCCACCGCAAAACCTTTGACAAGGTCGAAGTCGGCAGCGATAGCAAGGCTGGCTTCCAGTTCTTCGGCGGGTGCGTCCAGTCCCAGGACGACGATGCCGCGTGTGTGTGGGTCGTTGCGTGTGATTGCGTCACAGGCATTGGCCCAGGCCGCTTTGGTTTTCATAGGCTCGAGCTTCCACCAGTCGGGATAAACCCCGATTTCGTAGAACCGCTCGATCACACGAGCTGTCGTATCGTCATCGACTGCTCCTGCTTTTGACGGGATGATTTCGAGCAGGAATTCCAGTCGGTTACGCCGGGCGGCTGCGAAAAGACGTGAAACAGTTTCTTCCTGCTGCGCCTTGAACTCAGCCGTGTCATCTGGATGATAGAAGCATAGTAATTTTACGACATTCTCGACAGGCCACTCCACAAGTCCGCCGCAGTCGGGTCCCAGTTCCGGCTCCAGTTTAAGTGGACGCGAACCGGGCCATTCAGTCGGGCGCCGATCCACAAGCCCGTGCCTGCTGCCCTGTAAAGAGCATCGCGGCCCAGCCGCCCATCGCATAATATGCCGTAGCCCTTGGCCCCGTCAGCCACCTGCAAGGCAGCATCCAAGCACAGCTGTTTGAATTCTCCGATCTTTTCGCTTGAAACACCCGCTTCGGCGGCCATTTCTTCAAGCTGGATGCGGTGGTCGAACGCAAAGACGCGCATGTGAGGCCAGCCGCCGCTCCGGTTGGTGGACCAATGTATCTGCTCCAGGGCCGCATCCTTGCGCAAAGCCTTGTTGCGAATGCCAGTGCGGAAAAAATACTGAAGCTCTTCCCAGCTCGGATAGGCTGGCGTGCATCCATGCCGCGAGACTGCAAAGGCGCCGCAGGCATTGGCGAATTTGAGGCTGGTAGGCCAGTCCTCGTCCTTCAGCCAACCGCGCAGAAGTCCGGACATGAACCCGTCGCCTGCCCCAAGCACATTGAAAACATCAATCGGAAAACCTTCGCCGCTCTGTCCCTCGTCGAGACTGTCGGGAATCGCGCCTTCAAAAACCACCGCTCCCATCGGACCGCGTTTGCAGACCAGTGCTGCGTTCGTTACATCACGCACCGCCTTCAGTGCCTGTAGCGTATCAGTCGAACCGCCTGCGATATGGAACTCCTCTTCTGTTCCAACGACAAGATCAAACAGATGAAGCGTCGATTGCAGCTTGGCTGTGACGGCTGCGGATTCGATGAAACGGTTTTCGCCGTCACCGTGGCCGGAAAGTCCCCAGAGATTGGGGCGATAGTCTATATCAAGCGCCGTGCGGCTGCCATTGCCACGGGCGAGGCGAATTGCCTTCAGGACCGCCGCTTCCGTCTTCGGATGGGATAAATGTGTGCCGGTTGCCAACACACAGCCCGCTTCGGCGATGAAATCCGGATCGATATCGTCCTCGCATAAAGCCATGTCGGCGCAATTTTCGCGATAGAAGATCAAGGGAAAATGCTGCTGGTCGCGAATGCCGAGAATAACCAGGGCAGTCAGGCGCTCTGGGTCGGTAACGATGCCCCGAGTGTCCACGCCCTCCCGCTCCAGTTCCCGCAGCAGAAAACGCCCCATATGCTCATCGCCGACACGCGTGATCACCGCCGATTTGAGACCAAGCCGCGCGGTTCCGGTTGCAATATTGGTGGGGGAGCCACCGACATATTTGTTGAAGGAGGCCATGTCTTCCAGAAGGCCGCCCACTTGCGCGCCATACAGGTCCACCGAAGATCGGCCAATCGTGATCAAGTCGAGCCGTTTCACTCCATCCTCCCTCGGTATTTTCTTATTGCTGCATGGCTGTGCATGAATCATGACACATAGCAGTTATTCCATTTTTGATTAAAATGGATTTATTATTCTATTTCAACTGAAAAATGGAATGTGCAGGGGAAGGTCAGTCGCTTTGCCTTAGTGTCCCTACGGCGACGGCAAGTGCGATAGCCAGGCAAAGCGTTGCGGAGAGCGAACGAAATGCACCGAAATCCACTTCGGAAACCAGCAGTGTCTGCTTGGCGGATTTGCTCATGGGGCTGACAAAGGTGTCTGTGATACCGACGACGTCAATGCCCCGCGCGGCGACGGTTTCAGCCATGGCGACCGTTTCCGGCGAGTAGGGGGAAAAGGTAATTGCCAGAAGCACATCGCCTTCGCGAATAGCGTGCAGGTTTTCCAGTTTGCCCACGGCACTGTGCAGCATGGCGGGAACGTGCATTTTCTCCAGCGCGTAAGCCAGATAGCTCGCGACCGGAAAGGCGCGACGGATTCCGACGATATGGATTGTATGCGCGCTCGCCAAAAGCTGAACAGCCTTTTCGAGTGCTTCTGGATCAATGGTCTTCAGCAAACCTTCGAGGGAGGTGCGCCCGGCCTCGGCAAACTCCGCAAGAAGGGCAGGGGCGCTACCCGTTGCGGTTTCTCGCAAATGCTGCAACCGGGTCGAGTAATCAGGCCAGCCACCCGCATAGGAATCCCGGAACAGCTTCTGCATTTCGGAAAAGCCGGAGAAGCCCATGATCTGGCAGAACCGCATGAAGGCGGAACTCTGCACGCCTGCCCCTTCGGCCATCTCTGCGACAGTCGACACGGCGATACGATCCTGATTGGCGGCAACGAAATCGGCGCACTGCTTGAGCCTCTTTGGCAAGCGGTCGGACACCTCCAGCAGCTTCGCTTCGAATTCCTTGATATTTGCCGGAACGCTGATCGGTGACGGGGCAGGGGAATCCATCATTGGCCTTTCAATATCTTGACAATCTTTATGTCACATTCTAGCAAAATAGAATAAATATTCTACAGCGTATCTTCAGGTGAATGAAGATGGCTGTTTCCTGGGGAGGATGAGGCAATGGTGACACGTCTGGCGTTACTCGGTGCGGGCCGTATCGGCAAGGTGCATGCGGGCGCAATCGCTGCGGACAGGCGGGCCAGGCTGGTTGCCGTTGCGGATGCCAATGAAGCGGCAGCACGCGCAATTGCCGACTCTGCCGGGGCCGAAGTTCGCAGCATCGACGCTATCGAAAAGGCAGACGACATTGATGCTGTGCTGATATGCACGCCGACCAATACCCACGCCGATCTTATTGAACGGTTTTCGCGCGCCGGCAAGGCCGTTTTCTGTGAAAAGCCCATTGATCTCGATATTGCGCGCGTCCGCGCCTGCCTCGCAGTTATCCGCGAAGCCGGCGCGAAGGTGATGCTGGGTTTCAATCGCCGGTTCGATCCGCATTTTGCTGCAGTACGCAAAACCATTAAAGACGGACGCATCGGCAATGTTGAAATGGTGACGATCACCAGCCGCGATCCCGGCGCGCCACCGGCGGAATATATCAAGGTATCCGGCGGCATTTTTCGCGACATGACGATCCACGATTTCGATATGGCGCGTTTTCTGCTTGGGGAAGAAATCGAGAGCGTATCGGCGTCGGCCTCGGTTCTTGTCGATCCAAAAATCGGGGAACTCGGTGATTACGATAGTGCGAGCGTCATCCTGACGACCGCCTCCGGCCGACAGTGCGTCATTTCCAACTCACGACGAGCTTCCTATGGCTACGACCAGCGCATTGAAGTCCATGGATCACTCGGGGCTGTTTCGGCGGAAAATCAACGTCCGGTTTCGATAGAAATCGCTTCCAGGGACGGTTATAACCGTCCGCCTCTGCACGATTTTTTCATGACGCGCTACACGGCTGCTTATGCAGCGGAAATCGCTTCGTTTATCGATGCACTTGATACAGGAAAGGCGCCCTATCCTTCAGCAGAAGACGGGTTGCAGGCCTTGGCATTGGCTGAAGCTGCTCTTCGTTCGGTCAAGGAAGGTCGGACCGTCAAGGTTGCGGAGGTCCTAGGGTAATACGGTAATTTCGTTTGCCTTTTATCGCAATCGGCTGCGATATGCGGGACATGGCCTACGAGATCGATGATTTACCGTTCGAAGAGTTTTTTGTGCCCGTGAGCAATGCTACGGCGGCCTTGGTTCGACTCGACGAGCGGCTTTCGCGCTCACCTATTCACGATGGCATGATCGAACGGTTGCATATGCACGATGCCGTCGCTTCGATGTGGCTTGAGGGCGAACTGGTGCATATGGAAGACCTGGTCTTGCATGATGCCTTGATGGACAACCGGATGCCAAGCCATGCCTTGACGATAGCGCATGCGGTTTTGCGCATGCGCAGACAGATTGCCGGAAAATCAGCAGACTGGGCCCTCGGACCCGCTGGTATCCAGCAATTGCTCGGCCGATCCATCGATCTCACCCCTTCGGAAGTCGAACCGCGCCAAGCTACGGATGATGATTTCGACCCGTTGCTCAATGACATTGACAGTCTGCTTGCGCGGACGGGTGCTCTTCTGGAAGGCGTGGCTCCCGTCAGACCCAAGCCGGAAACGACGCCGCGTGACACGCTGCTTTATGACGATGACTGGGATGAGGATGCGCGTTTGCAGGAATGGCGCGATTGTCTTGCCGGCACGAGGCATCTGCCACCGCTGATGCGAGCCGCATTGATCCATGACGCCTGGTTTTCGCTGGAGGTTGTGCAGCGGTCATCGTGGATAGGCCGGCTTCTGACGGCCGCACTCCTGCGCCAAAGCGGTCTTGCAACGGGCCATCTGCCGACAATCAGTCTCGGCCTGCGTGCGAAACGGCCCGATGAACGTCGCTCGTCCAACCGTGTGATCAGGCTCAGAACGTTTTTTGAAAGCATTGAAGAAGCTGCCGACCTTTCCATGAAGGAGCATGACCGGTTGCTTCTGGCGCGTGAACAAATGCAACGTAAGCTCAAAGGGCGCAGGTCCAATTCGCGCTTGCCGGAACTGATGGAGATGGTGCTGCGCAGCCCGGTCATTTCCAGCCAGATGGTGGAAAAGGAATTGCAGGTCACGCAGCAAGGGGCGCTGAAACTGATTTCGGAACTCAATTTGAGAGAGATCACCGGACGCGGGCGGTTTCGGGCCTGGGGAGTTCTCTAGATCAGCTTCATGCATTTGCGGCGCAGATGATCCGCGAAAAGCTCGAACTCGTTGCGGCGGGCAGCATTGGAGCGCCAGACCAGAACCAGCGATCGGTAATTGTTCTTGCCCTCGTAAGGAACGACGCTTAGTTCCGTTCCTCGCGTGACACCCGCTTTGACCGCCACCTCCGGCAGAAGGGTGACGCCCATTCCGAAATCGACAAGCTGCACCAGTGTCGTGATCGATGTGGCATGGACATCGCCGCTTGCTTGCGCCGGTGTGGAACCTATGGCGGCCATGACGTGTTCGCGAAGACAATGCCCTGTTTCCAGCAGGAGAAAGGGCTGATCCTGCAAATCGTCAGCATCGACCCGGTCGCGATTGGCCAGGGCATGATCGCGCCGCACCGCCAGATAGAAGATATCGTGACCAAGCTCTGATACTTCAAATTCATCGAGATCGTATGGATGGGCGACGAGCGCAACATCGAGGGATCCTGAACGCAAGCTGTCCAGCAGGGAGCGCGTGAGGCCTTCGCGAATGGTAAGCTGCAGTTCGGGAAAGGCCCTGGAGGTCGCAGGCAGAATTTTGGGTAACAAAAAAGGCGCTATCGACGGAATGACTCCCATCCGCAATCTGGTCGTCAGCGGGCGTTCTGCCTGCCGCGCATGTTCAGGTAGTTCTTCGATGAGAGCTACGATAGTGCGGGCTCGCTCCAGAAAATCTTCGCCGGCAGGCAGAAGCTGCATTCGTCGGCCTGAGCGATCGATCAGCGTTACGCCGAGTTCCGCCTCGAGGGACTGAATGGCGGCACTCAAGGTTGATTGGGTTACGCCCACGACTTCGGCGGCTCGTGAAAAGGAGCCCGCTTTGACGAGGGCCATGAAATAGTGGAGTTGACGGACACTGATGTTGAGCATCGAATCTTAAGTCCTTGTTCCATCGTTATAATCGATGGAATTTATCGATATAATCGCTTTGACCGATTTGGCAAGAAACCCTATATATGACTCGCAGAACGGAAAATTCTGAAAATTCAGAAAATTCCGCATAACCATCGAATTTTAAAGGTAGGTATAAGATGCTCGGTATCGGCGACAAGCTCCCCTCCTTCAAGGTCACCGGCGTAAAGCCCGGCTTCAACCATCACGAAGAAAACGGCGTTTCGGCGTTTGAAGAAATCACCGAAGCAAGCTTTGCTGGCAAGTGGAAGGTTATCTTCTTCTACCCGAAGGATTTCACCTTCGTTTGCCCGACGGAAATCGCTGAGTTTGCCCGTCTTGCATCTGATTTCGAAGACCGTGACGCAGTCGTTCTGGGTGGTTCGACCGACAATGAATTCGTGAAGCTCGCATGGCGTCGTGATCACAAGGATCTCGACAAGCTGCCGATCTGGTCGTTTGCCGACACCAACGGCTCGCTGGTCGATGGCTTGGGCGTTCGCTCGCCGGATGGCGTCGCGTATCGCTATACCTTTGTTGTCGATCCGGACAACACAATCCAGCACGTTTACGCAACCAACCTCAACGTTGGCCGTGCTCCGAAGGATACGCTGCGTGTTCTCGATGCGCTGCAGACCGATGAACTTTGCCCGTGCAACCGCGAAGTCGGTGGCGAAACGCTCAAGGCAGCTTGATAGGTCCTGATTGAGTGCGGAAAGGCGGGTCAAGGCCCGCCTTTCTTTTATCTGAAGCGGTTCCAGCCCAACATGGACATCGGAACTGCTCTATCTCTTTGTTTTTACGCATTCTCCCATGCAAGACCGCACCGCATTTTTGCTGGAAATGCTTTGATATCCCGAATGGCAGATAAAGAGGGTTCCATGTCCATTGATGACCTGAAGTCAAAAATCCCGGATTTCGCCAAGGACGTCCGTCTCAATCTTTCGTCCATGGCAAGCGATGAAACACTGACGCCACAGCAGAAATACGGCCTGTTCGTTGCGTGCGGCATTGCCTCTCGCAACGCCGACGTGCGTAAGGCGTTTGTTGGCGAAGCCACCGCCAAAGTCGACGCTTCCGTCATTCAAGCCGCGAAGTCGGCTGCGTCGATCATGGGCATGAACAATGTCTATTACCGCTTCGTACATCTCGCTACCAATAAAGACTACCGTACCATGCCGGCAAAGCTGCGCATGAATGTGATCGGTAATCCGGGCGTCGACAAGGTTGACTTCGAGCTCTGGTCGCTGGCGGTATCTGCCATCAATGGCTGCGGCATGTGCATCGATGCGCATGAGGATGTGCTGCGCAAGGCCAATGTGTCGTCGGAAGCGATCCAGACGGCTGTCCGCTTTGCATCGATCATCCAGTCGGTGGCTATCGCATTGGAAGCTGCCGACACGGAATAGGGCCCTCGCGCCTCACAAGGAAAAGCCCGCGCGGATCGCTCCACGCGGGCTTTTTGCTTCGTACAGTTTACTATTCGCCGCGCTTGAACGAAATGAAGGTAAAGCCAATCAGCGAAACCACGGCGGCTGCGACCATGTAATAACCGACATAGTCGAAGCTATAGTGCGTTGCGAGCCAGGTCGCGATGTAGGGTGCGACCGAGGCACCCAGAATACCTGCCAGATTGAAGGTCAGCGAGGCGCCGGTGTAACGGACAGAGGTTGGGAATGGTTCGGCGAGCGCGGCACCGATCGGGCCATAGGTAAGACCCATCAGACCGAAGCCGATGATGAGGAATGCGAGGACGCCAGCAGTGCCCGCCATGAACAAGGGCGCCATGATGAAGCCGTAGAGGCCGATCAGGACGGTGACGATAATCATGACCGGGCGCATGCCGAAACGGTCGGACAGCAGCGCAGCCACAGGGATCATCAAGCCGAAGAAGACCACGCCGATCATCTGAAGAATAAGGAATTCCTCGCGGCTATAGCCAAGGGCGCGTGTGCCCCAGCCCAGCGAAAAGACCGTCATCAGATAGAACAGGACGAAGGTTGCAACCGCACCGATGGTGCCTAGGAGAAGGCTCATCTTGTGCTGCTTGAACAAGGTTGCGACCGGTACTTCGACGCGTTCAGCCTTGTCGATTGCTTTCTGGAATTCAGGCGTTTCGGCGATCTTCAGACGGATGAACAAACCCACACCGACCAGAAGAGCGCTGGCTATGAAAGGAATGCGCCAGCCGAAAGCAAAAAATTGTTCTTCGGTAAGAGCCTCGGCCAGAATGAGGAAGATGCCCGTCGCCAGAATGAAGCCAACCGGAGCGCCGAGCTGCGGGAACATGCCGTACCATGTCCGCTTGCCTTCGGGCGCGTTTTCAGTTGCAAGCAGCACCGCGCCGCCCCACTCGCCACCGAGACCAAGCCCCTGGCCCAGACGGCACAGAGCCAGCAGAAGAGCTGCCCAGACGCCTATGGAGTCGTAGGTTGGCAGGAAACCGATGGCGACCGTGGAAATACCCATGGTCATGAGCGCTGCGACCAGCGTAGCCTTGCGTCCGACCTTGTCTCCGAAGTGGCCGAACAATGCTCCGCCGATGGGGCGTGCAAAGAATGCAATCGCAAAGGTTGCCAAAGACTGGAGAAGCGCGGAGTTGCCGTCGCTTGCCGGGAAGAACAGATGGGGGAACACGATCACCGCGGCGGTCGCGTAAATATAGAAGTCAAAAAATTCGATCGTGGTGCCGATCATGCTTGCGGCCAGAACTCGGCGCGCGGAGTTTTTCTGCGGAGCAACCGCTACAGCGACTGTCATTGTTTCAGTTCCAATATTGCGGGCCGTCTTTTTAGGGGAGGGAGCCCAAGATGTGGCTTCTTTAAAGCCGGCCAATATAGAATCGCAAGCGGAAAAGGGCTTTTAAGCAATTTTGTGATTTCGGATGGGCTGTTTTGGAAACAAAAGCGAAAGTGGATAAAATTCCTGTCAGCGCGCGTTCTGATCTTTCATTTGCCGCAAGGGCTGATTAAATTTCCTGTGTCATCTGTACGAAAGTAAACATGTTTCGAGCAAAATACGATATCGGCTTGAGGGGGGCAGCCCGGGACCATGCGGTCCTGCGCTTGCCTTCCCGTGGGCTCGTGACGTTGCTTGCAATCCTGTTTCTTGTTTCCGCGCAACTTTGTTACGCCATGGCGCATGAGGCGCCCTCTGTGCAGACGGTTTCTGATTGTCATGTGAACATGTCGCATCAGATGGACGACACATCGGTCTCGGCGGATGCGGGCAAAACTGCGCCGAAGGATCACGGCGGCAAAACACCGAATGCTTGTGTGATGATGACGTGCGGCTGTGTTGTTCAATTGGCAACGGATTTGCGCGCGGATGTTCCTGTACAGGATTTTGGTTTGCCGCCGCTCGTTGCAGCGCTGAACGGCAAATCCCCGAACAGCGACCTGCGACCGCCCATATCGCTTCAGGCTTGATCTTGGAAATCGCCGCCGAAATTTGGCGGCTATCACGATTATTGTCTGGAGACTTACCATGACTGGAATTACACGCCGCCGCCTGTTCGCTCTGGCGACCGGGGCGGCCTTTGCCACGACCATCCGCCCAATTGACAGCTTTGCTCAAGACGCTCATCAGCATATGGCCCACGGCGCGGGGGCCTTGTGGACCCCGACTGCTGGACGGCCTTTGCCTCTCCCGCCTCTGATCGAACCGGATGCGTCGGGTGTCGTCAAACTCAAGGTGCAGGCAGGGTGGCACAGTTTTGAAGAAGGAAGCGAAGCAGCATCGGCTGGCGTCAACGGTGCCTATCTTGGTCCGCTCGTGCGCTTGAAGAATGGTGAAACAGTCACCCTTTCCGTAGAAAACGGCATGGATGATGAGACTACGCTTCATTGGCACGGGCTTTTCGTCCCCTCCATACTCGACGGCGGCCCCCATAATGTGATTGCGCCGGGCGCGGAATGGAAACCGAAAATCACGGTCAATCAGCCAGCCTCGTTCAACTGGTTCCATCCGCATCTGCATGGAAATACCGCCCGTCAGGCGCATCTCGGCATTGCCGGTCTCATGGTCGTGACTGATGGCAAGGATGCTGCACGCGGGCTGCCCGAAGACTACGGTATAGATGATATTCCGCTGGTGCTTCAGGATCGTCGGGTGATTGAGGGGGACAGGATTTATCAGCCTGACATTATGGACTTGATGCATGGTTTCCGTGGCGACAAGCTTATCGTGAACGGGATAGTTTCACCGGAAGCGCGGGTCCCTCAGTCCATTGTCCGTCTGCGCATCCTGAACGGTGCCAATGCGCGAAACTTTCATGTTCGTCTCGGTGATAATCGCCCCTTATTTGTCATCGCGTCGGATGGCGGTTTCATCGGAAAGCCGGAACCGGTCAAAAGGTTGTCCATAAGTCCCGGTGAGCGCTACGAGGTTCTGGTGGATTTTTCCCAAGGCAGGGCAGTCGATTTGCTGACCTACGAAAATGACAGCGGTGGCGATGATCTGCATTTGATGCGGTTTGAGGTGGACAGCGCCTTGCAAGCGAAAATCAAGTCCTTTCCAGATCGTCTGGATGGGCCAGGCGTCCCGGACGAAAACCTTTCCGTAAAACGCCGCTCGTTCTTCTTTGACGAGCGAATGACGGAAAATATGAGGCTGATGATGGCAAAACCGTCCACCGATCCTCATGCCGGGCATAACATGGGCAGTATGGACATGAGCTCCATGCAGTCTGGCGCTATGGATCATGAGATGCACGGGGCCAGAAGTTCTGCCGATGCAGGTCCGGCGCTTGACGCCTTGTCGTCAGGCGTAACGATGGCGATCGCAGGCAAACCGTTCGACATGGGTCGTATCGATGTCGAGGCCAAGCTTGGGTCCTGGGAAATCTGGGAACTTACAACGAAGGAGATGCCGCATCCATTCCATATCCATGGGGCGTCGTTTCGCATTCTTTCCCAGAATGGCAAAGCGCCCCCCGCACATCAAGCGGGCTGGAAGGATACGGCTTTGATTGATGGGAAGGCTGAAATATTGGTTCATTTCGACCGTGAAGCGGCGAAAAGCCATCCATTCATGTTTCATTGCCACGTGCTGGAACATGAAGATGTGGGCATGATGGCTCAATTCAT
Source organism: Brucella sp. RRSP16 (assembly GCF_052246815.1). NCBI lineage: Bacteria > Pseudomonadati > Pseudomonadota > Alphaproteobacteria > Hyphomicrobiales > Brucellaceae > Brucella > Brucella sp. RRSP16. The sequence goes on from NZ_JBQQAM010000004.1 coordinate 136,230, forward strand.
GACGGTATAATCCGCCTCTGACCGCGTGACAGTGTTTGTCACGCGGTCGCTCCGGCATTTTATTTTCGAACAATTTCGAGCGGTGTGCGTTGTCGTCTCATCACGAAGGATCGCGATCAGGAGGAAACAATGCAGCCGTTTTTGATTGCTTCAGCAATGATGCTTCTGGCAGTTCCAGCCATTGCCGCGGATATGAGCGTCAAACTTTATGAAGCTCTGCCAACAGGCCAGGGAAAGGAAATTGGCACCGTCACCATCTCGCAGATGGATGCTGGATTGTTATTCAAGACCAATTTGAGAGGCCTTCCTGCTGGTGAGCACGGCTTTCATGTGCATGAGAAAGGCAGCTGCGCACCGGCTGAACAGGATGGAAAAACTGTCCCGGCGCAATCTGCCGGCGGGCATTACGATCCGTCGCATTCCAAGCACCACATGGGACCGGAAGGTGAGGGGCATCTTGGTGACTTGCCTCTGCTCGAAGCCGACGCACAGGGTAACGTGACTCAAAGCGTGACGGCCCCGCGGCTCAGGTCGCTGGATGAAATCAAGGGGCGAGCCTTGATGGTTCACGTGGGAGGAGATAACTACTCTGATAAACCCAAGCCGCTTGGCGGTGGCGGCGCTCGGTTCGCCTGCGGGATCATCCAATAATCGCTATCCCCAGTTTTCGATGCGAATCTTGGAACCATCGGAAAACCGGGAAATGTGAAACGCCGAAGGATCGACGACCGGCGTTTCACCTGTAACCATATCGGCAACGAGCTTGCCCGCGCCGGGACCAATCCCGAAGCCATGCCCCGAAAAGCCTGTTGCTACGATCAAGCCTTCAATGCCCGGGAGTGGCGAGATGACCGGGATGACGTCCGGCATCGTGTCGATGAGCCCTGCCCATTCCTGCTCTATCGTTGCCTGGGCGAAAGAGGGGATTGCCTGCCTGAGCTTCGTCAGCACCTGAGCGTTGGCGGCCTTGTGCGGAGCAGGATCGAGCGTGCGAATTTTTTCGAAAATGGATATCTCGTCGGCAGGCCGGAGTTTCCATTGGAAAGCTTCTTCGAAGAAGCGCTCGCCGAACCGGAAGCGCAACGACCGCCACTCGGTTGAAAGCGAGGGTATGAAATCCCGAAAGAACCGGAAACTGTCGGGCACGATATCCGCGATAGAGCCACCGAGGCTTGCAACCGTGTATCCGCCATCAAGCCTCTTGCGCAGGGCAAAGTCCGAAAACGCAATTGCAGGTTCGACACCGGCATCAATGGGAGCCGTGCGGAATACGGAAGAACGCACCTTCAACTGCGGCAGGTGGGCCTTGAAGCTCGAAACGATAAGTCTTGACCAGGCTCCGCCCGCGACGATCACTGCCTCGCAGCACAGACGGCCTTTTTCGGTAAGGACTGCCGTGACCCGGCCATTGGTCGTCTCTATACCGCGCACGGCACAGTTTTGTAGAATGATGGCGCCATTCTCTTGCGCTTTTGCGGCAAAAGCCGGAACCGCCTTTTGCGGTTCGGCCCGTCCGTCGCGCGGCGTTATCATGCCGCCTGCGAGCCGACGATTGATGCCGGGTGCCAATGCTGCGACCTGATTTGCATTGAGAAGTTCCGTCCCAATGCCGTGTTCCCGAGCTATCCTGATCCACTCCGCATAAAGAGCCATTTGCTCTTCTTTTTCAGCTGTGTAGGCAATTCCGGTCACACGGAAACCGGTTTCGCGCCCCGTTCGCTCATTCATGCCTTCCCATAGTCGCATGCTTTCGACGATGAGGGGCATTTCCCGGCTGTCGCGCCCGGTACGGCGGCACCACCCCCAATTGCGGCTGGATTGTTCCCCCGCGATCTCCCCCTTTTCAAGGAGAGTGACAGGAATGCCGCGTTCGGCCAGAAAAAGGGCAGTGGAAACACCGATGACGCCGCCGCCGATGATGGCAATTTTGGTTTCCTGCGGCAAGCTGTCAGCTGTCGCCACCTTATCCGTGACCGGCCCCATTTCGGTATTCTCCTGCAATGCGATTGGGTGATTTGAGCATATGGAAGCACAGTGAACATGGCTCGCTTTTTGTTCACGATCAACCGGATAACCTGTTACACAATACTTAGTTGCGATATTCCTGAGATAATCCATCCTGTTTTTGTAGCTTTCTGGAGAATGTGTCTCTATATCCGCCTGAACTGCAATCTGGACACGCGATCTTGCTTATGGACGCAGCACGCAACCCGCATGATAAAAGACAGGTATTCGGGCAATCCGGCCCAGCACTGACTCTGTCCGGTATTACCCGCCAGTTTGGCGCTGTGCGTGCGCTCAATGATGTCTCTCTCGATGTTCACGAGGGCGAGATAATTTGCCTGGTCGGCCATTCCGGCTGCGGTAAGACTTCCCTGCTGCGCATTATCGCGGGCATCGATGTTCCAGACAGTGGAACACTCACCATGGGGGGGCAGGCGCTGGTCGGCCCATCCGTCTTTATTGAGCCTGAAAAACGGAACGTGGGTGTCGTCTTCCAGGACTACGCTTTGTTTCCGCACCTGACGGTAAGAGAAAACATCCTGTTCGGATTGCGAAGAATGCCCCGCCACGCGGCGGATGCGCGGACAGGAGAGCTTCTCGAACTGGTGTCGCTCTCGCACATGGCGGATCGCTATCCGCACATGCTGTCAGGTGGCGAGCAGCAACGTGTGGCACTTATCCGGGCCCTTGCTCCGAAACCACAGCTTCTGCTGATGGACGAGCCGTTTTCGAACCTTGATAGAGGACTGCGCGCCCGGGTTCGCCGTGAGACAGTGGCTTTGCTGAGGGAGCTTGGCACAACGGCGATTATCGTAACGCACGAAGCCGAAGAGGCGCTGTCGACCGGAGATCGTGTCGTATTGATGCGATCTGGCGAAGTTGTTCAGAATGGCCCGGCACGCGAGCTTCATGACCAGCCCGTGAACCGGTATGCAGCGGATTTTTTCTGTGACTTCAATGTGATACCCGGAAAAGTCGAGGGTAATGGGCTGGTAACTCCCTTTGGGAAAATTGCCATAAGTGCACAGTTTGGACCCGACGCTGAAGCGTTTGCCTATCTGCGTCCGCGTGACTTTACGATTGTGACCGATAGTGAGACTGGCGAAGCTTCATTGCGTGGTCATATTGAAGCCCGCACCTTTCTCGGTGAAATCGAAGAACTGGTCGTGCGGGTAACAGATGCGGCTCCGCGCCTGCGTGTACGCACCGAACTGCGGCTTCCGGCTTCTTCCAACGATATAGTGCTACGCCCGCATTGGGATAAGGCGCTGATTTTCCCCAAGTGACTGAAAATATCCGCTGTCGAAGTGTTGCAGCAATTGACCGTCGGTGCGCTGCACCGTATAACTTGATTGCGTAACTCATAATTTAATATGAAACAGGTCCATCTGGAGGTAAAATGTCCAAGTTCGCGCGTTCTGGCCTTGCTCTCGCCGCAGTAACGTTCTTTGCAGGAGCTGCCCACGCAGATGAAGTGAACATTTACACGACGCGTGAACCGGGCCTCATTCAGCCCCTGCTCGATGCTTTCAAATCGTCTACCGGAATTACCGTCAATACGGTTTTCCTGAAGGACGGTCTGGCAGAACGCGTAGCTTCTGAGGGCGCCAACTCGCCCGCCGACATTCTTATGACGGTCGACGCCGGGAACCTGGTCGATCTCGTCGACAAGGGACTCACCCAGCCTGTTGATTCCAAGGTGCTGAAAGAAGCTGTTCCGGAACAGCTCCGCGACGCCAAGGATAACTGGTTCGCATTGTCCATGCGCGCTCGCATCGTCTATGCCGCGAAAGACCTCGAGCTCGACAAGATCAACTATGAGGACCTGTCCGATCCGAAGTGGAAGGGCAAAATCTGCATCCGTGCGGGCCAGCATCCTTACAATACAGCACTCTTCGCGGACTATATCGCGCATTACGGTCCGGAAAAGACCGAAGAATGGTTGAAGGGGCTCAAGGATAATCTTGCGCGCAAGGCTGCCGGTGGCGATCGTGATGGTGCCAAGGATATCGTAGGCGGCATTTGCGATATAGCCGTTGCCAATTCCTATTATGTCGGCCTGATGCGTTCGGGTAAGGGCGGTGACGAGCAGAAGACCTGGGGCGAAGGCATCAAGGTTCTGCTGCCGACATTCAAGGATGGCGGAACTCAGGTCAACATCAGTGGCGCAGCCGTTGCAAAGAATGCACCGCACAAGGACGCAGCAGTCAAGCTGCTCGAATATCTGGTGTCCGACGAAGCCCAGCAGCTCTACGCCAAGGCCAATTTCGAGTATCCGGTAAAGCCGGGCGCTCCGCTTGATCCAATCGTGGAATCGTTCGGTGAACTGAAGATCGACAGTGTTCCGCTTTCGGAAATTGTGAGCCATCGCAAGCAGGCAAGCGAACTGGTCGACAAAGTCGGTTTTGATAACTAAAAGCCGAATGAACTAACCAGACCAGCGCCGGTGCATTTCATGCGCCGGCGTTGTACTAGAGCGCGTCTCCCGAGAGCGGATGCTAGTTCGGGCAAAGACGTGCATTAAAACAAATGGATAGAGCATTTCCGAAGATCTAACAGGAAATGCTCTATAGAGAGACCAATGGAAGCTTTTGCAGCCACCCGGAAACGAGTTTTGCGACCCGCAAAAGCGGGACGCAACTGGCTAAGGCTCTCGGCATTGGTTGCAGTTCTGGTTTTACTTCCGGTTCTTGCCCTTGCCTTTGAAGCCATACAAGGATCTGCGGGGCTCTGGGCGCACCTTCTCGCCACCAATCTAGCGACAGCTTTTCTCGAAACGGTAATTCTGCTTATCGGTGTCGGCATCATTGCCGCTTTCATAGGAACGTCAACGGCATGGCTGGTGACGGCATATGATTTTCGCGGGCGGCGCCTGCTTGAATGGGCGCTTTTGCTGCCCTTGGCCGTACCGACCTACATCGTTGCCTATGCCTATCTCGATATCCTGCACCCTATTGGTCCGGTGCAGGGAGCGGTGCGATTCATGCTGGGATACGATAGTCCGCGCCAGTTCCGCTTGCCCGATATTCGTTCAATGGCCGGATGTATTATTCTTCTCGGCTTCGTTCTCTACCCCTATGTCTATATCCCTACACGGGCAATGTTTCTAACTCAGTCCGCCAGCCTTATCGAAGCGGCAAGAACTTTGGGCGTTAGCCGCAAGGGCATTTTCTGGCGTGTTGCATTGCCGCTCGCGCGGCCTGCCGTAGCGGTTGGGGTCAGTCTCGCTTTAATGGAAACGCTGAATGATGTAGGCGCCGCCGAATTCCTGGGCGTGCGCACATTGACTGTTTCGATTTACACCACATGGATTACGCGCTCGGATTTGCCAGGCGCTGCGCAATTGGCCCTCGCTCTCCTGTTTCTGGTGGTTGCTCTTGTTTCGATTGAACGCTGGGGGCGACGGAAGCAACGTTTTGCTTCCAACATCCGTCATTCGCGTGGCTTCGAACCATTGAGCGTCAGGAACGGGCGGGGCGTCTGGTTGTTCTGTCTCTGCTCCCTTCCAGTCGTCATTGGATTTGTTCTGCCGGCAATTTATCTGGTCGTGGAAGCGGTGAAGCGCGCCCGTTTTGCCGGTATCTCTCCGCGATTGGTTGGCGAAGCTTTCAATACCGTTGTGCTCGCGTCAGTGGCTACAGCGTTGGTGCTGATATGCGGAATATTTGTTGCATATGCTGTCCGGCTTTTCCCGGGGGCTGTTTCACGCTGGTCGTATCGCGTGTCCACGATGGGATATGCGGCTCCGGGGACCGTTATCGCCATCGGCATTTTGGTGGTGGCCGGTAGCTTCGATCAATTTTTCAATCTGTTCACATCGCATGTCTTCGGTTATTCGGCAGGGCTGGTGCTGATCGGGACAGGCGCGGGGGTCATCTATGCCTATGTCGTTCGATTTCTGGCCATCTCCGCAGGTGGCATCGATTCCGGGCTGGAGCGCATACCCGTGTCACTGGATCATGCTTCGCGCACGCTCGGGCGTGGCGTTACCGAAACGTTTTGCGCAGTTCATTTGCCACTATCGAAAACAGCCATCGTGGCGGCGGGTCTCCTCGTATTCGTAGACTGTGTGAAAGAACTGCCTGCAACACTTCTGCTGCGCCCCCTCAACGTCGAGACTTTCGCAACGCATCTTTATGGCGAGGCCGCACGCGGAACATACGAAGAAGCCTCCCTTGCCGCCCTCGCCATCGTGACGGTCGGAATTTTACCGGTGATATTGCTTGCGCGTGTCGGTAGGCGCTTCGGTAAGCGTGTTTAATCTCCTGCCATTAACAGCAACAACAGGTGACAAAATCGATAATTCAGGATTGCTTAAATAGTTATCGATACTTTTATTCGGGGAACCAAGCACAGTCGGGATAGTGCTTCTGGTTGTATTTAACAAGAACTGCACCTTAGGCGGGGCAGGGGGCTGCATGTTCAAAGTTCTGGAATGCGTGACTGTACAGCACGATCAGCCTTTTGTGGTTCTGGCTGCATCCATTTCATTTGCAAGCATGTTTGCATTTTTCCTGTTGCTGGCCCGCGCGCGCGAATGCACCAGGAGCCGCCGTGACAACTGGCTCGCAATCAGTGCTTTTGCCGGTGGAGTTGGCGTGTGGGCAACCCACTTTGTGGCGATGCTCGCTTACAGCGGCACCGTAGCAATCGAGTTTGATTTTACCGCCACCGTTCTTTCGGCGGCGACGGCTGTTCTCGGTTTTTGGTTGAGCCTACATCTACTTAAGGGTGCTGCGCTGAAATATGCTCTGATGGCGGCCATTTCGGCGACGCTATCGATAGCCGCAATGCATTTCACAGGCATGAGTGCGATCAAAGCAGCGGCTGACATACACTATGATCTTCCACCGATCTTCGTGGGCGGCGCAATCTCGGTCCTGATTTTGCTGGCCGCTTTCTGGTTTGTGACGAATGCTTCCGGCTGGTCACGTATTCTGCTTCCGACCGTAGGAGGCATACTCGCTGTTTGCACACTCCATTTCACCGCGGTTGCCTCGACTGAACTGGTCCCAAACCCCACTCTTCCCGCGGCCGATCCGCTTGGGATCGGACGCCTCTGGCTCGTTGTTGCCATCGCGGCAGTGGTGTGTAGCGTGGCGCTGGCGACAATTTCTGCCGTGTTTATAGACCGTTACATGACGGACTTGAAGGGGTTTGCAAACGCCACATTAGACGGTTTGGTCGTTATACGGGATGGCGGGATAGTCGAGATGAATGCCCGGTTCTCTGAGCTCATGCGGAGAAGCGAAAAGTCGCTGATGGGTATTGAACCCGATACTTTGTTATTGGCGGCTGACGGGCTTCCGGTCTGTGCTCGCCGTGCCGAGGCTATCGAGGCGGCTCCAAGGTTTCCCAATGATGAACGCATTTTTGAGCTTGCGGTCCATGCCATCGAATATCAGGGACGTCCTTGCGAGGTGCTCGCCGTACGCGATCTTACCGAAAAACGCGCAGCTCAACGCCAGATTGAGCACATGGCGCGTCATGACGCGCTCACCGATCTGCCCAACCGCATGTTTTTTGAGGAAAGGTTGGCGAATGCCGTTGCGCGTCCCAGCCGCGAGCCTTTCGCCGTGCTGGCACTCGATCTGGACCGGTTCAAGGCTGTGAACGACATTTTCGGTCACGCCGAAGGCGACCGGGTATTGAAGACGGTTTCCAGCATCCTGAAGCGCTGCGTAAATGGCATAGATACTGCCGCACGCATCGGCGGTGACGAGTTTATTATTCTGCAAGTGGGCGTCCCGCAGCCTAGAGGTGCCCGGAAGCTGAGCGAGAAGATTCTGGAAGCCTTCCGCTTGGAGCTGAATACCGTGCTTGATCCGACCGCTGTCGGCGTCAGTATTGGCGTTGCCCTATATCCAAATGATGGCAAGGATGCGGAAGCCATCCGGCATGCGGCAGATATCGCGCTCTATCGGGCGAAGACGGAAGGGCGCGGATTATTTGCATTCTATTCCCCGGAAATGGATCAGGAGATAAGAGAGCGGCGCCAGCTAGAAGCGGATTTGCGTCACGCGATGGTGCGGGGACAGATCGGTATCGCCTATCAACCTTTGTTTGCGACGTCTGACGGGCGTTGTACGGGTTATGAGGCATTGGTCCGCTGGAATCATCCGGAACGCGGGCAGATACCACCGGACGTGTTCATCCCTATTGCCGAGGAAACGGGAACAATCGTGGCGCTGGGCGAATGGGTTCTGCGTGAGGCTTGCCGCACGGCCGCCGAATGGGAGAGCCATCTGTCCATCGCTGTAAATCTGTCTCCCGTCCAGTTCCGGCTCGTCAGCCTGCCGGATACCGTCAGGTCGGTTATCGCAGAGACCGGGCTTGATCCGACGAGACTGGAACTGGAGGTAACCGAATCCGCTTTGATGAAGGATCGACTGACGACTCTTGAACTGCTGCGTCGAATGAAGAAGTCGGGAGTTCGCATTGTTATGGACGATTTCGGGACCGGTTATTCATCGCTCAGCAATCTTCAAAGTTTTCCATTCGACAAGATCAAGATTGACCGCAGCTTCATCACCAGCATGGAAACGGATGTCAGCGCCAGAGCAATTGTACGAGCCATTGTCGGGCTTGGTCGCAGTCTCGATCTGCCGGTCGTGGCCGAGGGGATCGAAACCTTTGACCAGCACCGCATGGTGATCGAAGAGGGCTGTGAACAGGTTCAAGGCTTTCTTTTCGGCCGGCCGGCTAATGCGCCCGCTCCAATCGACCCGTCGCGCTGCCTCAACAAAACGGCTGTGGGGCAAGTAAAAGCCAGCTAAGAAGCCCGATCCTTGTGAATAACCGCGAGGTTTCGCTATTTCTAAAGGCTGCCTTGCTGTGCCGAATTGTTACAAAGCTGTTATCTGATGCGATTGTGAACGGAACATTGCAGCGAAGCGCCGACGGCTCGGAACCGCAAATTCGTTAAGCAATGGAAGGGGTTGCGTAGTCCTTGATCTGGCATAGCACCCAGAATAGGGCAATGTTTTCAACACGATATTTCGCGTGAACGCAATAATAAGTGAATTTATCCGGGGGAGCTTTCCATGCTTGTAACACGTTGCGGCCACAAAGCGAAAGCTGAATAGGACGAACAGTAATAGTACTCGGATCGCAAGAAACGTTCTGGCGGATTTCTTGGATACGAATTTAGTCAAGTGGATGATGGAAACGATGCTCACCTCGCAACAATGGCTTCCGGTCGAGTTGCTCAATATCGGTCTGGCCGCTGCCCTTTTCTTCGCCTGCCTTGTTCACTCGCTGTGGAAGGCCGTGTTCGACGAGCTTAACCCTGTATTCTGGCGCCGGACGGCAGCGTTGCTCTGGGCCGGTATCTTCATTGTCGCGCTGAGCGGCGGAATTGAAAGCTTCAACTGGCCGCAGGCAATTGGTTGGCTTTTGGTTCTCGGCGGCGTTGTCGCGACTGTCACACGTACCGGCATGAGCTATTATCGCCAGTACTGCGCCCACACATCGCGCGCCGTCCATTCGGGTCGCGCCCGGCTTTCGGGACGGTGATCGCCATGTTTGCAAAGACCCTCGAAATGCCTTTGCGGCTCCACCGCCCACATAGCCTGCGCTCGTTCTTTATCCGCGCTTTTGGCTCTGCACTATCCCGTAAACATTCGTAGAGCGTGCACCTGATCGGCAGTAGCTAAGGATGGGCCCTTCGGCTTCGTCCAGTGCTGCTGCCATCGCATCCACATCTTCTTGCGTCAACTGACCGCCGACGACCGGAATATAATAGGTTGCAAGTCCTGCTTTTTCTGCGACGCGTGCAATTTCGCTGAATTCGGGCTGCTGGGGGCCTCCCTCGCCATCGGGCCGGTTGCAGATGATCGTGCGAAATCCCTCTGCAGCGATGTCGCGCACATCGTCGGGTTCGATTTGCCCTGAAACCGAATAATTGTCGTCTATCTGGCGAATATCCATGTTTTCCTCGCTTGCCGCCCAACTTGCGACGGCTTGTCCGGTGGCAACTTACATTAAAGTTGTTTTCATGCCACATGAAACTGCCGGGAAAAATGGGCGCGGTGACGGGAGAGCGGTTGAGATGACGATCCACAAAGTTAGCCGGAGTACTCCACGTATCGCCCACCGTGCGTCGGGCTTCCATGAGGGTGAGCGAGTGGTGCCGGAGGAAGTGCCCGTGGCGGTGAGCTATAACGGTTCTACCCAGGCCGTGATGATGGCTACCCCCGATAATCTTGAGGACTTCGGGATCGGTTTCACCCTTACCGAAAATATTGTGGACGATATTTCCGAGATTGAAACCGTCGAGGTCGTGGCATTTGAGAAGGGCATCGACATACAGATTAGATTGTCTGAACGGCCTGAACAGAGGCTTGCCGCGCGACGCAGGTTCATGGCTGGCCCCGTTGGCTGTGGTCTTTGCGGGATAGACTCGATTGACCATGCGTTGCGGTCCCTACAGGCCTTGGAGCAAAGCGGTCGAACATTTTCTCCCCACGATATTTCGCAAGCTGTCGGATCTCTGGCAGACGAGCAGCGATTGAACTCTCAGACCCATGCCGTTCATGCGGCGGGTTTTTATGTTCCTGGCAATGGGCTTATCGCCGTTCGCGAGGATGTCGGGCGCCACAACGCATTGGACAAACTTGTGGGGGCTGTTTTGCTTATCGGGTGCTCGCCAGAAGACGGTATCGTTGTAATTACCAGTCGCGTTTCTGTGGAAATGGTGCAGAAAGCCGTTATGTTCGGCGCGCCTGTTCTGGCTGCGATCTCTGCGCCAACCGCTTTGGCCATTCGGACGGCTGATGAAGCGAACCTGACGCTTGTTGCACTGGTGCGTGGTGACGACTTCGACCTTTATGCGCATCGTGAGCGCATCATTGGAGAAGGACCGGCCTTTTCTTAAAGGCCGGTCAGCGCACGTTACGCTAACGCAGCAATACGGCTACGCTCACTCACAAGTTGCAAAGCAGCATTCGCTGCTTCCACGCCCTTGATCTTGAAGTGGGCATGGAAGAAATCGTGGTGCTCCTTGCTTTCATGGAAATGATGCGGCGTCAGGACCACGCTGAGCACTGGAACTTCAGTCTCCAGCCCAACTTGCATCATGCCGTTAATGACGGCAGTTGCCACGAAATCATGCCGGTAAATGCCGCCGTCCACCACGAAAGCCGCACCGACGATAGCGGCGTATTTTCCAGTCTTGGCCAGGGTTTTGGCATGAAGGGGGATTTCATAGGCGCCGGGAACGTCGAAAATTTCGACTTCCACATTGGCACCAGCTTTTGCCGAGAGTTCGGCAATAAAGCTTTTGCGGGCCTCATCGACAACATCGGAGTGCCAACGGGCTTGAATAAATGCAATTTTGAATGAAGTCTTGTTCGGATAGCTCTGGTTCATAGGTCCTCACGAAACTAGAATCAGGGCGCACAACAGAACGCATGGACAGTGCCGGAATGACACGATCCTGACGTTCAATCGCTCTCTTCCATCCGGACTTTAACCGTCGGCTCCGGCATCTCACCGGATCTGCTGACCCTGAACCATAACCGAATCGGCATGTGTTCAGGCGCTCGCGGGCTCGAAACTATCGCTTCATACCGCCGGTGGGGAGTTTCACCCCGCCCCGAGAACAAGCCCGCACACCATTGTGCGAGCGGCCTGAAATTATGATCTCCTCGCGGTCTTGTCCAGTATGGCGTGAGAAATTTCCGCGCTGTTATTTCATGGTCGAATCCGCCTTGGAAAATTGCAGCGTCTCAAGCAATTAATCCTTGAATTTCTAGGGAGTTTCTAGGCAGGGAGTGCTACCCATGGTTTATTCGATTGAATTTCTCCCGTTTTATCTTTCGAGCATATTGACACGCCGATGGGGTTTGGGCCTATCCTGTGCGTCACAGCTTGTCTTGGGGATACCTTCGCGTCCCATAAAGACAACGTTGTCAATTCGGGTGAAGCGGCGTAAGAGTAAGATGGAGGATCTCGGTTAGTACGTCGTGAGGGTGGCTGGGCGCAGGCGAAAGCGGCAGCTTTCGCATTTTGTTGCGGCAGTGGAAAAGCGAGGAACCGGATATGCGAAGCAGCCGGTTTCGGATCCGTGCCGAGGAGGCCCGGATGGGAATGACGCGATGGATCGCCGCGCAGAAGCGAGAGCCTGCCCGGATATCCGTTAGTTAGTTTTGTTGGTTTCTACGGGAGGTAGATATGCATAAACTTTTGAAGCTCGCTGCGATGGGTACGGCCGCCTGCGCTTTGCTCGCTGGAATGTCGCCGATTTCCAACGCCCAAGATAAGCAGAATGTTGAAGTTCTGCACTGGTGGACCGCCGGCGGTGAAGCCGCCGCGCTCGACGTTCTCAAGAAGGATCTTGAAAAGAAGGGCATCAGCTGGACCGATATGCCGGTGGCTGGCGGCGGCGGCACGGAAGCTATGACGGTGTTGCGCGCACGTGTCACGGCAGGCAACGCGCCGACGGCTGTGCAGATGCTCGGATTCGATATTCGCGACTGGGCAGAGCAGGGTGCTCTTGGCAATCTTGACGAGATCGCCACCAAGGAAGGATGGGAAAAAGTTATTCCGGCTCCTCTGCAGGAATTCGCAAAGTATGACGGCCATTGGATTGCGGCGCCTGTCAACGTCCACTCCACCAACTGGATGTGGATCAACAAGGCCGCGCTCGACAAGGCTGGCGGCAAGGAGCCTGCAAACTGGGACGAACTGATCGCGCTGCTTGACAAGTTCAAGGAACACGGGATCACGCCTGTCGCTCACGGTGGTCAGCCGTGGCAGGACGCGACAATTTTCGATGCCGTCGTACTTTCCTTCGGTACGGACTTCTACAAGAAAGCTTTCGTCGATCTTGATCCCGACACGCTCGGCAGCGATACGATGAAGCAGGCTTTCGACCGTATGACGAAGCTTCGTTCCTATGTTGACGACAACTTCTCTGGCCGCGACTGGAACCTTGCTTCCGCTATGGTTATTGAAGGCAAGGCCGGTCTTCAGTTCATGGGTGACTGGGCAAAGGGCGAGTTTGTCAAGGCTGGCAAGAAGCCGGGTGAAGACTTCGTCTGCATCCGCTATCCAGGCACGCAGGGCGCGATCACCTTCAATTCCGATATGTTTGCAATGTTCAAGATTTCGGATGACAAGGTCCCGGCGCAGCTGGAAATGGCGTCCGCGATCGAAAGCCCGACATTCCAATCGGCCTTTAACGTGGTGAAGGGCTCTGCCCCAGCCCGTACCGATGTACCTGATACCGACTTCGATGCTTGCGGCAAGAAGGCCATCGCTGACGAGAGGGAAGCGAGCGAAAAGGGTACGATGCTGGGTTCCATGGCACACGGCTACGCCAACCCGGCTGCGGTCAAGAACGCCATCTATGACGTCGTCACACGTCAGTTCAACGGCCAGCTCTCATCTGAAGACGCTGTCAAGGAACTCGTATCGGCAGTTGAAGCTGCGAAATAACAGCGAGAGCGTCCGGGAGTGTTCCCGGACGCCATTATCTCCGTGCTCCAGATGTTGGAAGCGGTGGCAGCAAGAGCCGGAAATCAAAACAATAATTGCATGATGGACGTCTGCATGTTTCCATCGGAGACGGCGGCAGACTGAGCTTATCGGGTGCATTCTGTTGCGCATAATGCTGACGCGTTGGAATGCTGATCAAACAGACGTCCGGACGGACAGCCTGCTGATGTGGGCTAAGCGGGCGACGTAAACAGGGTGGCGCAAATATGCAGCGTAACAGCCGATTACAGGAACTGGTGCCAAAGCTGGTTCTGGGACCGAGCTTTTTGATAGTGCTCGTGTTCGTCTACGGTTTCATAATCTATACCGGCATCCTTTCCCTCACCAATAGCCGAATGCTGCCGTCCTTTGGTTTCGTCGGACTTGCGAATTATACCAAATTATGGGCTTTGCCCCATTGGTGGCGTGCGATCACCAATCTTGCGATTTTTGCCTCGCTCTACATCATTATCTGTTCGGTGATCGGATTATTTCTGGCGATCCTTCTTGACCAGAAGATACGCGGCGAAGGCATCCTTAGGCCGATCTACCTCTACCCGATGGCCCTGTCCTTCATCGTTACCGGAACGGCATGGAAGTGGTTCCTCGACCCAGGCATTGGACTGGAAAACACAATGCATTTATGGGGTTGGGAGAGTTTCTCCTTCAACTGGATCAAGAGCAATACCATGGCAATCTACTGTCTGGTGATTGCTGCGGTGTGGCAGTCCTCCGGATTTGTGATGGCGATGTTTCTCGCGGGCTTGCGTGGGGTAGATAACGAAATCATCAAGGCAGCCCAGATCGACGGTGCGTCAACCGGAACAATCTATCGCCGCATCATCATTCCGTTGATGCGCCCGGTGTTTCTATCCGCTTTCGTGGTTCTCGCTCATCTTGCGATCAAGGCATATGACCTTGTTATCGCGTTGACCGGCGGTGGACCGGGACAGGCCACGGAACTGCCAGCAACTTTCATGTATTCCTACACCTTCACGCGGAACCAGATGGGTATCGGCGCGTCGTCCGCTATTATCATGCTGGTCATGATCTTCTCGATCATCATCCCTTACCTTTATTCGGAAATTCGCGGAGGGTCGCGGTCATGAGCGCCCAACCGCAAGACAATGCCATCAGCAGTGGAAAGCTGACACGGGCGCTGATCTATACCGCGTTGCTGGTCTTCGCTTTCTACTATCTGCTGCCGCTCTATGTGATGCTGGTTAACTCGTTCAAACCCCTCGAGGAAATCCGTCAAGGGGGAATGTTGAACCTGCCGCAACAGTGGACCATCGAGCCATGGCTATCGGCCTGGTCCACTGCCCAGATCGGGGTGCAGCCTACCGGGTTGAAGCCGTTCTTCATCAACTCGATCCTTATGGTCGTGCCGGCGGTTGCTATTTCGACCATTGTTGGCGCGTTGAACGGCTACGTACTGACCAAATGGCAATTTCGCGGCTCAGATATCTTCTTCGGCCTGCTGTTGTTGTCGTGCTTTATCCCATTTCAGATCGTGCTCATTCCTATGGCGCGCGTTCTTGGTTTCCTGGGAATTGCCGGCACGATCTGGGGGCTGATCCTCGTGCACGTGGTGTACGGTATCGGGTTCACGACGCTTTATTTCCGCAACTACTACGAGGCTTTTCCAACGGAACTGGTTCGCGCAGCCCAGATCGACGGGGCAAGCTTTTTCCAGATATTCTGGCGGATTTTGCTGCCATCCTCAGGACCGATCATTGTCGTTTCCGTGATCTGGCAGTTCACCAATATCTGGAATGACTTCCTGTTTGGTGCTTCCTTCTCGGGTGCGAATTCTACCCCGATGACGGTAGCACTCAACAATCTGGTTTCCTCCTCCACCGGCGTCAAGGAGTACAACGTCCATTTTGCAGCAGCCATCCTCGCTGCTCTGCCGACGCTGATCGTCTACATTGTTTCCGGCCGCTATTTTGTACGAGGCCTGATGTCCGGCGCCGTTAAGGGATAAGTTGCAAATGTCTTTTCTGAAAATATCCGACCTCTACAAGTCCTACGGCAATGTTTCGGTTTTGAAGGATATCAATATCGAGATCGACGAAGGCGGTTTTCTGGTTCTCGTCGGGCCGTCCGGCTGCGGCAAGTCCACGCTGCTCAACACGATTGCTGGGCTTGAGCCCATCACTTCCGGGGACATCTCAATCAACGGCAAGTCTATTGCAGGGCTGCATCCGTCGCAGCGCGATATTGCAATGGTCTTCCAGTCCTATGCGCTTTACCCGAATATGACGGTTGCCGGGAACATCGCTTTCGGCATGGAAATTCGCAAGGTTCCAAAGGCCGAGCGTGACAAGGCTATTCAGGAAGTCGCCGACATACTCCAGATCGGTCATTTGCTGGATCGCAAGCCGAGCCAGCTTTCCGGTGGCCAACGTCAGCGCGTGGCCATGGGGCGTGCTCTGGTGCGCAATCCTCAGGTCTTCCTTTTTGATGAACCGCTATCGAATCTCGACGCAAAACTGCGCGTTGATATGCGCACGGAAATCAAACGGCTGCATAGCCGGATGAAGACCACGATCGTATATGTGACGCACGATCAGATCGAGGCGATGACGCTGGCTACCCAGATTGCAGTCCTGAAGGATGGAATCTTGCAGCAGTTCGGCACGCCGGCCGAGATTTATAATAACCCGTCCAACATGTTCGTTGCCGATTTCATGGGCTCCCCAGCAATGAATTTGCTGACAGCACAGGTCGAAAAAAATGGTTCGGGTTATGCGATTAATCTCAAGCGCGGTGAGGGCGAACCGCTCAAGCTTCCGTTGAAGACAGCACCGCAGGGTCTCGGTGCCTATGAAGGCAAGGATATCGTGTTCGGCATCCGCCCCGAGGCATTGACCGATCCCGATGGAGCAGACCGCAATGCCGACGCAATCGTGGAAGGCGACAGCCTTATCGACGTTGTCGAGCCGGCGGGCTCCGACACGTTCGCGGTCACGCGTCTGGGCGGCAAGCATGTCGTGGCACGTCTACGCGCCGATGCCCGCATCACCGCAGGGCAGCCGGCCCGGCTGGCTTTCAATCTCGACAAGTCGGTTTTCTTCGATCCGAACAGTCAGGCCCGCATTCTCTGACCCGTGGCTCGGACAGGGCAGTCTCGGGGTTGCGCATTTCAACCGCTGGAAATGAAAAGAGCGCTTCCAATGAATGGAAACGCTCTTTTTCATGAGTGCCTGGAGGGCAAAAACTTGCTTGGGGCGCGTTAACGCAGGAAATCAAGTCCGAGAAGACCGACTGCGAGGGCAGTGTTGAGCGAAATGATCATCATTCCATAGATGATAGCGGTTCTTGTAATATCGTTCATTTCCTACCTCCTTGAACCGGAGCGGCCCCCCACCCGGTTCGAAGCTTCGTGAAACTGTAACGAAATGTAACAAGCTGTTACGGGAAGCGCAACCCTGTTTTACACAAATGTGAACGGCTGAAATCTCGCGTGAGGCATTCCGGTGCCGGTCTACGGCGATCGTCTTGAGCCTAAACCGCGAGAAATGACTGATTTTATCGCGCATTCACTGCATTGTGACGCCGTTCGGCTAGCAATAATTAGTTGGGCGCTACATAGAATTGCCGATCCTTTCGTGCCCGTTTATTCGGAATATCATCGTGAATCGCATCATTCCTCTCGTGTTGGCCATAGCCCTGTTCATGGAGCAGATGGATTCGAATGTCATCTCGACTTCGCTTCCCGCTATCGCAGCCGATATCGGCACAAGCCCCATTGCGCTCAAGCTGGCGCTGACGGCTTACCTTGTTGCGCTCGCGGTTTTTATTGTCGTCAGCGGCTGGATGGCTGATCGTTTTGGAGCCAAGAATGTGTTTCGGGCGGCGATAGCGGTGTTCGTGGTTGGGTCCGTTGCTTGCGCCGCATCGAATTCACTCACCGCTTTCGTCATTGCACGGTTTTTGCAGGGCATGGGCGGCGCGATGATGACCCCCGTTGGGCGTCTCGTCCTTATTCGTTCGACCCCACGCAGTGAACTCGTTTCAGCCATGGCCTGGCTGACAATCCCTGCGATGGTCGGGCCGCTTGTCGGCCCGCCGGTGGGCGGCTTCATCACGACATTCCTGACCTGGCATTGGATTTTCCTCATCAACGTGCCGATCGGTTTCGTGGGGATCTGGTTTGCCAGCCGGTTCCTTCCAGATAACGACGAGCGCATCGTAAAGCGACTTGATTGGACAGGTTTTTTTCTTTCGGGCATCGCCATGTCCGGGGTGGTGTTCGGACTGTCGGTAGTCAGTCTGCCAGCTTTGCCGCCTGCGGTTGGTTTTACCACCCTTGCAATCGGTGTCGTCTGCACGGTTCTGTATCTACAGCATGCGAAAAGGGTCGACGACCCTTTGTTGAACCTGAAGCTTTTTGATAATCAGGTGTTCCGCGCAGCGGTTATTGGTGGCAGCATTTTCCGGTTTGGGATTGGTGCCATTCCGTTTCTGTTGCCGTTGATGTTTCAGCTGGGTTTCGGTCTCACACCCTTTCAATCGGGCATGATGACATTTGTGTCGGCAATTGGCGCGATCAGCATGAAATTCGGTGCAAAGCGCATCTTTGTCCTTGTCGGTTTCCGGCGCGCCTGATGGCAGGTTCTTTGATCTCGGCCTGCTTCATTGCGGTCAATGGGCTGTTTACGCCAACGACGCCTTACTGGATCATCATTGGTTTTCTGTTGGTGGGAGGCTTTGCGCGCTCATTGTTCTTCACCGGGGTCAACGCGCTGGCCTTTGCGGAAATACCCGACGAAAAGACCAGTCAGGCTACGCCCATCACGGCCGTTGCCCAGCAGGTTTCCATCGCTATCGGGGTCGCATTGGCAGGTGGTATTCTGGAGATCAGCACATCTCTTCGCAGAGCCCACCTCGAACTCGTAGATTTCCACATCGGCTTCTTCGTGGTTGCCGCTGTTTCGGCCTTGGCTTTTCTCTGGTTTGCCCGGCTTGCGCCGGATGCTGGCAAGGAACTAGCCGCGCCGACCGTCAAGAAACACCGTAGCGAGGAGCACGCAACAATAGAAGCTGCGAGTACCTCCACTGGAAAATAAGCCTTAGCCCTTGAAATCGCGAGCGAGCAGATAAAGCTCCACGGACTCGGCGCGGGATGCCGGTGGCTTTACATGATGCACAGAGCGGAATTTCTGCTTGAGCAGTGCCAGGAGTTCGTTTTCGGTGCCGCCCTGGAAAGTCTTTGTAAGAAAATGTCCACCCGGCTTTAGAACCGAAATGGCAAAATCGGCAGCGACTTCGCAAAGATGTACGGTGCGCAGATGATCGGTACGGCGGTGGCCGGTGGTCGGGGCAGCCATGTCCGAAATGACCAGATCGGGTTTGTCTCCCAGAGCTTCCATCAGCTTCCGCGGTGCTTCGTCGTCCAGAAAATCCATTTCCAGCAGAACGACGCCGGGAAGGGGATCGACGTGGAGATAGTCTATGCCAACGACGTGCGGGTCTTCGTCGGTTGAACCGACAACCTTGGCCGCAATTTGGGACCACCCGCCCGGCGCGGCCCCGAGATCGATGATCTTTTGGCCTTTTTTGAGCAGATTATAACGGTCGTTGATTTCAATGAGCTTGTAGGCCGCACGTGAACGATAGCCGTCTTGCTTGGACTTATGCACGTAAGGATCGTTCAGGTGGCGTTGAAGCCAACGGCGCGACGATTCCTTGATCGTGCCTGCCTTTTTCTTCACGCGCACCTGCAGATTGCTGGAGCCCGCGCCCCCGCGACCGCCAGTTTTCACTCCGCTTTTATTGCCGCCTGTCTTGCTCATCATCAGTGCCTGTTTCTAGCGCCTGTTGCGCGATTGTGCCGCCATGCGCCATCGCGCGACATCAGTTCGGTCAAAATGCCTTCACGCAGACCACGGTCGGCAACGAGTAGCTTCTCGCTCGGCCACACTTTGCGTATTGCGTCAAGGATAGCACAGCCTGCCAATACCAGATCGGCGCGATCCGCGCCAATACACGGGTTGGCTACGCGTGCATCAAAATCCCACGACAGCAGGCGGTTGGTCATTTGCGTTACGTCTTCGGCGCCCATCCACATTCCGTCGACTCGCCGACGGTCGTAGCGTTCAAGTCCGAGATGTATTCCGGCCAGAGTGGTCACAGTTCCGGATGTGCCAAGCAGATGGAAGCGCGGGCTGGCGGTAAGGTTCCCAAGGCACTGCCGCTCGGCAAATTGCGCAAGCAGATCGGTTACATGGGAAACCATGGAATCGAAGCTTTCCTGCGTGACATTCCGTCCGCCGAAACGTTCTGCCAGCGTCACGACGCCGACGGGAAGAGACGTCCAGGCCATGATGTGCTCGGCAAGGCGTGGGGACGTCGACGGGAAACATCGATCAGGGCGATTTCTGAAGAACCGCCGCCAATATCGAACAACACCACGGCATCCGTTTCACGAGTTACCAGAGTGCCGCACCCAGAAACTGCCAGGCGGGCCTCTGTTTGCCGGTCCACGATCTCCAGTTCAAGACCGGTTTCCGCACGGACTCGTTCCAGAAACTGCTCGCCATTCGATGCCGAACGGCAGGCTTCGGTCGCGATCAGCCTCGACCGTCTGATTTTTTTCCCTGCCAGTTTGTCGCGGCAAATCTTCAGCGCTTCCACTGCGCGATCCATTGCATTGTCACTGAGCCGACCGGTGGCGCTCAAGCCTTCCCCAAGCCGCACAATCCGCGAAAACGCATCCACGACCCGGAACTGACCAGGTCTTGTCGGGGATGCTACCAGCAACCGGCAATTGTTGGTGCCGAGATCCAAAGCTGCGTAAAGGGGGGCATCACCCTTGTCGTGCTGCACGCCGTTGCTGGCTCTGGGCGTCTGGCCATTGGTGCCCTTACGCTTGTTTTGGACAGGGACGTGCGGGTTCTCTGCACGCACAGCATTATGCGAAGTCTTGACCGATACTTCAGCTGCCGGCGGCGTCTGAGCACCAAGTTGCCGCGATTGCTTCTTTTTACGTGCACGCCGGCGGCGATTCGAGATTTTCCCGGAGACCGCTGTTGGTTGTTGCCCGGATCTGTAGCGGCTGGCTTTTGTGACGAGGTTTCAAGGGCTGGCACGGACTTGCCGCGCCGACGCCGACGCGCACGTTTACGCTGGGCCTGCGAACTCGTGCCTTCGGTTTCGTCCTGTGCTTTTGAGCGTCCTGAATCGGATGCACTACGGGCATTACCGATATCTGCAACGGCTTTTTTGCGCGGTCTGCGCTTGCCGTTATCGGACGGATTCCAGGCTTGCGAATTGCCCGATTGTCCGCCGGACGCCCCTTGATGCACCGTTTCTGCGGTGCGCTCGTCGGGGTTCTTCAAGGTTCTTGTCCTTATGGCGCCGCGCGAACCTGTGAGGACGCAAGCAAGGCGCTTCAATTTCTACGTTGTGCATAATGTAACAGTGGTTTTCTGTTTTACCAAGGGGCAGGCTGTCGGGAGCCGCCGGAAAATTTCGAATACACGTATGAAATTTGAACCAACGGCGTGCCGAGGGCTTTCGCTGGTGGCGAAAGCCCTTACGGAACCGACCTGGCTACAGGTTAAATATCGTAAGTATGGGCTGCGTTGATTGTCGCGACGAATTGTTTCGTGCGCTCACGCGTAGGCCGGGTGAAAACTTCGTGTGCGGAGCCGGTTTCAACAATATTGCCCGACTCGAGGAAGACGACATTTTTTGCAATCTTCGATGCAAGCCGCAGATCATGTGTCGCGATCACCATGGTTGTGCCTTCCCGGGCGAGCTTGCTCAGAACATCAACGACCTCTGATGCCAACTCGGGGTCGAGCGCCGAGGTAGGTTCGTCGCATAACAGCACACGCGGCGAGGGTGCCAGTGCACGCGCAATAGCGATGCGTTGCTGCTGTCCACCGGAAAGGGTCGAAGGCCAGGCATCTGCCTTGTGCGCCATGCCCACTTTCGTGAGCAGTTCCATCGCACGTTCCTTGGCCCTGTCCTTCGGCCATTTCAGGACGGTAACGAGTCCTTCCATCACATTCTGGATCGCTGTCTGGTGTGGAAAGAGCTGGAAGTTCTGAAAAACCATACCCGTCTGGCGGCGGATTGACTGGATCGCTTGCCAGCTGGGCTTGCGGTCAGGCTCGAAGCTGAGGCTCTGGCCACCCAGAACAAGAGTGCCGGAGGTCGGTACCTCCAGCAGATTGATGCAGCGCAACAGCGTGCTCTTGCCGCCGCCGGACGGGCCCACAAGCGCGGTTACCGTTCCCTCTGCAATTGCAACGTTGATGTCGTTGAGAATGACCGCGTCGTCAAAACGCTTCACGATGTGTTGCAGCTCGATCATGCGTTTGTCTCCAGCGTGCCGCCATAGCGACCGAAGCGTCGTTCCAGCCGTACCTGCAGGGCAGAGAGAACGGAACTCATCACCAGATAGATCAGAGCCGCTTCGATATAGAGGATGAGAGGTTCATAAGTGGTGGCCACGATGCGTTGTGCTGATTGGAAAAGCTCCGGCACTGTGATTGCGGCGGCGAGCGAGGTATCCTTCACCAGGGAAATGAAGGAATTGGAAAGCGGTGGTACTGCCGTACGGGTCGCCTGTGGCAGAATGGTGCGCGAGAGGGCCTGACGCCAACTCATCCCGATGGAATAAGCGGCTTCCCATTGACCTTTCGGAACGGCTGATATCACAGCCCGGATTATCTCCGAACTATAGGCGCCGACGCTTAGGGTGAAGCCGATTACCGCCGCAGGAAAAGCATCCAGATAGATGCCTGCACTGGGCAGGCCGTAAAAGATTACGAACAACTGCACAAGCAGTGGTGTGCCGCGGAATATCCAGACATAAAAGCGGGCGATGGACGAAAGCCAGAGCGGCGCGAATAGCCGTACAAGTGCTGTCAACAGGCCCAACGTAAGGCCGAAAGCAAAGGACAAAAGAGTGAGGGGGATGGTGAAAATCAATCCAGCCCACAGAAGGGTGGGCAGGGACTCCGCCATTAGTTGAAGCCAGTCGGGCACGTTCTTCGGCTCCTCATCAATATCTAAGCGTCAGACTGAAATGAAGCTGGGCGCTCATATCTTATACAGTCTGGCATTCATGTCGTTGGAATAGTTTTTCGCGCTCACAATAAAACGAAGCCGGAAGTAGCTTCCGGCTTCGCGGCATGAACCGAGACGACGCTTACTTGGAGACGTCCTGGCCAAAATATTTCTGCGAAATCTTGTCGTAGGTGCCGTCGGCCTTGATTTCATCGAGGGCCTTGTTGATGGCCGCCACGAGTTCGTCGTCGCCCTTGCGGACAATAATGCCGGACGCATCCGCATTTTCCTTTTCGGCGACAACCTTGACCGGTGCCTTCGGTTGGTGCTTCTTGAAATCGAGGAATGACAAGCTGTCATTAAGTGTGGCGTCGGCGCGGCCGGTCAAAACCAGCTGGATCGACTGGTCGAAGCCATCAGTAGCAACGAGTTCGGCGCCAGCTTCCTTCGCCAGTTTCCCATAGTTGCTGGTGAGGGACTGAGCCGATTTCTTGCCCTTGAGATCCGCAAAGTCCTTGATCGTATCGTTCTTGTCGTTGACGATCAGAACGACCTTCGAAACGATATAGGGATTGGAGAAGTTGAATTTCTTCTGGCGTTCTTCGGTAATGCCTACCTGATTGATGACGGCGTCATAACGCTTGGCATCAAGACCTGCGATGAGACCATCCCATTTGCCTTCAACGAATTCCGGCTTAACGCCGAGCTTGGCGGCAACCGCTTCACCGATTTCGACGTCGAAACCAACGAGCTTGTTGTCCTTGTCGTGATAGGTAAACGGCGCATAGGTGCCTTCAGTCCCAATTTTCAAGACACCAGCCGACTTGATGGCGTCGAGATTTTCTCCGGCCATTGCGCCAGTGAGGAGAACTGCCTGAATGATGCCTGCGGTAGCGAGAATCTGAGCGAATTTCATTGTGGTATCCGTGATCTGGTTGATGTCCTATTGATCGCAGAAATTTAATTCTAATGATGCGTCGAAACCGGGTCGCAACGTCCCTCAATTGAGAGTTTATTTCTAATTATCAGCGACAGGATGAAATTGTATTCCATCTGGGGTATTTGTCCAGATGAGAAACAGGAAGACGCTTCCATTGATCGTCGGGATTCTGGCTCGCTAAGGTATGCCTCGAAATGAAAACGCCGCCTTGAAGGCGGCGAAATCTTTAGAATGTCGGATTATTCCGGTTTTCCGTACCCGCCACCGGTCGGTGTGACGACGGTGAAGGCTTCACCTGCCTCCAGAACGGTCTGGTCGCAATTGCCAAGCACTTCAACCGAACCGTCCCCGCGGCGCACTTCGTTACGGCCGGTTTGTCCCGCCTCGCCGCCATCGAGGCCGAAGGGCGCCACGCGGCGATGCCCGGAGAGAATGGCGAATTCCAGCCTCTTCAATGCCCGGATCGTGCGCTTGGTGCCGTCGCCAGCGCTCCATTTGCCCTTGCCGCCCGATCCTTCCCGAATGTGGAAATCTTCCAGCAATACCGGAAAACGGGTTTCAAGAATTTCCGGGTCGGTCAGGCGTGAATTGGTCATATGTGTATGCACCGCATCCGCGCCATTGAAGCCGGGGCCGGCTGGTGCGCCCGAGCAGATGGTTTCGTAATATTGATATTCGTCGTTGCCGAATGTCAGATTGTTCATGGTGCCTTGGGCTGCGGCCATCGCCCTGGTCGCGCCAAACAGACAGTTGGTAACAGCCTGACTTACCTCGACATTTCCGGCCACGACCGCTGCCGGATAGCGTGGTGAAAGCATGGAGCCTTCCGGCACGATAATCTTGATCGGGCGCAGGCAACCCGCATTCATCGGAATGTCGCCTTCGACCAGCACGCGGAACACATAGAGCACAGCCGCACGGGTAACAGGTTGTGGTGCGTTGAAATTGTCGGAACGCTGTTCGGACGTGCCAGTGAAATCGACAGTCGCTTCACGCTTTTCCTTGTCGATCGTAACTCGCACTTCGATCTTGCAACCCTGATCCATTTCATAGGTGAAATGGCCATCCGGCAGCTTGTCCAGCACTCGGCGCACGCTCTCGGCAGCATTGTCCTGAACATGGCCCATGTAAGCCTTCACGACATCCTCGCCGAAAAGCCCGATCATCTTTTTCAGCTCGGCAACACCCTTTTCGTTGGCTGCTATCTGCGCCTTCAAATCGTTGACGTTCTGGGTCAGGTTGCGGACAGGATAGGTTGCGCCGGTCAACAGATCAGCCAGTGCATCTTCCCGGAACGTACCCCGGGCCACCAGCTTGAAATTGTCGATATAGACGCCTTCCTGCTCGATATTGACCGCAAGCGGCGACATGGATCCCGGCGAGATGCCGCCAATATCCGCGTGATGTCCACGGCTTGCGACCCAAAACCGGATTACACGATTGTCATCGTCGAAGACCGGCGTGCAGACGGTGAGGTCGGGAAGGTGAGTGCCGCCATTATATGGGGCGTTGATGAGGAATACATCACCGGGCTTGATCTCGCTGTTTTCGCGAATGGCGGTGGCAACCGATGCGTCCATGGAGCCCAGGTGCACCGGCATATGAGGCGCATTTGCAACGAGATTGCCTGCAGCATCGAAAACAGCGCAGGAGAAGTCGAGACGCTCCTTGATATTGACCGAATAGGCAGTGTTCTGAAGCGTCACGCCCATCTGTTCGGCGATGGACATGAAGAGATTGTTGAAAATCTCAAGCATGACGGGATCGGCTTCAGTGCCGATGGCCGTACGGGCGGGAAGCGCCTTGATACGTGTCAGCACCACGTGGTCATGGGCGCTCAGACGCGCCTGCCATCCGTCTTCGATGACGATTGTCTGGTTCTTCTCGATAATGATCGCCGGGCCGGTAACAGTCTGGCCGCGCTGCATCTGTTCGCGCAAGACAACGCCCGCATCGTGCAATTCGCCTTGCGAGAAGAAGCGTGTCCGCTCGGCTGTTGCGGCTTCCAGATCGCTCTCAAGTGATTGCGCGCTTTCGGTTTCACCCGCGCCGCCGCCAACGGCTTCTACTTCGACAGCATCGATAACGAGAGCCTTGTTTTCCGCAATGAAGCCGAAACGGCGCTTATGCGCGGCTTCAAACTCGGCGCGAAGACGGTCGGCGCTGTCCTCTTCGGGGAAGGTGGCTTCAACGGAGAGGACCGTATCGGTGCCTGCATAGCGGATGTGAGCGCGCAGATGTCGTTCAATGGCATCTGCTTCGATGCCTTGTATAGTGAGTTCGGCAACGCATTCCTGCGCAAGTTCTTCGCCTAGCTCCTTCAACGCTTTTGGAGCGTCGATATCGAGTGGGACGCCAAGCGCTTTTTGGCGCGTGGCGCGAATATCAGCAAGGCCCATGCCATACGCTGACAGGAGCCCCGACATCGGATGAAGAAGGATACTTTTCATGCCGAGCGCGTCCGCCACGAGACACGCATGCTGGCCCCCAGCTCCACCAAAGCAGTTGAGGGCATAGCGCGTCACATCGTATCCGCGCTGGACTGAGATTTTCTTGATGGCCTCAACCATATTGGCCACCGCAATTCGGATAAAACCGTCCGCCACTGCTTCAGGCGAACGACCGTCACCGATTTCGGCAGCGAGCGCGGTGAAGAGTTCGCGCACCCGCTCAACGTCTAGAGGCTGGTTCTGTTCAGGGCCAAAGATCGCCGGGAAAAATTCCGGCAGCAGCTTGCCAAGCATGACGTTGGCGTCGGTGACTGCGAGAGGTCCGCCATTACGATAGCAGGCCGGGCCCGGGTTGGCGCCTGCCGAATCCGGACCGACACGGAAGCGCCCGGCGTCGTAATGCAGGATCGAGCCACCGCCAGCGGCAACCGTGTGGATCAGCATCATGGGTGCGCGAACACGAACACCAGCCACTTCCGTCTCGAAAGCACGTTCATATTCGCCGTCGAAATGGGCCACGTCTGTAGAAGTGCCGCCCATGTCGAAGCCGATGACTTTCGGGAAACCGGCCGTTTCGCCGGTGCGGGCGAGACCGACGACACCGCCCGCCGGACCGGAGAGGATGGCGTCCTTGCCCTGAAAGAGATCCGCCGCCGTAAGGCCGCCCGACGACATCATGAACATGACGCGCGCGCCGGTGCGCTCGACATCCAGTTCGTTTGATACCTGTGCAACGTAGCGGCGGAGAACGGGTGACAGATATGCATCAACGACGGTGGTGTCGCCCCGTCCGACCAGCTTGATCAGCGGCGAAACTTCATGGCTGACAGAGACCTGCTCAAAGCCAAGGTCGCGCGCAATGCGAGCAATTTCAGCCTCATGCGCGGGGAACTTATAAGCATGCATGAGGGCGATGGCGATGGATTTGTAGCCCTGTTCTTTCAGTGCGACCAGTGCGCTTTCGGCTTCGGCGGGATCTAGCGCCGTTTCAATTGTCCCGTCAGCCTGTACGCGCTCATTCAGTTCGATCACCTTTTCGTAGAGCGCCTCCGGCTTGATGATCTCGGTTGCAAAGATGTTCTTGCGTTCCTGATAGCCGATGCGCAGCGCATCGCGAAAGCCTCTGGTGGTCACCAGCGCCAGCCGCTCGCCCTTGCGCTCCAGCAGCGCATTGGTGGCGACTGTCGTGCCCATACGGACTTCTCCGATGATTCCGGCGGGGACCGGATCGCCGGCTTTCAGGCCCAGATGTAGGCGAATGCCCTGGACGGCAGCATCCTTATAGGCAGACGGGTTTTCGGAGAGAACCTTGCGCGCATGAAGCTGGCCCTGTGGATCGCGCCCGATAACGTCGGTAAATGTGCCGCCGCGGTCGATCCAGAAATCCCATACTCCACGTCCCGTTCCGCTCATTATCGGCTCCCTCATCCAATGCAACTGGTGCATTTTGACATCTTTTCAGAATTTCATAGTCCCACTTTATTGACAAAATGTCGATAAGATGGTGACATAAAATACACATAAATGAGGGAGCAGCAAGAATGGGGAAGAAAAGGGACGGTGAAGTAACTGCGACGTTCTCCACCGAGATTCGGGAAGCGAGTTTCGAGGAAGTTGCGCTGCCCAAGCATCTGCGTCCTGTTGCTTCGATTGGCCCCATCGTTTCATCCGCCCATCTCGCTGAAGGCGGTTCACCCGGCATGTCCGAGGTCGAGTATGGCCTTATTCTCGCGTCTCATGCGTTTTCCCGTTGGATGGTACGTTGCATGGCTGCGGCAGGATTGCCGGGTCTTTCCCCTATCGAAGTGCTTATTCTCCACTCGATCCGCCATCGGGATCGCGAAAAGAAACTGGCCGATATCTGCCTCGTTCTCGATATTGAAGACACGCACATTGCAACTTATGCCATTCGCAAGCTTGAAAGTGCCGGCTTGCTGACCACCGGCAAGGCTGCCAAGGAAAAAACGGTAAAGATCACCGCCAAGGGGGCCGAAGCTTGTGCGCGTTATGCGCAGATTCGGGAGCGTCTTCTGGTCGATTCCACTTCCAATGCACGACCTTCGGAAGAAACGCTTTCGGAGGTGGCGGCCCTTTTGCGATTCATGTCCGGCGCATTCAATCAGGCCACGCGGTCTGCCATCACACTTTAAGAGGGTCAGAGTTTGAGCGGAACCGAATTGAGTGAGCCAGTTTCAAAGCCTTTGCTGACCGTCGATGGCCTCAGTGTCGAATTTGGGGCAAGCCGTGTCGTTGACGATTTGAGCTTTTCGGTCCATCCCGGTCGGACGTTGGCTGTGGTGGGGGAATCCGGTTCAGGCAAGTCGATTACGTCGCTTTCCATCATGCGGCTTGCCGATATGAGCGGCGCGAAGTTCCCCTCAGGTCGAATTATGTTGGGCGAGCGCGATCTGCTCAAGGCTGACCAGAAGACGATGCGAAGCATTCGCGGCAAGGAGATCGCCATGATCTTCCAGGAGCCGATGACTTCGCTAAACCCGGTTTTCACTATCGGCAACCAGATATCCGAAGTTCTGATGCTGCACGAGGGCATGACCCAGCAGGCGGCGCTTGCAGAAGGCAAGCGACTTCTCGAAATGGTGCGGCTTCCGGATGCGGAAGGACTGTTGAAGCGCTATCCGCACCAACTCTCCGGCGGTATGCGTCAGCGTGTCATGATCGCCATGGCGCTCGCCTGCCGCCCGAAATTGTTGATTGCCGACGAGCCGACGACCGCTCTCGATGTGACCATTCAGGCCCAGATACTGCACATTATCAGGGAGTTGCAGCAAGAGCTTGAAATGGCGGTAATTTTCATCACGCATGACATGGGTGTGGTGGCGGAAATGGCCGACGATGTCATCGTGATGTGGAAGGGTAAAAAGGTAGAGGAAGGTCCAGTCGGACAGATTTTCTCAAAGCCGCAGCATGCCTATACCAAAACGCTGCTGTCGGCGGTGCCGAAACTTGGCAGCATGACGGGCGAAGCCTTTCCCAAGCGAATGCCGGTCATGACCATGCGCGACGGTGTGCCGGTGGTGGCAGGGGAGGAGCGCAATCAGGACACTGCGCGCTACGATAGCAAGCCTCTCCTCTCTGTTGACGATCTCTATGTGCGCTTCCCGATCAAGAAGAACCTGTTCGGCAAGATCACGCATGTCTGCAACGCGGTATCGAATGTCGCCTTCGATATCTATCCGGGCGAGACACTGGCGCTGGTTGGTGAATCCGGTTCGGGCAAGTCGACCATAGGGCGCACAATCCAGCAACTTCAGACACCATTGTCCGGGGATATTCGCTTCAACGGCAAGGCATATTCGGCAATGAGCGCGGCCGAACGCTATGCAATGCGCCGTGAAGTCCAATATATCTTTCAGGATCCGTTCGCATCGCTCGACCCACGCAAGACGATCGGCTTTTCCATTGCCGAACCCATCCGTACGCATGGCCTTCTCGATAATGACAAGGCGATCAATGCGCGCGTTGCGGAGTTGCTGGAGCGTGTCGGTCTTGGCCCGGAACACGCCAGGCGCTATCCGCATGAGTTTTCGGGCGGTCAGCGTCAACGCGTTTGCATTGCGCGTGCGCTTGCTTCCAGGCCGAAGCTCATCATTGCCGACGAAGCGCTTTCAGCGCTGGATGTCTCCATTCAGGCGCAGGTCATCAATCTGTTCATGGACCTGCAGAAAGAGCACGATCTGGCCTATCTCTTCATCAGTCATGACATGGCGGTGGTCGAGAAGATGAGCCATCGGGTCGCGGTTCTCTATCTCGGCCAGATCATGGAGCTTGGTTCGCGCCAGCAGGTTTTCGAAACCCCATCACATTCTTACACGAAGCGGCTTCTGTCGGCTGTGCCGATTGCCGATCCGACTGCGCGGACCAAGCGACCTGCGCTGGAAGGTGAAATTCCAAGCACGACCCGCCTGATCGACGACAAACCGGCGATTTATAAACATCGCGAGGTCGCAGCCGGGCATTTTGTAGCTGAAACTGCCTGAACCATAAAAGCTTAACGAAACCCAAAGGGGAAAACAATGATAAGGAAAACACTCAAAGCCGTTTTCATGGCTTCCGCATTGTCGACGGCTGTGTTTGCATCTGCTCCGGCGTTCGCTGCCGGAAAGCTCACCATTTCGTCCCCGCAGGACCCGGGCAGTTGGGACCCGATCGACACTTTCCTCGTCAATTGGGCTTCTGTCGCCACCAATATTTTCGATGGCCTTGTCTATCGTGGACCGGACCTCAAGATTGTCCCGGCACTCGCGACTTCGTGGGAAGAACTGGACAAGGGCAAGCGCATTCGCTTCCATCTCCGCGAGAACGTCAAGTTCCAGAACGGTGAGCCTTTTAATGCGGACGCCGTCAAATTCACCTTCGAGCGTCTGTTGGGCGATGAAGGAGCGAAAGGTCCTCAGCGTTCCAACTATATTGCAATCGAAAAGGTGGAAGTGATCGACGAAAAAACCGTCGATTTTCATCTGAAGGCGCCCGATCCGGTTCTTATCACCAAGCTGGCCGGTTACGGCGGCATGATTGTTCCGCCAAAGTACATTCAGGAAAAGGGCGACGATTATTTCAATATGCACCCGGTGGGGACCGGGCCGTTCAAGTTCGTCTCATATGAGCCGAAGGTAAACATCAAGCTTGAGGCTTTCGCAGACCATTGGGGTGGTGCGCCGAAGCTTTCGGAACTCGAATATCGCTTCATAACCGAGCCTTCGACCGCCGTTGCCGAACTTCAGGCCGGTCGCGTCGATCTGGTTATCCCGCCAACCATTCCAATTGGAATGATCCCGACAATTCAGGGCGACCCAAAACTGGAGCTGGTCACCGCTTCTGGGCCTACGGTTTATGCCTTGCGCTTCAATACCGCTGACGGCATCACCAAAGACGAACGCGTGCGCAAGGCGCTGATTATGGCGGTGGATCGCGATGCGATCATTCAGTCCATTCTGGCAGGTCAGGCGGAAGCGATTGCCAGCTTTCAGGGCTCGTTATCCTTCGGCTTCGATCCGAATATGAAGCCGCTGCCTTACGATCCGGAAGGTGCGAAGAAGCTTCTCGAAGAAGCGGGCGTTCAACCCGGCGCAACCGTGCAGATCGATGTGCGCGGGCAGGAGGCAAGCTTCAATGAAGTGGCGCAGGCAGTTGCGAGTTTCCTGCAAATGGTTGGTATCAACGCAACCATCAAGCCTTACGATACCAACGTCCTTTTGAACGACATCATCCCGCAGGGCAAGACGGGTGCCATGTTCCAGCAGTCCTGGGGCGGTTGGACCTTCGACTACGACAACACTGCCTATTCGATGTATCATTCCGGCGAGAAGTGGAATCCCTACGACAAGGACGAAAAGCTGGACAAGATGCTCGAAGCACAGCGTTCGGTTCTTGACCGTGGGGAGCGTGAAAAGCTCCTGCAGGAAATCGCGCATTACGCAGCCGACCGCGCACTCGAAATGCCGCTCTATAACCTCAAGGCGATCTTCGGCGTCAACAAGCGCGTGAAGAACTTCGTTCCGGTTCCCGACAGCCGTCTGCGGTTGACGGACGTTACCGTTGAGTAAGCAAGAATGACAATACGGCGAGCCGGATATGTCCGGCTTGCCGCAGCATTGCGGAGGCGCACTGGTGGCCGGATTTCTGATTAAACGAATTTTGCAGGCGTTATTTGTGCTCGTCGCGATGACGCTGCTTGTCGCTTTCGCGGTCCGCCTGACGGGCGATCCGGCATTGATGCTGACGCAAGGTGCGGGCAGTATCACCGAAGCCGATCTTGCACGCATCCGCGAAGGTCTTGGTCTCAACCAGCCGTTCTTCGTTCAATACTGGCAGTTCCTGAAGGGCCTGTTCACGATGGATCTGGGGCGCAGTTTCCTCGGCGGTACACCCGTATCGA
The DNA here is from genome assembly GCF_052246815.1 of Brucella sp. RRSP16. Classification (NCBI taxonomy): domain Bacteria; kingdom Pseudomonadati; phylum Pseudomonadota; class Alphaproteobacteria; order Hyphomicrobiales; family Brucellaceae; genus Brucella; species Brucella sp. RRSP16. The sequence goes on from NZ_JBQQAM010000004.1 coordinate 168,025, forward strand.
CGCTGGTGGCTGGCGCCTTACCTGCTACGCTGATGCTTGCTTTCGCTTCACTGTTCGTTTCCATCGTGATTTCCGTCCCGCTTGGGATCAAGGCGGCCGTGTCCCGCGGAAAATGGGCCGACCAGTTGATCCGCATTTGCTCGCTGGTGGGCCTTTCCTTTCCTAATTTCTGGCTGGCGACCATGCTGGTGCTGCTTTTCGGCATCTCACTGCAGTGGCTGCCGCCAAGCGGCATGAGCGGCGTTGCGAGCTTCATCATGCCGGCGCTCACAATGGGTATCATCCTGACGGCAACGAATGTCCGTCTCGTGCGCACGTCGATGCTGGAAACGTTGCAATCGCAATATATCATGGTGGCACGGGCCAAGGGATTGAGCGAGAACAAGGTTCTCTACAAGCACGCGCTACGCAATTGCGCGATCCCGCTGATCACTTATCTCGGCCTTCAGTTCGGCGGCCTTCTCGGCGGCATCGTGGTAGTCGAGCGGGTGTTCAACTGGCCAGGCATGGGCACACTCGCCTTTGACGCCGTGGCAGGGCGCGATTATCCCGTTCTGCAGGCCACTATCGCGATCCTTTCCATGCTGATCATCGGCGTCAATCTTCTCGTGGACATCGCCTACGGGCTTGTCGATCCGCGTATTCGCACGGAGTAGGACCGATGGCGACCAAGACTTCATCCGTTCTGTTTTCGCGTTTTGCGAGCCTTGAGTTCATCGTCGGTGTCGTGCTCACCGGCTGTATTTGTCTGGCTGTGGTTTTCTCGGGCTATCTCTTTCCCGGTGGCGCTAACAAGATCGATCTTCTGGCGCGCCTGACGCCGCCATTTGTCAATCCGGCACATATTTTCGGGACCGATCCGCTGGGCCGTGATGTGCTGGCGCGTGTCGTCACCGGCGGCAAGGTTTCGCTGTTTGTCGGTTTTGTTTCGGTGATCGGCTCCGTTGTCATCGGCACGGTCATGGGCCTTGTCGCCGGTTATTATCGCGGCTTCTGGGATATGGCGCTGATGCGCTTTGTCGATGTGCAGTTGGCTATGCCGTTTATCCTGCTCGCCATTACGGTCATGGCCATTCTGGGCGGCGGGTTATTCAACACCATCATTCTGCTGATCGTCTCGCAATGTGTGCAATATGCGCGACTTGTGCGGGGCTCGGTACTATCGCTACGCGAGCGGGAATTCATCCTGTCGGCCCGCGCTATCGGCGTGAAGGATTGGCGCATCATTTTCCAGCACTTGCTACCGAACTTGCTCGGTCCGGTGATCGTGCTCATGACTCTCAATGTCGCAAACAACATCCTGCTGGAATCGAGCTTGACCTTCCTTGGCCTCGGTGTTGATCCGACTATCCCGAGTTGGGGCGGCATGTTGGCCGACGGGCGTACTTATCTCCAAACCGCCTGGTGGGTGAGCATATTTCCGGGTCTCGCCATTCTGTTCACTGTGCTAGGCCTCAATCTCCTTGGAGACTGGCTGCGCGATAGCCTCGATCCAACAGGCAGGACTTCACGATGAGCGTGCTTTTTGAGAAAACCTATCCCCGCACCGTTCACGCGCTTGTCGAACGTTTTATGAAACCGGAAATGCGCGGCGCGAAGATGGAAGCCTGGTTGTTCGACGACCAGCCGAGCCGCTTTGCCGCCGAAATGAAGCTGCGTGAAGCAGGTGTCGAGGCACGATTCCGTTCTGCCTACAAACCACTCCTTCACTTCTTTCTTGAAGAGGTGGATAGCGTCACGCTGAGGTCGGCTGCGATCCGCTATCCTCGTCATGACGCCTGCGTGCAGAACCGCTTTCTCCTGGAGACTTATCCGTTGTCCGCGCTGCTGCCGGGGGTGGATGTCACTTTCGCCGCTTCTGGGAAAGACGACTTTCACTATGAAGTTGATCTGCTTTTTGCCGATGGTAACAGCGAGAACCACCGGGTTTTTGCTCCAAACCGCGTGCACGAGGATTTCATCGGCGAAACGCTGGTTTCGCCGACTGGCTGGCTGTCCATCACGCATCATGGCAGAACTGATAGCGAACGCTTTGAAACATCATACGAAAAGCTGTTCCACGATACGATCTCGGCTATCGCCGCGCATGACTGGAAGCATGGCGAACCCTATTTTGACGAACTGAATATTGCAGTCAGCCTACCGATCACCGACCGCCGCCTGCCTTACGATGAGGAAAGGCTCAGCCTCACCGAAGCCATGCACGAGGATATCTATTTCTCGCTGCTCGAAGTTTTCCAGAAAAAGTCCGGCCGTCCGGTCGGGGATCGTGGTTTGCAACCGGGCCAGATCGTACCGGAAGTCCGCTTTCACGATGCGGCTCCTTCAGTCAGGGTCGAAACACGTCCGCTTGCCACAGCTGATGCAGTGACCGCTGAACAGGTGCTGGGAGAGGCTCAGGCGCCACTTTCCGCAGATCAGATCAAGCGTGAGATTATCGCGCTAGGTGGCCTGCCCTTTGAGGCAAAAAGCCGTGCAGGTCGGAGCGTTCGCGCGACCTATATCCAGGGCAGCGACGCGGCGATGATGATCAGCGCAGGTCAACATGCCAACGAGACCACGGGTGTCGTCGGCGCACTGCGTGCGGCCAACCGGCTGATCTCGCGTGAAAGCGCCCATTTCACGATTTCACCGCAGGAAAACCCCGACGGATACGAAATCCACAAACGGCTTTGCGCCTTGCAACCGCATCATATGCATCATGCTGCCCGCTATACGGCGCTCGGTGACGATCTGGAGTATCGCAAAGGCGAGGGGCTTTACGAAAAGGCTATCCGCGTTGAGGCGGAAAAGCTCACAGGCGCAAAACTGCATGTCAATCTGCACGGCTATCCGTCGCATGAATGGACGCGCCCGCTATCGGGTTATGTGCCGCGTTCTTTTGCCATGTGGACCCTGCCAAAGGGCTTTTTCCTCATCATCCGTCATCACGCTTCATGGGAGCGGCAAGCGGAGGAACTGATAGACCGGGTAACGAAGCATCTGGCGGCTATCGACGGGCTGGTTGCGTATAACAACGCCCAGATCAGGCTTTTCGAGCAACATGCCGGTGAAACGGGTTTCCGCATTATCAACGGTTTCCCATGCCTTGTCGGTGTGGATGATCGACACACCGTGCCGCTGACGCTGATTACCGAATATCCTGATGAAACGATTTATGGGGATGCGTTCGTCAAAGGACATACCGCGCAAATGGAAACGGTTCTGGCATCATACGATGCCTTGCAGGCACTGTTTCCGTCCAGCGCGGTTGCTTAGAGCGCGTTTCGATCCGATTGGATCAGATCGGCGCTTTAAAGATAATAAACGCCGATACGCTTCCCGCCGATGATTTCGACGGCAATCTCCATCTCGTAAATGTCTTCGAGGATTTCCGGATGAATGAGTTCGTCCGGGTTTCCCTGATGGACGACCTTGCCGTGGCGCATGGCAACGATATGGTCGGAGTAGCATGAGGCGAAATTGATGTCGTGCAGAACCAGAACGACCGTTTTTCCAAGTTCATCCGCCGCCCGGCGCAGCAGCTTCATCATTGAAGCCGAATGCTTCATGTCGAGATTGTTGAGCGGTTCATCCAACAGCACGTAGTCCGTGTCCTGGCAGAGAACCATCGCCACGAAGGCGCGTTGGCGCTGCCCGCCGGAAAGCTCATCCAGAAAACGTCCGCTTAAATCGTCAAGGCCGAGATAGCCGATGGCCTGTTCGACATGTTTGCGATCCTCATTATTCGGGCGACCCTTGGAATAGGGATAACGGCCGAAAGTTACGAGATCACGCACGGTCAGGCGGGAATTGATTGCGTTCTCCTGCCGCAGTATCGACAGCCGTTTTGCCAGCACGTCACCCAATGTGGTCGAAACGTCGAGTCCGTCTACGGTAACCCGCCCTTTGTCCATAGGCAGGAGACGGCTCATCATGGAGAGTAGGGTAGATTTTCCCGCACCGTTCGGACCGATGATCGAGGTTATGCCGCGTGCTGGCAGTTTCAGGGACACATCATCCACAACCGGGGTGCCATTGTAGGATTTGCTGACTTGGCTGATTTCTATCAACGCGCGTGCCCCCTGACGAGAAGGATGATGAAGACTAGGCCGCCCAGAAACTCGATAATGACGCTGAGTGCGGAATTGAATGAGAAGACACGTTCAAGAATGGTCTGTCCGCCCACGAGGCAGAAGACTGCAAGCAGGGCCGCTACCGGCAGTATAATTCGGTGCTTTGCCGAACCTGCAATCATGTAGGCCAGGTTGGCCACCAGCAGGCCGAAGAAGGTAATGGGCCCGACCAGTGCGGTGGAAACGGAAACCAGCACCGTGACCATGAACAGGATCTTGCGCACGATCCGCTGGTGATCGACGCCAAGATTGATCGCGGCGTCGCGCCCGAGAGACAGCACGTCAAAGACGTGAATAAAGCGCAGGCCGTAGAGCGAAACTGCAACAACGATAACGGCCGACATTATCAGAATGTCGCTGTTGATGGTGTTGAAGCTTGCGAAAAACCGGTCTTGCAGGACGGCGAAAAGATTTGGATCGAGCATCCGCTGCATCAGGTTGGAAATGCTGCGGAAAAACACACCGCAGACAATGCCGACGAGCATAACGAGATGCAGGCTGCGTGTGGCGCCCGAGAAAAGCCAGTAATAGAGCGTCCCGGCGAAAACCACCATGATGGCGGTTTCTGCGAGAAATCGAATGTTCGGTCCGAGCCAGTCCATATGGACAGCGCCGAAGAAGAAGACCACCACGGTCTGGATCAGGATATAGAGCGCATCGAAGCCCATGATCGAGGGCGTCAGGATGCGGTTGTTCGTGACCGTCTGGAACAAGACCGTCGAAACTGCAATCGAATAAGCAACCAGTAACATGGCTGCAAGTTTGGTACCGCGGAAGGACAGGATAAAGGACCAGCTTCCTTTTGCGCCGACAGTCATGAATGCGGCGACTGTAAGCAACGTGAGCAGGCAAAGCAGCGTGAGGTTCAGGGTGGGGCGCTTAAGCAAGGCGTGAACCTCGCCGCAACAGAAGGTAGAGGAACAGGACGCTCCCTACGACACCCATCATCGTTCCGATCGGGATTTCGTAGGGGAAGCGGACCAACCGTCCGACGATGTCGCAGGCAAGAACGAGCCCTGCGCCGAGCACCGCAACCCATGGCACCGCGCGCCGCATATTGTCACCCATGAACATGCTGACGACATTGGGAACGATAAGCCCCAGGAAAGGTATCATGCCAACCGTCACGACGACCGATGCACTGACCATCGAGACGATGATTAGGCCAAGTGTGACCACGCGGCGGTAGTTGAGCCCAAGGTTGGTGGTGAAATCCTCGCCTAGTCCCGCGACCGTAAAGCGGTCGGCGGCGATATAGGCGATGACAGTCAGGCTGAACGCGAACCAGAGCAATTCGTAGCGCCCGCGAAGAACGCCGGAGAAGTCGCCGGTCGTCCAGGAATTGAGCGATTGCAGGAGGTCAAAGCGATAAGCAATGAAGGTGGTGATCGCGTTGACAACACCACCAAGCATGATGCCGACCAAGGGCACGACAAGAACGGAACGCAATGGAATTGTACGAAGAATACGAAGGAACAGGGCTGTTCCAGCAAGCGCTGTGACGGATGCAACCAGCATTTTGCCAATAACCGGCGTCTCCGGTGCGAACAGTATAACCAGAAGAATGCCGAGACCCGCGGATTCCACTGTGCCAGCCGTTGACGGTTCAACGAAGCGGTTTCGGGTCAGCATTTGCATGATCATTCCCGAAACGGCCATGGACATGCCCGCCAGAATGATAGCAAGAGTGCGCGGAATGCGGCTGATGAGCAGAACTTCAGTGGCACGGTCTGTGCTTCCTGCCCCAAAAAGCGTACTCAGCGATACCTCGCTGACGCCGATGAACAGGCTTATGACAGCCAGTACGGCAACAACGATAACGGCTGCTGCAAGTCCCTTCACACGCATTTCCTGTTCTATTGCCTGATTACGAATTCGGGCCACCGATGGCGGCCCGATCGAATTGGGTTTGGAAAGCTGTCACTTTGCCTTGTCGAAAGCCTGCGAAAGCTGATCAACCGTGCCGTGAAGCGCACCGAGGCCGCCTCCGACGAGATACCAGTTCTGAGCGTTCAGATAGACGACCTGATCCTTCTTCCAGGCATTGGTCTGGCGCACGAGGTCGTTGTCGAGAACCTGCTTGGCCGAATTGCCTTCCCGACCAATCGCCGCATCGCGGTCAATGACGAACAACCAGTCCGGATTGGTTTCCAGGATGAATTCCGAACTGGCAGGCTGGCCATGGTTGCCAGTGGAAAGGTCTGGCGCTGCCGGCTTGACGCCGAAGCTCTCGTGAAGGACTCCGAAGCGCGAACCAGGACCATAGGCGCTGATCTTTCCGCCGGATGTGAGGATAAGAAGCCCTGTACCCTTATTGGCAGCCTTTTCCTTCAGGGCAGCAAGCGCAGCATCAAGCTTTTCGACTTCAGCCTTTGCTTTTGCTTCCTTTCCGAAAATCTGGCCAAGCTTTTCCACATTGGCTTCAGTGTCGACGATAAAGTTTTTCGCGTTGGTGGTGAGATCAATCGTAGGTGCGATTTTCGAAAGTTCACCGTATTTGGCGGCTGAACGGCCTGCCACGATGATGAGATCAGGCTCTGCCGCGTTGACGGCCTCATAATCAGGCTCGAACAATGTGCCGATCTTTACGTATTCATCGCCCTGATATTTCTTCATATATTCAGGAAACGATATGCCGCTGGGAACGCCGGTTACTTTGACGCCGAGACGGTCAAGATTGTCGAGGGTGCCAAGATCGAAAACCAGTACTTTTGTCGGTGAGGCTGGAACCGCTGTTTCACCTTGGGCATGCTTGACGGTCAAATCCGCGGCATTTGCAGATGCAGCGACGCCAAGTGCCACGACAGCGGCACCACACAAGCGGGAAACCTGTTGAGCGATATTCAGCATGGTGTTCGATCCTTTCATCAATCCTGTGCTTTATAGTCAAGTATCTTCGCCGTCAAAGACGGAGAGGTAAAATTCAGTTGTTTTTGACGATGGGAGCTTTTCCGAGCAGGATGAAATCGAGGCTGTCTTCTACCGTTAACGGTATCATTGATCCGTGGCTCTCATTTTCAAAACGACGGAATGCTGCATCCATTTGCGGCAGTTCAGAAAGCTCCTTGAAGATATCCGCACCAGAGGGCCCGCCGCGCAGTTTCTTCAACCGGTCATCATCCTGCTTCGTCTGGCCAGGCCGGTTACCACGTTTGCCCGAGGTTTCTATAAGCAAGCGGATGGGGCGAGGGCTATCCTTGGAACTCGTGACGAACTGATCCTTATCTTTCAAAATTGAGCGGTCATTCCACCAGATCGATGGGTCTGCTGCACTATAACTCTGGAAGGAAGCCGGGTGGTTGAACAGGGCATATAGTGTAAACAACCCGCCCAGAGAGTGCCCGAACAAAGCCTGCCGGTCTTTGTCGATGTTGAAACGCTTTTCGATCTCAGGCTTCGCCTGATTTTCGATGAAGTTGAAGAAGGCCTCTCGTCCTCCTGTCTTCGGTACATTGAAGTGAACCGGGATCAGATCATCGCGCGTGGGAGGGGTGAGGTCGAAATATCTCAGCCGGACAATTTCTTCCGGATTGTCGGTGGGGTAGCCGATGCCGACAACGACAGCTTTCAATGCTGGGTTTTCCGCCATACGTTTTGCAGCAATCGGCAACGTGCGATTGCCGTCAATCATGTATATAACCGGGTAACCGCCTTCGGGTGCCGCACCTTTGGGGGCAGCAGTGAATATACGATAGGCAATGCCATTGGCCTCCATGTCAAACGACGAAGTGACAGGCTCGGCAGCTTGCACGGTTGAAGCGGTAAGTATCCCCGTCATTGTCAGGCACACCCATTTTACGATCATCGTCACTACGCTCATAGGAGCATCCCATCAGTGGAAGGCGCCAGCCGTTGGGGCAGGCGTCTTGGCTTGCAATCCTAGAAGCGGGAAGTCATTCCGACCCAGAGACGACGCCCATCGACGACTGAATTGAAGTCATCCACGTCCACCTTCTTGTCGAAGATGTTGTAAACGGCGGCATTCAAGGTGACATTCTCGCTGAAGTCATAAGACCCGCCAATATCGAAGGTCGCATAGGGCTTGTATTTACGGGCGACCACCTTGCCGTTTCTGTAAACCGGTTCGCCGGCTGTTCCGATACGCGCGCCCGCATTGGTTTCTTCGCCGTGGTAGTTACCGGCTGCCCATGCGCTCAGGCCTTCAACCGGCGTTATCCAGTCCGCACGCAGGCTCGCCATGTGCTTCGGCGTGCGTGCCAGAGGCAAGCCCTTGTAATCACCCGTCTGCTGTTCGGAGTCGGTGTAGGTATAGTTACCGCGTAAGGTGATCGTGTCGGTTGCTTCCCAGTTGAAGGTGAGTTCCACACCCTGCATCACGGCTTCATCGATATTGAAGCTGTACCAGAGGCGATAATTGGGATCTTCGCTCCAGCGAACAGGATCACCGTTCGCATCCGTGATCAATGCATTGCTGATCTTGTCCTTGAAATCCGTGTAGAAATACGTTGCGCCCAGACGAAGGCCGGACTGATTGTCCCAGAGAACACTCGCTTCATAGCTCGTGCTCTTTTCTGGCTGCAGGTCCGGATCGCCGATGATCACGCCACAGGTGCCGTTAGGACCGTATGAGCATCCCGCCCCGCCCGTCGTATAAGCGTATCCCGGGGCGATAGTGCGCAGTTCTGGTGCGCGGAAACCTGTGGAGATGCCGCCCTTGAACGTCAACTGTTCAGTTGCGTGCCAGACGGCATAGCCGCGCGGGCTGAAATGCGATCCATAAATCTCATGGTCATCCATGCGCAGGCCACCCGTCAGGGCGAAGTCCGGGGTGATCCACCATTCGTCTTCGGCAAAGAGCGCCCACTGGCGGACACTGAATTCCTCGTCCAGACCGGTGCGGCGTCCCGGGTTTTGATCGGTGAGCACCGATTGCATGAACTGCCCACCTGTTACCAGGGTGTGATTTCCGTAGAATTCAAACGGCGTCGTGAACTTGCCATCGAGCACAGAGTTGCGGATGTGCGGAGAACGTAGATTCTCGACATAGCTCTTCGTCTTCTTGTCCCAGTTGAAATTGGTGCGCTCCGCCCATTCCTGCTGGAACGAGAACTCCGATGTTGTCGGACCCCAGCGGCCGGTGTGGCTGATAGACCAATGATCGCGATCATTGTAGTTGTAGGAGTCCGAACCCGACGCTGCCGTATTGCCAACGGTGGAGTCGCGGCGAAGGCGCGTCTTTCCCAATTCGAGCATGATATCGTGATCTTCATTCGGCGTGATCGTGACACGTCCCGTGATGTCGATATCCTTCTGCTCAGGCGTGCCGCTGACGATATTGTCTTCCTGCCGCTTGAGACCACGCCCCCAGAGCTGAACGCCTACAAGATTGGGAACCAGCGGCCCGGTCATATAGTAGGAGCCTTGCAATGAGTTTCCGAATTTGGAGTGCTGCTGTACCGTGCCGTCGACCGAGAAAGAGCCGCTCCACGTGTCCGACACCTTTTTGGTGATCACGTTGATAACACCGCCCATGGCGTCCGATCCGTAAAGCGAGGACATCGGGCCGCGAATGACTTCGATCCGTTCAATGGCGTTCGCCGGTGGCAGGAAGCTCTGTTCGAAACCGGAATTGCCGTTGGTGCGGGCGTCGCGGGTGCTCTGCCGTTTGCCGTCTACCAGAAGCAGCGTGTAAGAGCCGGGAAGACCGCGAATGAAGATGTCCTTTTCAGCCGCGGGACCGGTTACAGCTACGCCTTGCACATCTTTTAGAGCGTCCGTCAGATCGCGATAGACGCCTTTTTCCAGCTCTTCTCCGGGAATCACGGTGATACTTGCGGGCGCGTCGGTGATGTTCTGTTCGAACCCGGTCGCCGTGACAACGATTTGTTTGAGTTTGACGGCTCCGTCAGCACCCGTCTCGACGGCTGCTTCCGCTGCCTTTTTCTTGGCGCTCGCGTCGGAAGATGCTTCTTCTTTGGCCTTGGTCGCGGTTTGCGCGTTCGCAACCGCTTCGCTCAAAAGCAGCGCTGTGGAAAGACACGTGCCCGCAAGGATCGCCCGGTACACGAGCGGTTTGCCAGCCATACGCCTGTTTTGTGTACCATCGGCCCACAATCCCCGAAACAAGCTCGTCATTTTCGTCACCGTTTAAAGTTGAGTTTTCAAGTCTCCTTATGTATGGCGATAAGGTGACGTCAATCGTCATGTTTTATAAGCATTCTAAGTTCCAAAAACTGCAAATGAACGGGCACAAAAGTGATGTCGGGCAAGGAAGCGAAAACGCAGCAGCAAACGGCGAAAGGTGAGAACGAAAGCCTTCGCTTGGGACAATTACGCCTGCTGATCGCTCTTGATGCACTTCTTGTGGAGGGCAGTGTTGGCGGCGCTGCAAAGCAGATGGGGTTGAGCATTGCGGCGATGAGTCGGCTGCTTGGCCAGATCCGCGAGAAGTTTAACGACCCCATTCTGGTTCGCTCGGGACGTAACATGGTGGCTACGCCGAAAGCCGAAGCGTTGCGTGCGCGTTTGCGACGCCTTGCGAATGAAGCTGAAGCACTCCTCAATTTGGATCTCGCCGAAGTGCCGAAATCCAGTTGCACCGGCCATCATGGCTGGAACCGAAGCGCCATCGTCGCACCGCCGCCGCTCGGTATCCGTAAGGTGGTCGAGCTTGAAAACCACCCCACGCCGGAACAGCTTGCGGCGCAGTTCGCGGACATCCAGGGCGAAAATGATCCAATCAGGAGGCTTGCAAAATATATCGCTGTGGTAGGGCGAAAAGCCGGGCACACCCGCCCGCTGGAAATGTCCGAAGCCGAGGATGCTTTCACGACGATTTTCACAGGGAATGCCGATCCGATGCAGATCAGTGCATTACTACGGCTTATTCACTACCGTGGAGAAACTGCACCGGAACTGGCTGGCATGGCGCGGGCGGCAAGAAGAATTTACTCAGCCGACGCCGAACTGAATATGCCTGCACTGGATTGGCCAGCCTATCTGTCGCCCAATTCCATGCAATCACCGTGGTTCATGCTTTCGGCATTGCTGGTCGCCCGGGCTGGCTTTCCGGTTGTCCTGCACGGAAACTGCGGTACCGGCGAGATATCGGGCAAGCTTGAGATCGCTGCCGAAGCTATCAATCTTCCGATCGCGACATCACACTCTCTGGCGAAAGATGCATTGAGAGCACATGGCATATGCTTCATGCCTATGGCCGGTTTCGCTCCTCAGATCCATGCGCTGATGGCGCTCTATCCCCTGTTCGAGTCGCGTTCATCGATGAACAGCCTCGTTCATCTGCTTAATCCGATGAACCTCAAGGCATCTTTCCTTGGGGTTACCCAACCCGCATATCGCAAATTGCATCGCGATGCAGGTGCGCTTCTTGGCTTGCCGTCGATCTCGGTTGTTTCGACCAGCCGCGATGTTGCGGAACTGGTTCCACACAGGGCCCATACCGTCCACAGACTTCTGGACGGTCGTGAAATAGATCTGCTGCTTCCCACACTATCCAGAGAGAGCGGAGACAAGCATTCGAACTTCAGCTCATTTGAATACTGGTATGGCGTCTGGTCCGGTGCGGCCGTGGACAAGCGCGCAGAAAATACAATCGTTGCCACCGCTGCCATGGGGATGATGACGGCAGCATCCGCCGACAATGAAAGCTATACGCTGTTCTTCGACAAGGCTGGAGAACTCTGGCGCAATCGGCATAGCCAAACGGCAGGATGATTCAAAATCAGCTGCAATTGCGGAACTTGAATCTGTTTCACGTTCCCCAAAATTTGAAAAAGCTTTCCCTGCGGCTGTCCGGGATGGCAAGTCCATGCTTTGTCTACTGATTTTATAGGCTTTATCTTCTCCCCGTAAGTTCGATTGCGAAAGGGGAGCGCCGATGGTTAGCCCGATATTCGGTGAGGCGGGAACGTCGATTTTCGAGGCGATGTCGCGGCTTTCCGTTGAGCGCGGAGCTATTAATCTGGGACAGGGTTTCCCGGAAGGCTTTGAGCCAACTGAACTCCTTGACGCTGCTGCCCTCGCTCTTCGTGAAACTTCACAACAGTACCCACCCATGATGGGCCTGCCCGTCCTCCGTCAGGCGGTTGCAGAAAACACGAGACGTTTTCTTGGCCTCGACATTGACTGGGAAAAGGAAGTCCTCGTCACTTCCGGCGCTACGGAAGCGCTAGCCGATACGTTTCTCGGGCATCTGAACACGGGCGACGAGGTAATTCTGTTCGAGCCAGCTTACGATGCTTATGCAACGCTTATTCGTCGTGCAGGAGGAACGGTGGTCCCGGTACGGTTGAAGCCGCCTCTGTGGGAACTACCGCGTGAGGAGTTGGCGAAAGTCATCTCTCCACGGACGAGGCTGATTGTCGTCAACACGCCGATGAACCCGGTAGGCAAAATATTCGATCTCGATGAATTGGAGTTTCTCGCCGATCTCGCCATCAAGCATGATCTCCTGATTGTATCGGACGAGGTCTACGAGCATCTCGTCTTCGATGAAAGGCCGTTTCATTCCTTATGGGGCGTTGAAAAAATACGTGACCGTGTGGTGCGTATCGGCTCTGCTGGAAAAAGCTTTTCCCTGACGGGTTGGAAGGTTGGTTATGTGACCGCTTCCGAGGCGACTCTTGCGCCAATTGCCCGTGCGCATCAGTATGTAACTTTTACCACGCCCCCGGCTTTGCAAACGGCAGTGGCGGTAGGGTTAAGCTTGCCGGACAGTTATTTCACCGGCCTTCGTGCGGCGCTGGCATCGCGGAGAGACCTTCTGGTCGAAGGGCTGAAATCTGCGGGGTTCGAGGTCGCCGATGTACCAGCCACCTATTTTGCTGTGGCGGACATACGAGCACTTGATAGCGGAGACGATGATCTCGATTTCTGCCGACGTTTGACGCTTGAAGCAGGCGTAACACCTGTGCCCATCTCGTCCTTCTACGGTGCGCGCGATGTGCGCAGCCATGTGCGTTTCTGTTTCGCGAAGCGCGAAGAAACGCTGCAGGAAGCCAGTTCAAGGCTGGCACAGTGGAACAATGAACGCAAACGGCGCGCTGCGTAAGCGTGCCTCAAAAACAACCACAGGGAAAATGACATGCATCCAGTTTCATTGTTGCGCGGAGCTGTTTCCGCAGCACTCTTTTCCGTACTCGTCGCTTCACCTGCATTTGCGGACAAAATCCGTTTCGGCGTGACTTCTGGTCCACATGCGGAAATCGCCGAAGCACTGGCACCCGTCGCCAAGGCAAAGGGATTGGAAATAGAGATTGTGGAGTTCTCGGACGGCGCACTGATCGACCCGGCAACGAATGATGGTGATCTCGACGCCAATGGCTTCCAGCATACGCCTTATTTCGACCAGCAGAACAAGGATCGAGGTCTCAGCCTTGTTGCCGTCGGCGGTCGTACTGTGCTGTTGCCGATGGCCGGATATTCGCACAAATATAAATCACTTGGCGAACTGCCGGAGGGGGCACAGATTTCGATTCCCAATGATCCCAGCAATGCGGGTCGTGCCCTGAAACTTCTCGAGGCGGGGGGCGTTCTCAAGCTCACACCGGGGGTGACTTTCAACGCAACCGAACTCGATATCGTTGATAATCCGAAGAAGGTCAAAATTATTCCAATGGAAACGGCCCAGCTTCCCCGGTCGCTGGAAGACGTGGATTTTTCCGTTATCACTTCGCATTTCGCGCTGAGTGCCGGGCTGGTGCCGAGCCGTGATGCGATTTTGATTGAAGATCAGCTATCCGATTATTTCTGCCTGCTTGCTGTCGCGGAAAAGAACAAGGATGCGCCCTGGGTCCAGACGCTAATCGAATCCTATAAGTCCCCCGACGTCAAAGCGTTCATCGAGAAGAAATTCGGCGGCAACATCATAGCGGGTTGGTGAGATGAATGTGCTCGTACGCAGCGAAAATATGTCGAATACGGCACTGGGTGATGTGACATCACCACTGTCGATCATCGACATACGTTCGCTGACAAAGACCTATGACGAGAAGGCTGGTCCGGTCATCGACAATGTTTCGCTTCAGATTGAAAAGGGAACCATTCACGGTATCATTGGCCGCTCAGGTGCAGGGAAGAGTACGCTGGTCCGTTGCCTGAACGGACTGGTGCATCCAAGCGATGGGAAAGTCTTTGTTTCGGGCCGTGAGATCACAACCCTCCGGCAAGAAGAACTACGGCAGGTCAGGCGTGAAGTATCAATGATATTTCAGCATTTTAGCCTCCTTTCCTCGCGAACTGCTTATGGTAATGTAGCTCTACCGTTGGAACTCGCCGGTATTGATCGGAAAACTATAAAATCGCGTGTTAACGATCTGCTTGAGTTGGTGGGCCTCAAGGAAAAGGCTGGTGCTTATCCATCGGAACTGTCAGGCGGTCAGAAGCAGCGTGTCGGCATAGCGCGGGCATTGGCTCTGGAGCCCAGCGTCCTGCTATCCGATGAGGCTACCTCAGCGCTTGATCCCGAAACCACGGAACAAATTCTTTCTTTATTGAAAGACATCAATCGACGCCTCGGCCTGACGATTGTGCTTATTACGCATGAAATGGAGGTAGTACGCGACATCGCTGACTATGTGACGGTTCTCGATGGCGGCAGGGTCGTTGAAAGTGGCCCGACTTTCGATGTTTTCGCTTTTCCGCAATCCCCAACCGCCCGGTCATTTCTGGCAAGCATTGTTGCTCATGATCTTCCGGCGGAAGTGTCTCGGCGGCTACTGCCGGAACCTGTAGCGGGATCGGATCCCGTTCTGCGTATCGTGTTCGCCGGTGATGCCGCCCACGCGCCTGTCGTTGCAACGCTTGTGCAGCGTTTCGGGATAAATCCGAACATACTGCATGGACGTATAGATTATATTTGCGGCAAACCTCTGGGCATCATGACGCTTGTCGCTGAGCACGGTCCGGCTGATCTTGCCGCTGTCCGAAGCTATCTTTCTTCACTCAATCTTCATGGAGAGGTTATCGGCCATGTTGTCCGATCTGCTTCCCCCGGCGCTCGCCGGGCTCTTGCTTGAATCGCTGAGGCAGACGGCCATTATGGTGGCCGCATCAGCTGTCCTGTCCACTTTGATCGGCCTACCGCTGGGCGTCGCGCTGGTTGTTACCGGCCCCGGCCAGTTTCTTGAACGACCGGCTTTTAACCGCATAGCAGGCACGATCGTCAATCTGGTTCGATCCACGCCGTTCATCATCCTGATGGTGGCGATCATTCCCCTGACGCGCCTGATTGCTGGAACCACGGTTGGCACCTATGCAGCCATCGTTCCTCTGACAGTGGCAATCGTACCCTTATACGCGCGACTAGCGGAAACGGCGATGCGTGAAGTAGACCAAAGCCTGATCGAGGCTGCGGAAAGCATGGGCGCGACGCCTATCCAGATCATCTTCAAGGTGCTGCTGCCAGAGGCGCTGCCGGGGATTATTGCCGGGCAAACGGTTACCCTTGTCAGCCTTGTCGGATACTCGGCGATGGCAGGAACGGTCGGCGGCGGTGGCTTGGGCGATCTCGGAATTCGTTTCGGATATCAACGCTTCATGCCGGAAGTCATGATCGCCGTTGTCATCATTCTGGTTGCAATCGTGCAATCCATTCAGATTACCGGCGATTATGCCGCTCGCCTTGTCAATCACCGCGTGGCCCGCAGCCGTCGCTCGCGCTAAGAATTTTCAGGAGGTTTCCATGACCATACATACCACGCCGATCAACCTGCCTTTGCTTGATCTGTCCCGTTTCAACGGAAGTGCGGAGGAGCGCGGCAGCTTTATTGAAGAATTGCGCCGGACGCTTCACGACCACGGTTTTTTCTATCTTACGGGCCACGACGTCGATCCAAAACTCGTGGAAGACGTAGTAAGTACGGCGAAGAAGTTCTTCGCACTGCCCGCGGAAGAAAAGCTGAAGATCGAAATGGTGAAGTCGCCCCATTTTCGAGGCTACAATCGAGCTGGCTTTGAACGGACACGCGGCCAGCAGGACTGGCGTGAACAGCTGGATATCAACACTGAATCGGAGCCCGCCGTAATTGGTTCGGACAGCCCGGCGTGGAAGCGACTGATCGGCCCGAACCAATGGCCGGATGCGTTGCCGGAACTCAAGCCGTTGCTGCTTGCCTATCAGGCCGAGGTGACGCGTGTCGGCATCGACATTCTGAAAGCCATCGCTGCTGCATTGGGACAGCCGGAAGACTTTTTCGCCCAGATTTACGAACCGCATCCGTCTCAGCTCTTGAAGATCATTCGTTATCCGGGCCGCGATGTGGCGGAAAGCGAACAAGGGGTGGGTGCCCATAAGGATGGTGGCTTCGTTACCGTCCTCCTGCAGGATGTTGTTCCCGGTTTGAGGGTTCAACGCGAAGACGGCGAATGGATCGATGCGCCTCCAGTCCCAGGCACCTTTGTCATCAATACCGGGGAACTGCTTGAGCTTGCCACGAACGGATTCGTGCGGGCGGATGTACACGGCGTCGTCGCGCCGCCAGCAGGTGTTGAACGCTTCTCAGTCGCGTTCTTCCTTGGCGCTCGTTACGATGCGACTATTCCGGTTATCGATTTGCCGGAGGAGTTGAAGACCAAGGAACGCGGCGTGACTGTGGACGCGCTTAATCCGATCTTCCGCGAGGTAGGTGCAAATAATCTCAAAAGTCGCCTCCGGTCGCATCCGGATGTCGCACGTGCCCATCACGCGGATTTGCTGACTCCCGAACAGTTGGCAGAACGCACGCCGGGATCGGCATACTGATCGTTTGATTGTCGTTTTGACGGGGCGTATCGTTATTTGTGAACCGGGACGCCCCATTGCCCATCCCTTAACGGCCAATTGCGCTGGTGTCGTCAGTCGCCAAGGAATGGGTCGGGGGTATGTCGACAATTCGCTTCTTGAGACCGTGCTCTGTTGAGCGATGCTGCCTATCATTTGCGTGTCTGCAGATATTTTAAAGCTGTGATTGTTGACAGGCCAGAGGCGGCGATAACCATTTGGCGGCAGTCTTTGCCGATTTGATCGACCGGTTTCACCTCAACTTTGCAAAAATTTCGGCAAATTGACCGTAGACTTGTCATTTTGAACAATTTGCCCCCTACAAATTTAACAAATCCACGGCTTGATCGGTCAAAGCATCAATGGAAATCTCCCTACACTTATATAAGCGTGACGTAGGGAGGGGATCGCTGAAATGCCTGTAATGCCCGAATTGTGTGCCGATACCATAGTTTATAACGGCACGATCTGGTGTGGATACGAAGAGGGCACAGTTGAAGCCCTGGCCATCTGGCAAGGCAAGGTGCTTGCTACGGGTACGAAGGACCAGATATGGTCCTTGAGGGGCGACAAAACCCGTTTGATCGACCTCGAAGGGCGCTTCGCGACACCCGGATTAAATGATGCCCATCTGCATCTTATCTCGGTCGGGCTTACACTCAAATGGATTGATGCGACACCGCAGGCCGCGCCAACATTACAGAGCCTGCTTGATGCCATTCGCGAGAAGGCTGCTTCTGCGCCTCCCGGGACCTGGATCAAAGCACGCGGTTATGACCAGACGAAGCTCGACGTCGGTCGTCATCCCCATAAGTCGGAGCTCGATGCGGTCGCTCCAAACCATCCCGTCATGCTCGTACGTGCTTGTGGCCACGTGTCGATCTTCAACTCGAAAGCCTTTGAGCTGGCCGGTGTGGATGAAAACTTCCCGGTACCGGAAGGCGGTTTGATCGAACAGAAAAATGGCGTTCTGACCGGAATGGTGGCTGAAAATGCTCAAGGCGCCGTTCGCAGGGCTATCCCCAAGGCGACGACGGAAGAAATGATCGAAGCCATTGAGGCTGCGGGCAACCTTCTTCTTTCCTACGGCATTACCAGCGTTATGGATGCAGCTGTCGGTCAGGTTGCGGGCTTCGATGAAATCCGTGCCTACAACATCGCGAAGCTGCAAAAGCGTTTGCCGGTACGCACCTGGCTCGTACTGCTTGGCGACCCTGGGCCTTCCATCGTTGAGGAATGCTATAAAGCAGGGCTTGTTTCCGGTGTCGGTGACGACATGCTGACGGTCGGTGCCGTCAAGATTTTCCTCGATGGCTCAGCAGGCGGGCGGACCGCGTGGATGAGCAAGCCTTATCTTGGCGACGACAACAATATCGGTGTCCAGATATTACCGGACGCGGAATTGGAAGCGCTGGTGCTGGACGCGCATAAGAAGGGTTACCAACTGGCATGCCACGCTATCGGCGATGCAGCAATCGGCCAGCTGATCATGGCCTATGAAAAGGCGCTAGTCGCTTATCCCGATCCCGACCGCCGCCATCGTATCGAGCATTGCGGTTTCTCCACGCCGGCGCAACACGAGCGGATGAAGAAGGCCGGCATTTATCCGTGCCCGCAACAGGTCTTCATCTATGATTTTGGAGATGCCTATATTTCTGTTCTCGGCGAGGAACGCGCCCTTTCAAGCTACCCGCTGAAGACGTGGAAAAATCTCGGTTTCAAACCCGCGACCGGCAGCGATGCGCCGGTTTGTCACCCCAATCCCTATCCGAATATCTATTCGATGCTGACCCGTGAAACGGGCAAGGGGACGGTGATGGATGCCCGCGAGTGCGTGACCATTGAAGAGGCTCTGCAGGTTTACACCGAGTTCGGAGCTTTTTCACAGAAGTTGGAGAATGTGAAGGGCAAGCTCGTGCCTGGACAGGTTGCCGATATTGCAGTTTTCACGCGCAACATGCTCACTGCAAAGCCGGAAGAAATTCTCAACGACACGCATTGTGTTCTTACCCTACGCGACGGTGAGATCGTGTTCGAACGGTCGTGAAGCGATACTCCGGTTCCTGCCGGATCATAAAAAGAATTGAAGCGGAAACGCTTCGGCGCAATGTCGGACAGCGAAGTTTCGGCGGAACTGTCCGAATGAACGGTTCATCTGAATCGCAAGAATGACACTTATGAAGGGGAACAATATGAGAAAATTTGCATTGCTGGCGGCGCTGTCCGCAGCTCTGTTGACGGGAACGGCAGCCTATGCTGCGGATGAACCGCGTTCAGGGGGCGTTATCAATTTCGTCGCGCCTTACGGCGACAGCTTCTCGACGCTGGACATTCAGGCATCGCCTGCCACGCAGGACGAGTTCTACGCCAAAGCTATTCACCGCACGCTCTATGATTGGGATGCCGATTTGAACAAGCCGGTGCTCGGTCTTGCAACGGACGTGGCCGTGTCCGACGACCGGCTCGTCTATACCTACAAGCTTCGTCAGGATGCATTTTTCCACAATGGCAAGCCTTTGACGGCAGACGACATTATCTGGAGCTACACACGGATAATGGACCCGAAAAAGGCATTCCCACCAGCACGCTACATTGCCGAGATCAAAGGAGCGGAGGAATATACGCAGGGTAAGGCCAAGGAAATCTCCGGTCTGAAGAAGATCGATGACCATACGCTCGAGATCACGTTGAAGCAGCCGATCGATCCGGGTTTCCAGTTTATGCGTAACAACACAGCGATCTATCCTGCAGGCGAGGGGGACAGTGAGGAATTTCAGCGCCACCCCGTCGGTCTCGGACCATACAAGTTTGCCGAATATGTTCCCGGCTCACGCCTCACGGTCGAGAAGTGGGACAAATACTACGAGAAGGGCAAGCCTTACGCCGACAAGATCAATATCATGATCATGGGTGATGCGGCGGCGCGCGATGTCGCGTTCCGCAACAAGGAAATCGATGTAGCTGTGCTTGGCCCCGCGCAGTACACTGCCTATCTTGCCGACCCCGAACTGGCGAAGAACATGGTCGAGGTGGCGGAAGTTTATACGCGCGCCGTCGGCTTCAACCCGGATTTCAAGCCGTTCCAGGACAAGCGCGTCCGTCAGGCAATCAACTACGCGATCGATAGCGATCTCATCATCAAGCGTCTGGTCAAGGACAAGGCCTATCGTGCTGTAGGTTGGCTTCCAAACTCATCACCAGCCTTCGACAAGGATGCGAAGCCATATCCGTATGATCCCGAAAAAGCGAAAGCCTTGCTCGCAGAAGCCGGATATCCAGATGGTTTCGAGTTCGAACTGACTGCAACGCAGAATGAGAGCTGGGGTTTGACCATTGTTCAGGCGATCATTCCGATGCTCGCCAAGGTCGGCATCAAGGTGAAGGCCAAGCCGGTAGAGGCCTCTGTGCTTGCTGATGTGGTTCCGGCTGGCAATTTCCAGGCCTATATGTGGTCGCTCGAAAGCGGGCCCGATGCACTCACCGCGATGCAGTGCTTCTATTCCGCGACGCCGCAATCCGCATGCAATTATCAAAAATTCTCCAATGCGGAATTCGACAAGATTGTCGACGAAGCCAAGGTGGCAAAAACCGAAGAAGAGAAGAACGAACTTCTGAAGAAGGCGAACAATCTGTTGCAGGAAGAAGCGCCGGTCTGGTTCTTCAACTACAACAAGGCAGTGATGGCACACCAGCCATGGCTGCATGGCCTGCAGCCGAACTCGGCGGAACTCGCGGTTCAGTCCTATGAAAAGCTCTGGGTGGACGACACGGTTCCGGCCGGTCGCTAGTTCCAGCTGTTCTGGATCGGCCCGCTCTTTCTCGGGCGGGCCACTGATCCCCTTTGCTCCAGCGTAATCGGCGCTGATCCGAAAGGAGGACCGTGTGCTCTATTTTATTTTCCGGCGCGTCCTACAGATGATACCGACGGTCGTGGCGGTATCGTTGTTGATTTTCGTTATCTTCAGCGTGGTTCCAGGTAGCATCGCTTCCGGCCTTATCGCCAATGGCAAGGGCATGAACGATCCGAAAATGGTCGAGAAGATCACCCAGGAATTCGGGCTCGACAAGCCTGTTCATGTGCGTTTCGGTAACTATCTCGTTCAGTTGGCGCAGTTCGATCTAGGGACTTCTTATCGTTCAAGGCAGCCGGTTATCTCGCTTATTCAGGAGCGAATGTGGCCCACGCTGAAGCTCGCTTTTGCCGCGATGGGACTTGCTATCCTGATCGGGGTGCCGCTCGGATTTCTCGCAGCGTTGAAACCCGGAAGCATTCTTGACAGCGTGACCATGATAGGAGCGGTTTCGGGTCTTTCCTTGCCGCAATTCTGGTTGGGTCTGCTCGCCATGTATCTCTTTGCATTGACGCTCGGATGGCTGCCGAGCTTCGGTTATGGCGACGGCGGCATCAGAAATATTATCCTCCCGGCGCTCACTCTGGGTGTCGCGCCCCTTGCACTGTTGGCAAGAACGACGCGAGCAGCCGTGCTTGAAGTGATGGGTGCCGATTTCATTCGAACAGCGCGTTCCAAAGGCATGAGCAGCTTTCGGCTTGTGAAATGGCATGTCATGCGAAATGCGCTGGTGCTGATCATCACGACTATCGGCCTGCAGTTCGGATCGATGATGGGGCAGGCCGTGGTGGTGGAGAAACTTTTCTCGTGGCCGGGTCTTGGTTCCTTGCTGATTGATAGCGTTTCGCTGCGCGACATCCCCGTCGTGCAGGGGGCAATTCTCGTAATCGTGTTGTGGTTTCTGGTTATCAATACGATCGTTGACATCCTCTACGCGGTTATCGACCCGCGTATAAGCCACGAGTAAGCCCATGAAGCTCCGTTTCAATCTCGTATTCGGCGGTTTCATATGCATCGTCATCGCGGCGGCGGCGATTTTTGCACCGCTGCTGGCCCACTATAACCCGGTCCTTGATGCCGATTTGATGAACGCCGAACTTCCGCCTGACACACAATTCTGGTTTGGTACCGATGCACAGGGGCGCGATGTCTTTTCGCGAATCCTCTATGGCGCGCAGGTGTCACTGACCGTCGGCGTCGTCTCGCAGTGCATCAACACTGTCATTGGTTTGTGTTTTGGCATTTCCGCGGGCTATTTCGGCGGATGGTGGGACGATCTCGTCAACGGTCTGACAAATCTGATGCTGGCGATACCGTCGCTCATCTTTGCTCTGGCAATCATGGCTGTCCTCGGTCCCGGTTTGCCGAGCCTTCTGCTTGCTCTGGGTTTGACGAACTGGTCCTGGACCTGCCGGATCGCGCGCAGCTCAACCCTTTCTCTCAAGAAACAGGGATATGTTCAGGCCGCCAAGATGCTCGGTTATAGCGATGTCCGCATCATGATCACGCAGATTGTGCCGAACATGATCGGCCCTATCCTTGTTATCGGCACTCTTGGAATGGGCGATGCTATCCTTGCGGAAGCAGCTCTTTCCTACCTTGGTCTCGGTATCAGCCCCCCCGATCCAAGCTGGGGGAACATGCTCACCGATGCGCGAGAGCTGATTGTGAACGCGCCTTGGGCTGCGGTGTTTCCGGGCCTGGCTATCTTCCTCACGGTACTCGGACTCAATCTGTTCGGCGATGGTCTTCGTGACTGGCTCGACCCGCATATGAGGACGCGCAAAGTATGAGCGAACAACCACTTCTAGAAGTCGAAAATCTTCGCATCGATATCGTTTCCGGTTCAAGCAAACATAACGTGGTCGAGGATGTATCGTTCACAATCGCCGCTGGCGAGACCTTTGGTCTGGTGGGCGAGTCCGGCTGCGGAAAGAGCATCACCGCGCTGTCCATGATCGGGCTGTTGCGTAAGCCGCTGTCAATTACCGGAGGCGCGATCCGCTTCAAAGGACAGGACCTGCGAGCCATGTCGTCGCGCGAAGTGCGAAAGCTGCGTGGCAATCGTATCGCGATGATTTTTCAGGAACCGATGACCGCCCTTAATCCCCTGTCACCAGTGGGAAGACAGATTGCGGAAATGTTCGTGCTGCATCAGGGGGCAACCTGGCATGAGGCAGAACGCAAGGCGATTGAAGCACTTGCCAGCGTTCAGGTGCCCGCACCAGAGCAGCGTGTGAAGAACTATCCGCATCAGATGTCTGGCGGCATGCGCCAGCGTGTGATGATCGCGATCGCCCTTGCATGCAATCCCGATCTGCTGATCGCCGATGAACCCACGACCGCGCTTGACGTGACCGTTCAGGCAGAAATTCTGCGTCTTATGCAGGAACTTTGCACGGCGCGAGGGACTTCCGTTCTGATGATCAGCCATGATCTTGGGGTCATTGCGAAAATGTGTCGTCGCGTGGGTGTCATGTATGCCGGGCATCTGGTCGAGGAGCGTGTAACGGCGGATCTGTTTCATCATCCGGCACATCCTTACGCGCATGGTCTTCTGGCGTCCCTGCCGCAGCTTGGATCGCGCCAGACGGAAGGCCAGCTACGGCTTCAGGAAATCGAGGGTGTCGTGCCATCGATTTCCGCTTTTCCAAAAGGCTGCCGGTTCGAGCCGCGTTGCACGCGTGCGACCGATGTTTGCCGTGCGCAAAAGCCGGGCTGGACGCCGCTTGAGGATGCCGGTGTGGTGAGGTGCTTCCATCATGAATGATCTACATTCAACCAAACTGGCAGAACCTTTGGTTCGCATCGATGATGTCTGCGTTTACTTCCCGGTGAGCGGTGGAATTTTCAGTCGTTCCAAGCAATTGCTGCGCGCCGTCAACAATCTCAGCCTGACGCTTAACAAAGGCGAGTGCCTTTCGATTGTAGGGGAGTCTGGTTGCGGTAAGTCCACACTGGCCCTCTCCATAGTCGGCTTGCAGAGACCGACCAGTGGGCAGATCTATTTTGAAGGACGTCCGATCACAGGCAAGAATGAACCTTCCCGTCTGGAACGGTCGAAGATGGCGCAGATGGTCTTTCAAGATCCGTTTGCTTCACTCAATCCTCGCCAGACGGTGTACACGTCGCTCGCTGCACCTTTGCGACTTCACGGCGTGAAATCGCGTAGCGAAATCGACGGTCGCATTGAAGAGATCCTACGTCTCGTTGGTTTGAAACCCGAGCAGGCGAGGCGTTTTCCGCACGAATTTTCCGGTGGTCAACGCCAGCGTATAGGGATCGCACGAGCGCTGTTACTTAATCCGAAAGTCATCGTGCTCGATGAGCCCGTTTCGGCCCTTGATGTCTCGATCCGGGCGCAGATCATCAATCTGCTCCTGGAGCTGAAGGAGCGGCTTGGCCTTTCCTACATCATGATCAGCCACGACCTGAGCGTCGTGGAGCATATGAGCGACCGGGTGGCGGTCATGTATTTCGGGCAGATTGTCGAAAGTGGTCCGTGGGATCGGATTTTCTCGAATCCAACCCACCCTTATACCCGGCGGCTGATTTCGGCCATTCCTGACCCGATGACCGAATTGACGGGCGGTCGACTGATTGACGATCGAAACCCGCCGCAACCGCCTGCCGGTTATGCGTTTTACCCAGACAGCTTCGGCACGCATGACGTTCATAAGATACCACCTCCTACGCAATTGATTAATATTGGTGGAGAGCAGCGTATCCGCGTTATGAAGAAACCCTGATTTGCAATAAAAAGCGCCGCTAAGCGGCGCTTTTTATTGCTATATTGGAAGTTCAGCCGCTGATGAGCTTGACTTCCATGAAGTCTTCCAGCCCCCATTTGCCGCCTTCGCGACCATTACCCGACTGCTTGTAGCCTCCGAACGGGCTGCCCGGCGCGCGGGAGGTGCCATTGATCTGCACCATGCCGGCACGCAACTTTCGAGCCACGCGTTTCGCCCGTTCCGGGCTGCCGGTCTGGATATAGGCTGCAAGTCCGTAAGGCGTGTCATTGGCAATGGCGATGGCTTCTTCTTCCGTATCGAAGGGGATCATAGCCAGCACCGGTCCGAAGATTTCTTCGCGGGCAATCGTCATGTCATTATTCACATCGGCAAAGACGGTTGGTTTGACGAAGTCCCCTTCGGTGAATCCATCGGGACGCCCCGTTCCACCAGCCACAAGCCGAGCACCTTCGTCGATGCCCTTCTGGATCAGTTTCTGCACTTTCTCGAACTGGATCGAAGAGGAAAGCGGGCCAATATGATCGCCTTCTTCTGCCGGGTCACCAACCTTCGTGCCTTCCGCCACCTTCCTGGCGAGTTCGACCGCTTTGTCGTAAACCGAACGTTCGACCAGCATGCGCGTCGGCGCATTGCAGGACTGGCCGGTATTTTCGAAACAATGGGCAAGGCTGCGGGCAATGGTCTTTTCGAGGTCGGCATCGGCGAAAACGATATTCGGCGACTTGCCGCCAAGTTCAAGCGAAACCCGCTTCACCGTTGCTGCTGCAGCTCGAGAGACCGCTGTGCCTGCGCGCGTCGAGCCGGTAAACGACATCATGTCGACATCCGGATGCTGCGACAGGGCCTCACCAACGACAGCACCTTCGCCATTGACGAGATTGAACACACCTTGCGGGAAACCAGCCTCATCCACAAACTCGGCGAAGAGCATGGCCGACATGGGGGCAATCTCGGATGGCTTCAGTATGACGGTGCAGCCGACAGCTAGCGCAGGGATAACTTTTAGCGCGATCTGGTTCATTGGCCAGTTCCAGGGCGTGATGAGGCCGCAAACGCCAATCGGTTCGCGCACTATCGTCTGGTTCGGAAATTTCGGAGAAAGAAGCTCTTCGAACTCGAAATTCTCGAATGCTGCGATGAAGGCTTTGGTATGCGAAAGGCCTGCCGCAGCCTGCGATTCCCGCGCAAGCGTGATTGGCGCTCCCATTTCCAGCGAGATCGCCTTGGCCATTTCCTCAAGACGAGCTTCATAAATTTCCACGAGCCGTCGAATATAACCGATGCGGTCCGCGGCAGAAGTTTCGCTCCAGGACGGGAATGCCTTGCGGGCAGCTGCGACCGCCAGATCAATGTCTTTCGCAGAGCCTGCAGAGATTACGGCATAAGGCTTCTCGTTAGCGGGATTAATGACCTCAATGGACTTGGCCTCTACCGGAGCGCGCCATGCGCCATCGATATAGAAGTCTGTTTTCTGAATGAGGTTTTTCTGAAGCATCGTGCCGTCCTCCGTCGCGCTTAATGTCCCGGGTCGTTTCAAGCGGACCCGGTTTGTGTTTTGACACTAATACCCGGACATTGCAGCGTCAAAACAGAAGGCTGCATGGAAGCATCAATTTTTCTTATTCATTATCGTAAGCCTCAATCTCGACGCCCAAAGCGGCCAGCCCTTCCTCAAGATAATCTCCGAGAAGTGGTGTGCCGATAAGATACTTGGCCTCCCGACCATTATCGCGGTCGGCAGCGGTTGACAGGGCTTCGTCCCATTCGTCGACGCTGAAATCACCCCGTCCTACCCACATCAGCGCCAGCAGTTCCTGTCGTTCGTCTATGTTAAGAGAACGAATAGCCGCAAAAAGTTCCTTTCGAGTGGGATTGGTCAGCGAGGCATCGAGAATATCAACTTCGTTGTCATCGCTGGCGTTGGATCCGGAGTCTTCATCGGTAGCGGGAACCTGAACATCATATTCCCGAGCCTTGGCGATAATAAATTCCAAATTCTCAATATTGTTGACCAACTCGACCACGCTCGCCTCCGTCACCTTGGCTATTTGTCAAACAACGCTTTCGCGAAGCCTTGGTTCCGGTTGCCTCAAAGAGCGGGATCGGCTTCGCGCAGCCTGTAACCGACGCCTGTTTCGGTCAGGATATAATGCGGCTGATCCGGCGATTTTTCAATCTTCTGCCGTAGCTGGCGGACATAGATGCGAAGATATTGCACGTCAGCCGCCGGTCCCCAGACCTGGCTTAAGATGAAATGGTGAGTCAGCACTTTCCCTGCATGCTGTACGAGCAAGCTCAGGATATCATATTCTTTTGGCGACAGCTTAATTTCTTCGCCGTTCAGTTTTACAATGCGGCGCACGAGATCGACGGTCAGACCACCACATTGGAAAAGCGGCTTTTGTCCCTGCTGTTGTAGTCGATGCCGCAAGGCGACCCGAAGACGAGCGGCAAGCTCCTTCATTCCGAAAGGTTTCGGGATGTAGTCATCTGCCCCTTCTTCAAGGGCGCGGACAATCCCGGCTTCATCGGTGCGGCTCGAGAGGATGAGAATTGGCAAGCTTATTCCGTTCTCTCTCCAGCGTTGGAGCAGAGTATGGCCGTCGGTATCAGGAAGGCCCAGATCGAGCACCACGATGTCGGGCTTATCCATTGCAATGCGTTCGTCAGCTTGGCTGCCATCTGCAGCTTCGACAACGGTATAGCCTTCTGTTGTCAGTCCGACCCGCAGCAATTTGCGGATGGCTGGTTCGTCATCGACAACTAGAATCTTGAGCTTCGGATCGTTCATGAATCCCTGTCAACTTCATCAGCGGGAATGGGCAAGGTGACCGTAAATACAGCGCCAGTACCTTCTTGTTGGTTACCTGCCCGGATGGAGCCTCCCATCGCCTCGATGAAACCGCGTGCGATAGGAAGACCCAGTCCGGTGCCAGCCTGAACGTGATCTCCTTTACGCACACGATAGAACGTATCGAACACATGCTCCAGATCGTCATGAGGAATCCCTGGGCCTCGATCCGAGATTTCCAGCGTTATGTTGGATGTATCCGCGTGAGCTTTAACCGTAATGGGCGAATTCTCCGGAGCGTATTTTGCGGCGTTGTCGAACAGATTGAATAAAGCCTGCTCAAACAGGACGGCGTCAAGGTGGACCATCGGCAGATTGACTGGAACCGCGACGTTGACCTGATGGCAGGCGAGTATCCTGGATGCACGATTGAGTGCAGCCCCGATCAGGTCTCCAACAAAATGAAGCGAGAGATTAGGCTTCATCGCACCGGCTTCGATGCGGGTCATATCAAGGAGATTGGCGATGAAGCGGTTCAAGCGTTCAGATTGATCCACGACGGTTGCAACAAGCTCTGATCGGTCGGCGTCCGGCAAAGATGCGGAATAGTCGCGCAGTGTCGTCGCGGCTCCGAGAATGGCAGCCAAAGGGGTCTTCAGATCGTGCGAGATGGAGGTGAGCAATGCCGAACGCAGCTTGTCAGCTTCGGCGGCCAGTTTTGCCCGCTCTACATCGCCAACAAGCTGAACGCGTTCGATGGCAATTGCTGCCTGATCGGCCAGAGCTTCGAAGAGACGCTGTTGCTCAGGCGTGAGAATTGGGCCCACACGATCATTATCGAGACCGATAACGCCAACGGACGTTCGTGCAGTTTTGAGAGGCAGATAGAGCCGCTTTGCACCCGGCAGCGTATTGGCGCCGCGGCCTGCCGGCAAGTCATGCTCCCAGGTCCAGTGCGCGGCAGCTATATCAGCATCGTCCAGAGTATCATCTGGCGGATAACCGGCCCTGACAGCAATGCTGTTAACGTCGGGAAGCAGAATTACGACCCTTACCTTGAGCATGGATGCGATCTGGAATGCCGTTGCCCAGAGCACATCATCAATTGAACCTGTTCCTGCCAGCTTTTTACTGAAGAGATACAGATCTTCCGTCATGCGCGCGCGTTGTCGCGCAGCCGCGGCCTGCCTTTGGACGCGACTTGCCAGATTGCTGGCGATAACGCTCACAAACAGGAAGAAAACCAACGCTACGACACTTTCGGGATCGGCGATTGAAAGCGTGTAAAGTGGCGAGAGAAAAAAGAAGTTATAGGCGAATGCGCTGATTACGGATGCAAAAAGCGCAGGCCAAAGACCGAGGGTGACTGCGACACCAAGAACGCCAACAACGAATACCAGCGCTATGCTGCGCACATCCAAAAACTGATCGAGCAACAGCCCGACAACAAGGGCTACGCCGGTCATTGCCATGCCGATCAGATAGGGCGTTACATCGGGCGGTGTGTTGTGCCGGGCGGTGTTTATCTTGCGGCTGGCGCTCCCATTTTCGTGCTCGACCCCGGCTGTTATATGAATATCGATAGCACCGGAAAGCCGGACAAGCTCGCGCGCGACGGACCCGTCAATCATCTCGCGCCAACGCGACTTTATGGACTTTCCGGCTACGATCTGAGTGAAGTTGTGAGCTGAAGCGTAGCGAACAATGTCTTCGGCTACTGACTGGCCCGGAATGGTGATCGTTTCCCCGCCAAGCTGTTCGGCAAGCCTCAACGCCGTTGCAAGCCTGTCCTTTGCTTCATCGGCGAGCCCCGCAGAACGGGCGGTTTCGATATGGATTGCGGCCCATGGGGCGCGAAGGCGATCTGCAAGCCGACGGGCATAGCGAACAAGCGATACACTGCGCGGACTGTCATCGACGGCGACCAATATGCGATCGCTTGCCGCCCAGGGCCCTTCTATCGCATGAGCGCGCATATGGCTGAGAAGCTGTTCGTCTACACGTTGGGCGGTGCGGCGCAGCGCCAGTTCGCGTAACGCTGTCAGGTTGCCGGGGGAAAAATAATTGCGGATCGCCCGTTTCGCTGTCTTGGGAAGGTAGATCTTGCCTTCATTGAGCCGTTTAATGAGATCTCCGGGGGTGAGATCAATCAGTTCGATGTCGTCGGCACGGTCGATTATGCTGTCGGGCACAGTTTCACGCACGCGAATACGGGTGATCTGCGCCACAACATCATTCAGGCTTTCGACGTGCTGGATATTGAGCGTTGTGTAAACGTCGATACCGCGCGCCAGAATTTCCTCTACATCCTGATACCGCTTGGGATGCCTGCTGCCGGGCGCATTCGTATGTGCAAGTTCATCTACCAGAACCAGCTGCGGCTTGCGCGCCAGAACCGCATCGATATCCATTTCTTCGAGTTGATGACCCCGATATGCAACGCGCGCGCGAGGAATGATTTCAAGCCCTTCAGTAAGGGCTTCAGTCTCCGCTCGTCCGTGCGTTTCGACAATGCCGATGACGACATCTATTCCATCAGCTTTGCGCGCGCGGCCCGACATCAGCATTTCATAGGTCTTGCCGACACCTGGCGCAGCACCGAGAAATATCTTCAGACGGCCACGCGTCTCGCGTTCCGCCTGTTCAAGCAGAGCATCCGGGGAGGGTCTGTTTTCGCCGAAACGAAGCGGGTCCGATGTCAAACAAGGCTCCTAACAGGAAAGGGCGGCAAATCTTGCCGCCCGAGTTATTCTACTTGGTTTCGTCCCTGTCCAGAACAAGGTTCAGCTCGAGAACATTGACCACCGGCTCCCCGAGGAATCCAAGTTCACGAGGTTCGATCTGTTGCTCTACAATCCGGCGCAATGCGGCTTCATCAATCCCGCGTGCCTTTGCAACGCGAGGCACCTGATAGAAGGCTGCCTCCGGGGAGATATGCGGATCAAGACCGCTTGCAGATGTTGTCACGAGGTCAATCGGTGGTTCTGTAGAGCCTTCTTGGTGCGCAAGGGCCGCGGCGTTCGCTTTAATCCGCTCAATGAGCTTTGGATTGGTTGGGCCCAGATTGGAACCACCGGAGCTTGCGGCATCGTAACCGTCTTTTCCTGCGGCAGATGGCCGACCGTGAAAATACCGATCGCTGGTAAAATTCTGGCCGATCAATTGGGAGCCGATGATTGTGCCGTCCTTTTCGATAAGGCTGCCACTGGCTTTCGCCGGAAAGATCGCTTGGGCGATGCCGGTCATGCCGAGCGGATAGAGTAATCCGGTTATAACGGTAAGCGACACGATCATGACAAGCGCTGGACGAAGTTGTTTCAGCATTTTTGCTTATCCTTATACGAGGCCAAGGGTGATAATCGCCAGATCGATGGCCTTGATGCCCACGAACGGCACGACGACACCGCCGAGTCCGTAGATTAAAAGATTACGCGAAAGGAGAGCGCCTGCGCCGACCGGCTTATAGGTGACGCCTCTCAACGAAAGCGGGATCAGGGCCACAATGATCAGGGCATTGAAGATGATGGCCGACAAAATGGCACTCTGTGGAGAAGCCAATCCCATAATGTTGAGCGCGCCCAACTGCGGATAAAAGGCCAGAAACATCGCCGGAATGATTGCAAAGTACTTCGCAATGTCATTGGCGATGGAGAATGTGGTCAGTGCCCCCCGCGTCATCAGCAATTGCTTGCCGATCTCAACAATTTCGATGAGTTTCGTGGGATCACTGTCGAGGTCGACCATATTGCCTGCTTCACGCGCGGCAACCGTGCCGGTGTTCATGGCCACGCCTACATCAGCTTGCGCAAGGGCAGGGGCATCATTGGTGCCATCGCCGCACATTGCAACAAGTTTGCCCTTGGACTGTTCCTCGCGGATCAAAGACAGTTTGTTTTCAGGCGTTGCCTGCGCCAGAAAGTCGTCCACCCCGGCTTCGGCGGCGATGGCTGCTGCGGTCATCGGGTTATCACCGGTAATCATGACTGTACGAATACCCATCCGGCGCAGTTCCGCGAAGCGTTCACGGATGCCGCCTTTGACGATGTCCTTCAGATGCACGACACCAAGGA
Source organism: Brucella sp. RRSP16 (assembly GCF_052246815.1). NCBI lineage: Bacteria > Pseudomonadati > Pseudomonadota > Alphaproteobacteria > Hyphomicrobiales > Brucellaceae > Brucella > Brucella sp. RRSP16. The sequence continues at coordinate 199,343 of NZ_JBQQAM010000004.1, forward strand.
GTTGACCATCCTTGGCGACAGCAAGCGGTGTGCCGCCCGCCTTGGCGATCGTATCAGCGATGGATTGCAGTCCGGACAGGGTGCCTTGATCAACGCGGCTGCTCTGCTCCACATAGGCGAGCACCGCATCCACCGCACCTTTGCGAATGACAGAACCTTCAACATCTACCCCGCTCATGCGGCTTTGTGCGGTGAACGGTACAAAATGAGCGTGAAGGCTCTGCATGTCGCGCCCACGCAGGCCGTATTTTTCCTTGGCAAGAACGACGATAGAGCGACCTTCCGGTGTCTCATCGGCAAGCGAAGCCAACTGTGCCGCGTCGGCCAAGTTTTGCGCGGTTACGCCGCTGACAGGTACAAAAGCAGTCGCCTGACGATTGCCGAGGGTGATCGTTCCGGTCTTGTCGAGAAGAAGCGTGTCGACGTCCCCTGCGGCCTCTACGGCACGACCAGACATGGCAAGCACGTTGAACCGAACGAGACGATCCATGCCCGCAATGCCAATAGCGGAAAGCAAGGCGCCGATTGTAGTCGGGATGAGTGTTACAAACAGTGCAACCAGCACTGTGACCGGAACATAACCGCCTGCATAGGTCGCAAAACTCGGGATTGTCACAACGGCCAGAACGAATATCAGCGTCATGCCTGCAAGCAGAATGTTGAGTGCGATCTCATTCGGCGTCTTCTGACGTTCGGCACCTTCCACCAGGCTGATCATCTTGTCGATGAAGGTTGAACCCTGCGCGGCAGTGATGCGGACCTTGATCCAGTCGGACAGGACCTGTGTTCCACCGGTGACGGCGGAGCGGTCGCCGCCGGACTCGCGAATGACCGGTGCGGATTCCCCGGTGATGGCCGCTTCGTTAACGGAGGCCACGCCTTCGATGACTTCGCCATCCGAGGGAATAATGTCACTGGCTTCCACCAGAACCACATCACCCACCTTCAGACTGGTCCCCGGTACATTCTTCCAGCTTTGGCTTTCCGGACTATCCAGAAGTTTGGCCTGCGTTTCTGTTCGTGTGCGGCGCAGGGAGTCCGCCTGCGCCTTTCCACGTCCTTCGGCGACGGCTTCAGCAAAATTCGCAAACAGAACCGTGAACCATAGCCAGAGAACGATCTGGAACGAGAAGCTGGCATCGGGATTGCTGGTGGCAACGTCCTTCAGGAGAAGCAAAGTGCTCAACAGTGAAACGACTGCAACCACAAACATTACCGGATTGCGTGCAAGGCTCCTCGGGTTGAGCTTGCGGAAGGCATCGCCGATGGCGGGTAAAAGGATGCGGGCATCGAGAATGCTCGCGGATTTGGACTGGCTCATAAAGGAGGCTCCAGTAAATTACGTTTCCGTTTCGGAAAATCTCAGATCAACCCGGCAAGCTGAACCGCGAGAAGGATGGCGGTCGTTGCCAGAAGGATAGAGAGGATGCAGTTTGAGGGGCGCAGCATCAGAACATTTGTCCCTTGATCATTGCGAAGTGCTCGGCGACGGGCCCGAGCGCCAGCGCGGGGAAGAAAATCAAGCCACCGACTACGAGAATGACGCCAATCAGCAAGCCGACGAAAAGCGGGCCTGTTGTCGGGAAGGTACCGGCGGATTGCGGAGCGGCTTTCTTGGCGACAAGCGAACCGGCGATTGCGAGAGCCGGAATGATGACGAGAAACCTTCCCATCAACATGGCGAGACCGATCGTGATGTTGTACCACGGCGTATTGCCGGATAATCCACCAAAGGCAGAACCATTATTCGCTGTCCCTGAGGTATAGGCGTAGAGGATTTCCGAGAAGCCATGCGGGCCGGGGTTGGCGATTGACGCCAGACCTGTCGGTAGGACCGAAGCAATGGCCGTGAATCCAAGAATGGACAACGGCAGGCAAAGGACGGCCAGCATCGCCATCTTCACCTCCTTGGCTTCGATTTTTTTGCCGAGATATTCGGGAGTTCGCCCAACCATCAGGCCAGCTACGAAAATGGCGACGACGACGAAGAGGACTATGCCGTAGAAGCCTGCGCCAACCCCGCCGATGATTATCTCCCCAAGCATCATATTGATCATGGGGATCATTCCGCCGAGCGCCATCATGCTGTCATGCATGGCGATCACTGCGCCACATGAGGCAGCGGTTGTAACAACGGCGAATAGCGCGGACATAGCGATGCCGAAGCGTGTTTCCTTACCTTCCATGTTGCCGCCGTCAATTCCGAGTGCATGGATAAGAGGATTGCCGGTGGCTTCCGCCCAGTAGCAGACTGCAACGCCCGCGACGAACAATATGCCCATGGCGGCAAAGATCGCCCAGCCTTGGCGCTCGTTGCCGACCATCCGCCCGAAGACGTTGGTCAGCGAAGCACCGATGGCGAAAATCGCAACCATCTGGATCAGGTTGGAAATGGCGTCGGGGTTTTCGAAAGGATGCGCGGAATTGGCGTTGAAAAAGCCGCCGCCATTGGTGCCAAGCATCTTGATCGCGAGTTGCGAGGCGACTGGCCCGAGCGCTATCACCTGTCGCGCACCCTCCAGCGTCGTAGCTTCGGCATAGGCTCCAATCGTTTGCGGCACGCCGAGACTGACGAAAGCCAAGGTAAGGAGGACGCACAAGGGCAGTAGGATGTAGAGCGTGCAGCGCGTAAGATCGACCCAGAAATTTCCAAGCGTCTTCATCGACTTACGCGAGAACGCGCGAATGAGCGCTATGGCGATGGCAACGCCGGTCGCAGCTGAAACGAAGTTTTGCACTGTCAGCCCTGCCATTTGCGTCACGTAAGAGAGTGTGCTTTCGCCGCCATAGTTCTGCCAGTTGGTGTTGGTGACAAAACTTGCGGTGGTGTTGAAGGCGAGATCAGCGGGAACGTTGCTCATGCCCATCGGATTGAAGGGCAGGGAGCCTTGAACCCGCTGGAGCACGTAAAGGAGCAAAAAGCCCGCCAGGTTGAAAAGAAGCAGGGAAACGGTGTAGGTTGTCCAGTGCTGCTCTTCGCGTTCGCTCGTGCCTGCGAGACGATAAAGCCCGCGCTCCGCAGGCACCAGGATTGGTGAAAGAAAAGTCCGTTCACCGTTGAAAACGCGCGTCATGTAGCCGCCGAGCGGCTTGACGAGCAAAATGATGATCCCGCAGAAAACGAGGATCTGAATCCATCCATTAAGGGTCATTGTCTTTTCCGAGGACTGAATAGCTGCCGGTTACGTGGTGTCGGCCAGAAACCCGCTTAGAATCGTTCTGGTCGCAAAAGCGCATAAAGAAGATAGGCGGCTATGAAGACGGCGACCAAAGCGCCGGCGATGTATTCGATCATCATGACCTGCCTCAAAGCCTTTCGCAGATGCGCAAATAGCCGAACAGCAGGCTAAAAAAGCCGATGCCGATTGCAAGGACGAAGAAATCCATAATCATGCCCGAGAGGGCTCCCTGTTTCTTACAGGGGCATTATGTTGCCGTTTGGCATAGGGTTTCGAGAGCGAAGCCGGGACCGAAAAATAAAAAACTCATATATGGAAGCGGCCCTTTAGGAGCGATGCCAGGGAACGAGAGTTAGAGCGAGGCTGCAGCTGCAGCCCGGCCCGCCGTCCGACCGGAAAAGATGCAGCCGCCAAGAAACGTCCCCTCAAGCGCGTTATATCCGTGATAGCCGCCGCCGCCGAAACCGGCGGCCTCACCTGCAGCGTACAGGCCAGGTACTCTTTCTCCAGCTGAATTGAGAACCTGGGCGTCCAAGTCGGTATGCAGGCCGCCGAGTGTCTTGCGTGTCAGAATATGAAGTTTGACTGCAATGAGTGGACCATTGGAAGCTTCCAGCATTGGATGCAGGGGAACGGCGCGTGTAAGACGATCGCCGATATAGGCCCTGGCATTATGAATCGCCATTACCTGAGCATCCTTGGAATAGCGATTGATCAGCTCGCGGTCCCGCGCTTCGATTTGATCGCGTATATGGTCAAGCTTGAGAAGCTTTTCTCCCGTTAGACTGTTCATTTTTGCAATGAGTTCATCAAGCGTAACCGCTGTGACGAAATCCGCTCCATTGTCCAGAAATGCCTTCACCGGAGGTGGCGGGGCTTTACCAAGGCGGCTTTTAAGCAAGAGTTTCCAGTCCTTGCCGGTGATATCCGGGTTTTGTTCCGATCCGGACAGGGAGAATTCCTTACGAATGATTTTCTCCGTCAGGACGAACCAGGAATAATCGTAGCCGGTGGATAGAATATGTTTGAGCGTGCCCAGTGTGTCGAAACCGGGGAGATAGGGGGCAGGGAGGCGATCACCCCTGGCGTCGAACCACATGGAAGACGGTCCCGGCAGAATGCGAATGCCATGGTTCGGCCAAATCGGGTCCCAGTTGCGCACGCCTTCCGTGTAGTGCCACATGCGATCGGCATTGATGACGTGACCGCCTGCGGCTACCGCGATATCAATGCCTCGCCCATCGACATGGGCCGGAACACCCAACACCATTTCTTTCGGCGGATTGCCGAGCCGGTCGCGTGGCCATGCTCTTCGAACTTTGTCGGGATCTCCGCCTATTCCCCCCGACGTGACGATCACGCAGTCCGCGAAGTAGGCGAACTCCCCTACGGCATCTCGTGATGAAGGTTTCCCGCGCTCAACGGTCGAAGGGGCCAGCACTTCGCCATAGACGCCGCTGGCTCGTCCGTCTGTAGTGGCTATGCTGTTGACTCGGTGGCGGCATTTCAAGGTAATAAGCCCTTTGCCGATCGCTTCACGAAGAGATCGTTCGAACGGCGCAACGACGGCGGGCCCAGTGCCCCACGTAATATGAAAACGCGGCACGGAATTGCCGTGACCATCTGCTCGCGCGCCGCCGCGCTCTGCCCAGCCCACAACAGGAAACCAGCGCATGCCGAGACTGTGGAGCCAGGATCGCATTTCTCCGGCGGCAAACGCCAGATAAGATTCCGCCCAGCGCTTTGGCCAGTGGTCTTCGGGTCGATCAAATTGTGCCGAGCCGAACCAATCTTGCCGTGCGAGATCAATATTGTCCTTGATTCCAAGACGACGCTGTTCGGGACTGTCGACCATAAACAGTCCACCGAGCGACCAGAATGCCTGTCCGCCGATGGAGTTTTCGCCTTCCTGTTCGAGGAGAATGACTTTGCGCCCGTCAGCAGCCAGCTCGTGAGCCGCGACAAGCCCCGCTAGTCCTGCTCCGATGATAATCGCATCAGCATCAGCCATCCCCGCTTCCTCTCTCCCAAAAGGCGCTTGATACAGGCATCGTGACTGAAGGGACGAAGCGTTGCAAGCGATGGCTGAAACTATTCAACCGAAGAGATAAGGCACGGTCCAGTCGGCAATCAGCTTGATGGAGAGTCCGAACAAGGTCAGTTGAACCAGCAAGAAAAACGGACCGTCCGGCATTATTCGCGTCAGCTTGGCGCCGACGAAGGTACCGACTATTGCAGCGGGAACCAGCCAGAGACCAAGCGACGTATCGAGGTGGGAAAACTGCTGCAACTGCCAGTAAGGAACGAGTTTAACGGCGTTGACGATGGCGAAAAGAATAGTCGAGGTACCGGCGAAGACCAGCTTCGGGAGGTGTTGTGGCAACACATACATCTGAAACGGTGGAGCCCCGGAATGAGAGACAAAGCTGGTCAGTCCGGTAAGTACACCCCAGAATGCTCCGCCGGGCACATCCGCCTTTCTGGCTTTCTTACGATAACGGGCGCCGAACCACGCGTTGAAACAGAAAAGGATACCAACCAAGCCGACCAGCATTCCTATGAATGTAGGCGACAGGTGCGCACTGAACATCCATCCGATGCCGACGCCGAGAATCGCGGCGGGAGTCAGGATCGCGAGATTGCGTGGGGAAAAATGGCGGCGGTAAAGATACAGCCCGAACATATCGCTGATGACATAGATCGGAAGCAAAAGCGCAGCAGCAGTGACGGGTGATATGACTAATGCCATCAAGGGAACGGCAAGTGTACCAACCGACGGCAAGCCACCTTTTGAAAGCCCGACAAGAAATGCCGCAATGACTGCGATTGCGAGAAAAAGGGGCGTATGTTCGATCATGTAACGGCGATGTCAGATTTGCGAGCGGTGAAAAACATCTCCGGTCGGAGGACCGGAGATGTTGTGTGTGGATATCAGGCGTGGGCCCATTCCCAATAAAGGGCACGAGCGCGTTTGGTCAGCGGTCCATATTCCAGTTTGCGGTCATCGAAACCGACGATCGGGACGACTTTGCTCATGTTGCCTGAAGAAAAGATTTCGTCTGCCTGGCGGAAGTCGTCAATTTTCAGAACGGTTTCATGAACGGAAATGCCCGCATTGCGCAACAGGTTGATGACCCTCTGGCGAGTGATGCCGTTGAGGAACGTGCCGTTGGCGGCCGGGGTGAACACCTCACCGCCGCGGACCATGAAAACGTTGGAAGTTGCAGTTTCTGCGACATTGCCAAGAACGTCCGTCACCAGAGCATTGTGGAAGCCCTTTGCCTTGGCCTCACGCAGCATGCGCGCATTGTTCGGATAGAGGCACGCAGCTTTGGCATTGACCGGCATGACTTCCATATAGGGTCGGCGGAACGACGTAGTGGTGATAGTGAAGCCTTTTGGTTCGACCATGGGGATCGCTTCCAGGCAGAGTGCAAAATCCGTTGACGAGGCAAGCGGCGCGACAGTGCTCGTGTCGCCTTCTTCTGCCCAGTACATGGGACGGATATAAACGTCTGTTCCCGGCGCGAATTTCTTCAGGCCTTCGCGCGCCAATGTTTCGATATCGCTGGTAGAAAGTGTGGGCTCCAATCCCAAAGCGCGGGCTGAATCATTGGCGCGTGCACAATGACGGTCGAGATCGGGCGTAACACCTTCAAACAGGCGTGCGCCATCAAATACCAGCGAACCAAGCCAGGTCGCCTGCGAGGCTGCGCCTAGAATTCGTACATCCCCTTCACGCCATTCGCCCTTGTAATAGGTCCACATCGCCCGCTTATCGTTCATTTTCCTAGTCCTTTGACAATATTCTTTCATGCTTCCGCCCGCGTCAGAACGCCTTCAAACACAGATCGTTGTCGGAAAATGCTCGGAGCGTCTCGATATGATTGAAACGGATCAATGTCCTAAGCACACTTTTAAGGTGCGGTTTCATCGATCCGGCACGGGCCTGCGTGCATGGTAGGAGGAGGCAACGCCGGAGACAAGCGCGAACTTGTCACGGTTTGCTTTCAGGATTGTTCTTCAACAAGCGCCGGGGTGGGCTCCGATGTAACCACAGCCGGAGGGCCCTCCACGCCGCGTTGTCTTTCGCGAATGAAAGTAAAGAGACCGGAAATAGTGATGAGAACGATGCCGATCATCATTGGCGTGTCTATATGGTCGTGGAAGACGAAATATCCGAACAGGATCGCCCAAATCATCTGACTGTATTGCGGAGAGGCGATGGCGCTCGCAGGCGCGCGCTGGGCCGCAAGCATCAACAGGATATTGGCTAGTGCTGCCAGAAGACCGTAGCCTGCGAGGTAGATCCACTGCTCAGTGTTGGGTGCCTCAAATGACGGAGCCATCAGAGCTCCGCAAATGATGATGGGACCGATCAACCCGCTTGTATAAAGGGATATGCGCTTTTCCTGCTTACCCATGACGCGGAAGATGATGATGCTCATCGCTCCGCCCATGCCGGCAGCAAGTGCTCCGAGATGGCCGATGGAAAGCTCCCGGAATCCAGGCCGCAGCACGATAAGAACTCCGACGAATCCGATAAGCACCGCCGACCATCGCCTCCAGCCAACCTGCTCTTTCAGGAATACCACGGAAAGGATCGTCACGTAGGCAGGCAGGAGGAAAATGAGCGCGAAAGCCTCCGCCATGGAGAGATGTGTGAATGCGGTAACGCTGCCTATGGTTCCCATGGCGGCCGTTACGGTCCGCAATAGCCACATCTGAATGTTGGTTGTGCGAAACATGTCCAGCCAGACATCGTCTGCTTTCTTTGTAAAAGGGATAGCCAGCAGACCAAGGACGGCGCCGAAAAACGCGACTTCATACGGCGATAACGTTCCATCGAGAAACTTGACGCAGGCGTCGCTGACAGCGAATGCCGCATAGGACGCAAACGCGAGAAAAATACCATAAAGCATGACGATGTCCGAAAGAAACGGGGGGAGGGGTTCGTTCCTATCGTTCCCTTAATCGATTAGAAGCCTATTGGCAAAAGACATTTCTGAAATTCTGTTTTTAAAGTCTATAAGCAGCTCATTGCTTGAGGAAGAAGTAAATTCGACCTTTTCAAGGTTTCGAGCTCAAGCAAAAACGCATGCCTCATTTGCAATCATATCCGTGGTGGAAATTTGGGCAAACGCCTATTTACCCATCATCCAAACGAGGAGAAAGCAAATGAACATTCGTCAGAAAGTACAGCAGTTCGTATCCCGCCGCCGCGCTATCCGTGAGCTCGGTGCAATGGACGACCATCTTCTTGCCGATATCGGTGTTTCGCGTTCGCAGATCCAGAGCGCAGTTTTCGGTAAGTAATAACTTATGGCGTGTCTCCCGAAGGATCGCCCCGTAAGTGAAAATCGAATAAAATAACAAAGCGTCGGTCTCCAGTCCCGACGCTTTTGTTTTATGTATCCCTTATTTAAATAGTTTTTCCTGGCCGACATTCTGGATTAGGTTCGGTATCGCGGTACGCTGGAACCGCTTGAATCCAGTCTTGTCCATCATCTTCTCACAGAATGCTAATGGGACATAATCCGTGCCTTTTTGGGACAGATTGCGATTGCGTGTATCCTGAATTTCAGTCAACTTGTACTTGCGGGGGCGGCGATGAAGGTACGGTCTTTCCGTTTTAACTGCGGTAGAATTGCCGTTCTTCATCGCTTCTATTTCATAGCAACGTTCTATTGCCGGTGCATGTTGTCATACCAAGTCATTGCCAGTAAGAAGTTGGAATGCAGGAGTGCACGTAGATCTACCTCTTGCATCATCGGGCGGTCTCAGGCTTATCTGGCTGCCCGATGATGCAGAGGAAGACTCAAGATGGACATTGTCTGGCGCGGAATTCTGATCGGGATCGGCGCAACCATAGTAATGGATTTATGGGCACTTTTGCTTGCTGCAATGCCCGGACAGGCACGTCCAAACTGGGGTCTGGTGGGACGCTGGTTTTGGCATCTTCGGCATGGGCGGATTTTCCACGACGATATTTCCTCTTCTGCACCTTATAAGCATGAAGTAGCGCTCGGCTGGATCGGGCATTATGCAGTCGGCATTCTTTATGGCGTGATCTTTGCCATTTATGGTGGCGCGGAATGGTTTTCTGATCCAGTATTTTTCCCGGTTTGGATATTTGGTATACTGACGGTATCGGCGGGGTGGTTTTTATTGCAACCGGGCCTGGGAATCGGTTGGGCGGCGTCCAAGCTGCCAAATGCGCGCAATGTGCGACTGCTCAATCTTATAGCGCATACATTTTTTGCTCTTGGCATGTACGGAACGGCCTTGCTCCTGCAAAGCTCATTCCAAACAGTCGGTTAGAATTTGCAGAGCCGCATTCACGAACTGTCTTTTTTGAATCTGTTTCAAATATTTCCCGCAAATGAGTGACTGGCGCGCGGTGAAATCTCAGTCCACACTAAATCATGTCAACAAACTGGCATTCACGCGGCAGAACTGTGCTTTTGTCCGCGATGGGTGTATGGGGAACATGTCCGCCTGCAAATCTGCAGCGGCAACTAACATTATGGCAATCGCATAGGTTGCTTCAACTCGACACATTTGCGGGGCGCAATAGGTTGCGCGTCGTGATTTGACGCGAATTGGGGCGCTAAATTGACGGGCGCTTTGCCTTGGAGGGACGATGCTCGAAAAGCTGTTCAAATTGCAGGAACACGGCACAACGGCGAGAACGGAAATTATTGCCGGCGTGACGACCTTCCTGACGATGTCTTACATCATCTTCGTAAACCCGGATATTCTGTCCACTACGGGTATGGATCGAAACGCCGTTTTCGTTGCCACCTGCCTTGCGGCAGCTCTCGGCTCGATCATCATGGCGCTCGTCGCAAACTGGCCAATCGGCATGGCGCCCGGCATGGGTCTTAATGCCTTCTTCGCCTTCACCGTTGTTGGGGCGATGGGTTTTTCCTGGCAGCAGGCACTCGGTGCTGTCTTTATTTCGGGTATCATCTTCCTGATCCTGACCGTTACAGGTGTACGCCGCTGGTTGGTGGAGGGTATTCCACATTCGCTGCGAAGTGCGATTGCAGCCGGTATCGGCATGTTCCTGGCTTTGATTGGTCTGAAAAGCGCTGGTGTGGTTGTCGGCAATCAGGCGACTTTGGTTGGCCTGGGTGATTTGACGAAGGCGGGACCGCTTTTGGCGATTGCGGGCTTCTTCATTATCGCGGTGCTGGACGCCCTTAAGGTTCGCGGTGCGATCCTCATTGGTATTCTCATTGTCACCGTGGCATCTATCGCTCTTGGCATCAGCCAGTTCGGCGGTGTTTTCTCAGCGCCGCCTAGTCTTGCTCCGACTTTCCTTCAGCTTGATGTGATGGGTGCTCTGCATACTGGCATTCTGCACGTCATTCTCGTTTTCGTGCTGGTTGAAGTTTTCGACGCCACAGGCACGCTGATCGGCGTGGCTAAGCGTGGCGGTCTGATTGAACCGGGGAAACCAAACCGTCTCGGACGCGCCCTTTTTGCCGACAGCACGGCAATTCTGGGTGGTTCGCTTCTCGGTACTTCGTCCACGACGGCCTATGTGGAAAGCGCATCCGGCGTTCAGGCGGGGGGCCGTACAGGCTTGACGGCACTGGTCGTAGCACTTCTGTTTCTTGCGGCCTTGTTCATTTCCCCGCTCGCTGGTTCTGTTCCAGCCTACGCGACGGCACCGGCCCTTATCTACGTCGCTTGCCTGATGATGCGTGAATTGACCGAGATCGAGTGGCACGACGTAACGGAAGCTGCGCCGGCTGCGCTGACAGCTTTGGCTATCCCGTTCACCTATTCGATTGCCAACGGTTTGGCCTTCGGTTTCATCAGCTATGTCATCCTCAAAGCCTTCACGGGCAAGGCACGTGACGTGCATCTGGCTACCTGGCTGGTCGCTGCACTTTTCGTCATCCGCTTCGCATTCTTTGCGGAGTAACCGTAAAGCGCCGGGCCGAAAAGGTCCGGCGTAATTCTGCAATAGCGGGAGGAACCAACTGTGCAGACGAATGAACTGAAACTGCTTGAAAAGCTTATTGAGGTTATCGAGCAGGACATCATTCCGCTGACTGAGCGAGGTGTTGCGGAAGGCAACAAGGTTTTCGGTGCGGCGCTGTTGCGCAAGTCAGATCTGTCTCTTGTTCTTGCTGAAACCAATAACGAGACCGAGAATCCGCTCTGGCACGGCGAAGTGCACACATTGAAGCGCTTCTATGAAATGCCGGAGAATGGACGTCCCGATACGAAAGACATGGTGTTTCTTTCCACTCATGAGCCGTGCTCCATGTGCTTATCGGCTATCACATGGAGTGGTTTCGACAATTTTTACTACCTTTTCAGCCATGAAGATTCACGGGATGCTTTCTCTATCCCGCATGATTTGAAGATCCTCAAGGAAGTCTTCACGCTGGAACCGGGCGGATACAACCGCGACAACGCTTTCTGGCATAGCCATTCGATTCCGAAAATGATGGCATCCTTGCCGGACGCCGATCGTTTGCGACTCCGCAAAAAGCTCGACGCGATTTTTGCGAAGTATGACGAATTGTCCGACACTTATCAGTCAAGCAAGGATGGTAACGCAATTCCTCTCAACTGATGAACAATCGTTTCTTATAGTCATACGCCTGAAATAGCCTCGTGCCAGAGGGGATGCGCGATACAGGACACCCCGTTCGCGCATTTTCCATGTCTGACAGGACGAGTATCATGACTTCTGACCACATAATATCAGCGATTGGCTTTTGCACTCCGGCAGGTGACGGCAATTTCAGCACGCTTGAAGGGGCAATCCGTAATATCGTCGAACTCGGTTCGGACGCTGTGGAATTGTCGCTTTATGGCGAGGAAATAATCTCAGGCGGCCGTCTCATTCCGCACCGCGTGGATCGCCTCGTCAATATTACCAGACAGTTTGACGTCCGTTACAGCGTCCACGGACAGATCGTTTCCAATTTCATGGATCGCGAACATCTTGAGTATCAAAAGGCAGTGGTCCGGGCGATGCTGGAACTCTGCGATCGTGTGGGAGCGGAAGTACTTGTTCATCATTCCGGCCACGCCACAATGCCTGCGCCTTCTCGCCTTCCCGACCTCGACAAGATGGAGCGGGATGCGCTCGGCGAAATGGCGGAACTGGCAAAGTCTTATGGCGTCCGCATCGCGCTGGAAAATATCTTTGCAATGAGCGATGCCGAGTATCGGCAGACACCGGCTCAGGTTGCCGAAACGGTCGCTGCGGTCAACCACTCTTCCGTCTGCGGGCTGATCGACTTCAGCCATGCTTATATTGAGTGCAGTCGTCTCGGAATCGATTGGCGTCCGCAAATTCGTGCCATGGCTCCGGTAACCGGGCATCTGCATGTTCATGACAGTTTTGGTCGCCCTTACACGATGACCAAGTTTTATCATCCTGCGGAGGCAACGGCGCTCGGTATTGGCGATCTGCATCTGCCGATCGGTTGGGGCGATATTCCGTGGGACGAGATTTTCGATGAACTGACTTTTTTGCCCGATACCTTCCTGATCATGGAAATCGGGGAAGATCGTTTCAGTACCGAGCAGGCTGATAGTCTTGCGCGTGCCCGCAAGCTCGCCGAACGAGTTAACAGCCGCCGGAAAGCCGCTTGAACGAAACAAAACAGGCCGCGTGACGAGCGCGGCCTGTTCGAGTTTTCAAATTGTTTTTATTTCCGAATTTCGCTTAGCTGCTTTTGCACCGCATCGATGACGTCGTCGCCGATCTGAGACTTGTATTTGGCGTAGATCGGCTGGGATTTTTCGAGCATGCGCGCGTGCTCTTCCGGCGAAAGCGTGTTTACTTCCAGACCCGCTTCCTTGATCTTCTCGAGTGACTTCTGGTTCAATTCACGAATGACCTTGCGTTCTACGTCGCGTCCGACAACGGCGCATTCACGCAAGGCGGCTTGTTCCTCAGGGGAATATGTGTCGAAGATCGGCTTGGAATACAGGAACAGGAACGGCGTATAGGCATGCTTGGTTTCTGTCACATATTTCTGCACTTCGTAGAATTTTGAAGTATCGATGGTGACGTAAGGATTTTCCTGCGCATCGATGGCCTTGGTTTCCAGCGCTGAGAAGATTTCACCGAAAGCCATCGGTGTGGCATTGGCACCGAAATTCTGGAATGTGTCGAGGAAGATGTTGTTCTGCATCACGCGGACTTTCATGCCGCTGAAATCTTCCCATTTGTTGACCGGATGTTTTGAGTTTGAAAGGTTTCGGAAGCCGTTTTCCCAATAGGCAAGATTGACGAGGCCGACGGCCGCGAGCTTTTCGTCCATCATTTTGCCGAAGGGGCCGTCGACGACGGCATCTGCCTCTTCATCGTTTGCGAAGAGGAATGGCAGATCGAAAACGCCAAGCGCTGGAACTATCCCGACGAGGGGCGACGACGAGGTTACCACGCCTTCCTGCACACCGGAACGCAGTGCCTGCGTTGCCTGCAAATCGCCTCCCAGAGCTCCACCCCAGAAGGCGGTTATCTTCATTTTGCCACCGGACTTTTCAGCAAGGCATTCATTCATTGCCTTGATGCCATTGCCGACTGGATGATCCTCGTTGATGCCATTGGAGACACGAATGTTGCGCTCCTGAAATTCGGCAAGAGCGGGTACGGTTAGCGCGGCCGCCATCAGGGCGGTTGTTGCCAGCATAAGCAATTTCTTCATTGAACTCTCCTCCCAGAGTTGATGTTAAACCTAATGCAGCCAGTTCATGGGTACCAGTACGAGACTTGGGAACAGAACCAGCAGGAACAGCACGATCACTTGCGAAATCAGAAATGGATTGACGCCAGCGACCACTTTTCCGAGCGGCACCTTTGAGACGCCGCTCACCACATTCAGCACGACGCCGACCGGCGGCGTGATGAGCCCGATGCTGTTGTTCATAATGAAAAGAACGCCGAAATAGGCCGGGTCGATCCCCGCCTGTTTGACAATCGGCATCAGGACTGGCGTCAGGATGAGGATCGTCGGCGTAAGGTCGAGTGCTGTTCCGACGACGAGCACAAGTATCATGATCGCAAACATCAGCAGTTTCGGACTGTCGATCAGCGGCGCGATGTAACTGCTGATTTCAGCCGGGATATTTGCTGCCGTTATCAACCATGACGACACCAGGGCCGACGCGACGAGAAACATGATGACGGATGTTGTTTTGGCAGCTCGCAAAAACACGCCGTAAAGATCGACAAATCTCAGTTCGCGATAGATGAACATGCCGACAAAAAGGGCATAGGCTGCGGCAACCACAGCCGCTTCTGTCGGTGTCATGACGCCCATACGGATGCCGCCAAGAATGATCACGGGCATGCCGAGCGCCCAAAGTGCACGTCCGGTCGCCTGCAGCCGATCTTTGCCGGATTGCTTGGGAAGCACCTTGAGATTGTCTTTTCTGACGACGATCTGCCAGGTGAAGAGTAACGCGATACCCATCATCAGACCGGGCACTATCCCGGCCATGAAAAGCTGCGTTATCGATACGTTGGCAGCAACCCCAAACACGATCATGGCCATGGATGGCGGGATAACCGGCGCGATGATGCCGCCTGCCGCCATCAGTCCCGCAGACCGGGGGATGTTGTAGCCCGCTTTCGCCATCATGGGGACTAGGATGGTTGCCAGCGCCGCAGTGTCCGCAGCGGCGGAACCCGAAACGCTGGCCATGATGATGGCTGCGAGAATGGCAACGACGCCGAGGCCGCCGCGAATATGCCCGACGCAAGCTATGGCGAAATCAATGATGCGGCGGGACAAGCCGCCGGAATTCATAAGCTCACCAGCCAGAATGAAAAACGGTATTGCCAGCAGCGTGAAGGAATCCACGCCGGCAATCATGTTCTGCGCGATGATCTGCGTGTTGAACATCCCCATGTACCACATGAGAACCACACCGCAGAACATGAGCGAGAAAGCGATCGGAACGCCGATAGCCATGGCGCTGAGAAGCGAGCCGACAAATACTACGAGCGTCATGTCGTCTACTCCATCAGATGGTCGAGCGAGTGTTCGCCCGCAAAGGTGGCAATTTCCTCATCGGTCAAACGACCGGTGACAGCGCGCAGGAAGCGCTCGGCGGCAATGATGAACATTGCGCCACCCGTGAATAACCCGACGCCGTAAACCCAGATCATTGAAAGTCCCGTGACGGGTGCGACCATGCTGGCGTTGATGTCGAACTGTTTCCAGGTGCCCCAGAAGAAAATCCCGGAACAAAGCAGGACGATCAGATAACTGATTGCCATGCAGGTAACGCGCCCTTGCCGTCCAAAGCGAGCAACGAGCGACTCGATGCCCAAATGGCTATTCTCGCGAAAGGTGAGGACGGCTCCAAGAAAAGACACCCAGACGAAAAAATAACGCGCAAGTTCTTCCGATACGGTCAGTCCAGAGTTTGCGGCGTAGCGCAAAATCACGTTGACGAAGACCATAATAGCCATGCCGGCGAGGAGGAAGACGAGAATTGCGCCAAGTATCTTGTAGAAGAAGTCTATGGCTTTCGTCATCTATGCGCCCTCAGACTTTATCGAGCAAATCGCGCGCTTGCAGGTTCTGGATCAGCGCCCTGATACCGAATGTCCATTCAGGACATTTGTCGGTCCGGTCGACCCAGTTGATGAGCCGTCCAAGCTTCGGCGTGGAAATCTCCACGCGGTCGCCGACTTCGTGGGTAAACCCTTGTCCCGCACCACGACGATCCTTCACGGGCGCGAACATGGTGCCAAGAAACAACACTGCGCCGTCCGGATACTGATGATTGCGGTTCATCATCTGTGACGCAAGATTTTCAGGATCGCGGCTGATCGCTTCCATAGGGCTTTCGCCGGTCATTTCGAAACCGTCAGCCCCATGAACCGTCAGCGACAGCTTGAGTTTGCGCAATACGTCCATAGTGAATTGGGCGTCGAACAAACGAACAAACGGGCCGATAGCGCAGGAAGCATTATTGTCCTTCGCTTTACCGAGCAGTAAAGCCGAACGACCTTCCACGTCTCGAAGATTGACGTCATTGCCAAGAGTTGCGCCGACAATACGTCCATCCGAGGCGACAACCAGGACCACCTCGGGTTCCGGGTTGTTCCATTGGGAAATGGGCAGAATGCCGACGGTAGCGCCGCATCCAACGGCCGACATCGGCTGAGATTTGGTGAAGATTTCCGCGTCGGGCCCGATACCCACTTCCAGATATTGGGACCAGAGTCCCATTTCCTGAAGAAGCGCCTTGACCTCCGCAGCCTTTTCGGAGCCTGCCACGACGCCGCGCAAATTGTCGCCGATAACCGGCGCCAGACGTTCGCGAATTTCGCGGGCTCGAGAGGGATCGCCTTTGGCCTGTTCTTCAATCACGCGTTCAAGCATGCTGTCGGCAAAGGTAACGCCTGCTGCTTTGATGGATTGCAGGTCTATGGGAGCGAGCAACTCCCCGCGATCACCGGAAAGATAATCATCCAGAGAACCGAGGTTTGGATAGCTCTCGGTATTCTCCAGTTCACTTATTAGCGAACGGCGTTCCAGAAGGCCCGAAACCGTAGCTGACAAGCTGGACAGATCGTGCACATGGCCATTTTTGACCAATACAGGACAAGGACCGTTTTCGGCTTTCGACCACACACGGCCAATCAAAACCGCTGAGTGGCTGTCTTCAGGCAGAATCACCGTTGCTTTCAGTTCACGCTTGTCTTGCACAGATATCCTCCCAATGTATGGCCGTTTCCCACGGGCCATATGTTGTCAGGATGCCTGACAACAATAGTACTATTATTAGCAGTCCAGAATTGAGTCCAGCCTTGAGACGGCTTTGAGCTCAAAAATTAGATCGATCTGTTTTTCTTCGGCCGACGGTATAGGCTTTGTCCATTTCGGAGCTGAGGGCCATGCCCAGCCCGGTACCGGGCGGAACCGTAATCATGCCGTCCTTGACTTCGGGCAGGGCGGTAACAAGATCGCGATACCATGTTTTGTAGAACGCGCGGACGCTTTCCTGAATCAGGGCATTTGGTGCGTTGAGCGATAGATGCGTCGAAGCACACAGAACGACCGGTCCGGTGCAATCATGTGGCGCGACCGGAAGATGCCAGGCTTCGGCCATAGCAGCGATCTTCCGTGCTTCAGAAAGGCCACCACACCAGCTCAAGTCAAGCATGACGACGCCGGCCACGCCTGTTTCCAGAAGATCACGAAATGCCCATCGGCTTCCTAGAGTTTCGGAGGCACAGATAGGTGCAATGCTGGCTTCTGCATAACGTTTGAGACTGCCGAGACTGTCCATCTTGATCGGGTCTTCGTGCCAGAAAGTCTTGAATGGCTTGAGTTCACGGGCAATCTGCATGGCGGGCAAGAGCTGCCACATGGAATGGAACTCGACCATGATATCCATGCGATCACCGACCGCCGCCCGGATTTTTTCAAAAGGCTGCAATGCCGCTTTGAGATCGGGTTGAGAGATATACTGCCCGCGTGTCTTTTCTGCCGCCATGTCGAATGGCCAGATTTTCATCGCCGTTATGCCTTCTTCCAGCAATGAGAGGGCAAGTTCATCGGCATGGTGCAGGAAGCCGTTCAGATCGTCGTAGCTGGCTCCGGAACCGGCCAGACCGTAGTTGCCGGATTGCTGGCCGGTAGCCTTCTTGATGTATTCGGTTCCGGCGCACGTATTATAAGTGCGGATGGATTGACGACTGAAGCCGCCGAGAAGCTGAGCGATAGGGAGATTGGCAGCTTTGCCGTATAAATCCCACAGGGCGATATCGAAAGCGGAGTTGCCACGCACTTCCGCGCCGGTTGAACGGAAACCGAGATAGCCCACAAGGTCAGAGGCCAGCAGATCGATTTGCAACGGATCGCGACCTAGAACACGCGGCGCGACATATTCGTGCAGATAGGACTCGACCGTCTCGGACATGAAAAAGGTTTCGCCGAGGCCGGTGATTCCTTCATCTGTATGAACTTCCACCCACAAAAGATTTGGCCGTTCGGCGATGCGAATGGTTTCGATTGCTGTGATCTTCATTGCACCTCCCAATGCAACTGCTTATCAGGCGCTAATCTTGAGGAACGTCGTTGAGCTTTTCGATATGAAGAAGCAGGGCGCTATGATCCTTCTCGCCTCCGCCGTCTTCAACGAAAGTCGCAAAAGCCTCTCGCACGGTCTCGGTCAACGGCAATTTCAAGGACAGGTCGCCTGCGGTCTTCAGGATCGAGTTGAGGTCTTTCAACTGAATGCGCGATGTGCCTCCTGGCTTAAAATTGCGGTCGATCATCCGTTTGCCGTGGAGTTCGAGAATGCGGCTTTCACAGAAACCTCCGCGGATGGCATCGCGGAATGCGGCACGCGACCCGCCGCCTTTTTCGACAAGAACCATTGCCTCTGCGATTGCCCCGATGGTCACGGCAACAATCTGTTGATTGGCAAGTTTTGCAAGCTGGCCGGCACCTGACGGACCCACGCGCGTGAGGCGTCCCAACGGTTTGAACACATCGGCGAGGGTGGCGATAACCGCTTCATCACCTCCGGCCATGATGGCGAGTGTACCTTCCTGTGCACCGACCACGCCCCCGGAAACCGGCGCGTCGATATGATTGACGCCCGTCGCCTCCAGACGCTTCGAATGCTCGCGCGCGAAGTCCGGCGAAATTGAACTCATGTCGATGACTATGCTGCCTTTTTTCAAGACAGCAGCGACACCTTGCTCAAAGAGGACATCACGTACCGCTGGTCCATCGGTCAGCATGGTGATGACGATATCGGCGTCCACCCCCGCCTTTGCGGCGGTTTGAGCGAGCTTGGCACCTTTTTCCACAAGGGGGGCAGACTTGGCGCTGTTCCGGTTCCAGACCGTTACGTCGAAGCCTGCATCCAGAAGCCGACCGGCCATTGGTGCGCCCATCAGGCCGGTACCGAGAAAAGCGATCCTGCATTTCAAAGCTTGCCTCCCATTTCATCTTCGATGTGAACGCGAATGATCTCATCAAAGGAGGTTTCGGCGGTGAAGCCAAGGGCCTGTGCGCGTTTAGCCTCGAAACCGGGCGCCCACCCTGCGACCATGCGCATGATCATTTCATCTGGCTCGCGTCGGATGAGTCGGACGGCCTTATCGCCAGCAACGCGGCGCAACGCCTCAATCTGCTCACCGACGGTGGCGCTGAGACCAGGCATGGAAAGATTGCGACGCGCACCGACCGCTTCCGTATCGATAGTGGCTCCATGAATCAGAAAGCCCACCGCTGAGCGCGGCGAAGCATGCCAGTGCCGAACCTCTTCAGGAACAGGTAATATGGCTTCCTGACCGGAGAGCGGTTCGCGCAATATACTGGAGAAAAAGCCGGATGCAGCCTTGTTCGGTTTGCCCGGCCTTATGCAGATCGTCGGCAGGCGGATGCCGATACCGTCGAAGAAGCCGCGTCGCGTATAGTCGGACAAAAGAAGTTCGCTGATTGCCTTCTGCGTGCCGTAACTGGTCAACGGCGTCGTATGAAATTCATCCGGGATCGGATAGGGCAGCGGAGCGCCAAAAACGGCGATGGAGGATGTGAAGACCACACGAGGCTTATAGCCATCGGCAACGTGCGCAAGTCTGATTGCATCGAACAGATAACGTGTGCCGTCCAGATTAATTCGATATCCTTTGTCGAAATCCATCTCTGCTTCACCGGACACGATTGCCGCTAGGTGAAAGATGACATCAGGCCGTCCTGATACGATCTTCTGCGCGGTTTCCTTGGTGGATATATCCGCAGCCAAAGTGTCGACCGATCCTGCGAAGCCGACTGGAGGTTCTGCGGCGACGATATCGACAAGCGTGAGCTTCTCTACGGGGATATCCCCGAGACGGCCATCGTTGGAAAGGCGCTGCGCTAATTTGCGGCCCACCATGCCAGCGGCGCCGATGATTGCGATATGCATCCAGAAATCTCCTCCCTGCCTTGCAGCCACTGACACTCAAATGATGCAGACTTGGCTGTGGAACAACACTTATCCAATCTCCCGCAGATTCATGTTGTAGGGTTGTCTGATAACCTTATATGTAAGCGTTGGAAACAGTTTTCTCCGTTCTGTCCAAGGAATGAAACGGAAAAGCCCGCCGCATCTGAAAAACTGTCGTACTCCTGCGACAGCGCATTGCACTTCGATAAAGCCAAGAGGATATCATGTACGTTACGGGGGACAGGGCGGGAAACAAGCAGGACGGTCTCGTCGCTCTTTTGGGTGGCGATCTGGTTATGACCGAACAAAATGACATGTCTGGCTATTGTCGTGACTGGCCGGGGGATGTGGAAAATGCGGCGGTTGCTGTGATCCGTCCGCGTTCGACAGCGGATGTTTCCGCCGCGGTCAAAGCCTGCGCTTCCCTGGGATTGTCTATCATTCCGCAAGGCGGAAATACCGGTCTCGTGCAGGGTGGCGTACCGGATGGCCGGGACAATCTCGTCATTTTGAGTCTTGAGCGGATGAACCGCATTCGGAAAATAGATCCGGATGATTTTTCAGCGGTTGTCGATGCGGGTTGCATTCTCTCGGAACTGAAAGACAAACTGGCAACCGAAGGAATGTTTTTTCCGCTGGCGCTTGGTGCGCAGGGAAGCTGTCGTATCGGGGGAAATGTCAGCACCAATGCCGGCGGCATCAATGTGTTGCGCTATGGCATGACCCGCGAGTTGATACTGGGGCTGGAGGTCGTTCTGCCTGACAGTACTATATTCAACGGTCTTTCGACGCTGAGAAAAGACAATGGCGGCATTGATCTGAAACAGCTTTTTATCGGTGCGGAAGGCATTCTTGGAATAGTAACCGGCGTCGCAATCAAACTGATGCCCTTGCCGGACAAGGTGGAAACTGCGCTGCTTGGGCTCAATTCCCTTGAAGATGCCATTGCGCTTTATCGGCGGGCACGGGTGCAGTGCTGTGATCTGATGTCGGCATTCGAGTTCATGCCTCCGGTGGCTTTTACACTGGCACAAGAGGCGATGCCGGAACTCGCCACGCCGCTGGGGCAATATCCGGCCTATGTCTTGATGGAGATTTCAGGCTCGGGACTGGTCGATATAGCGTCACTGATGGAGCAGTTTCTTGCAGGAGCAATGGAAGATGGCCTCGTTCTTGACGGGACCATCGCGTCCTCGCGGGCACAAGGTCAAAATCTCTGGATGTTTCGCGAGGCGATGAATGAAGGGCAGGCGCTGCGTGGCAAGCATCTGCGCACTGACATATCGGTTTCATTGTCGAAACTGGCATCGTTCGTCGATGAAGCTGAAAGGGAACTGGCCAAGGTTCTTCCTGATTGTCTCGCGGTTTCCTATGGACATGTCGGGGACGGCAATGTGCATCTCAATGTCATCCCGGAAAGCAATCTCGATGTTGCTGCGAAAGACGCGAAGATCAAGCTTGCGAAGGAAACGATCAATGCTGTTCTGGATCGTTATGCAGGCAGCATTAGCGCGGAACACGGCATTGGTCGCCTGAAAAGGGACGATTTCGAGAAGCGTATTGACCCTGCACGGCGAAAGCTGCTTGAAGGTCTCAAACAGGTAATCGATCCGGACAACATCATGAATCCGGGCTGCCAGCTTTCGCTTGACTCTTCAAAAGGCTGACGACACATCAATTGCACAGGCAATCAGGGAGACTTTATCATTTTGTTTGGTGAAATCAGGCGCAATGAGCAACTCCCTGGACGCATCGCTTCCGAAATCACGCGGCAGATCGGTGAAGGTACTCTCTTGCCGGGGCAAAAGCTGCCGACAGAACATAATCTGGCTCAGAGCTTCGGAGTTAGCCGCTCGGTTGTACGTGAAGCGATAGCCCAGTTGCGCAACGAGGGTCTGGTTGAAACCCGACAGGGTGTCGGGGCTTTCGTGACAGAACCCGACAGGAGACACGCCCTCCGGATAGAGCCAGAAACACTTGCCAATCGCGAAAATTTCCGCAGCCTGTTCCAGTTACGAATGGCACTCGAAATTGAAGCGGCGGGATTAGCGGCGGTTCATCATGATGAACATGACATGATGCAACTCAACGAAGCGCTCGCAGAAATGAGCGGTTCAAAAAAATGGACCGATACGGGTATAGCTGCCGATCTGGCTTTTCATCGGGCGCTCGCTTCTGCAACTCACAATGAGTATTTTCCGTTGGTCCTAGGCTTCATTGCCGAACGCATCAATCAGGCAATCAACGCAGCGCGTGCGCGGGCCGTGCTCGAGCAGATTGTCGAGATCACCATTGATGAGCATACCGCAATCAGGGACGCCGTTCATTCGCGGGATCCGTTGCAGGCACGCGAAGTGATGCGCCACCACATCGTGCAGGCAGCAAGCCGAGTCGGCCTCAAGCTGGAAACTTTTTGATGGCTTCTTCTTTTGGGCTTTTCAATCTGGAAGGGCGCATTGCGCTGATCACGGGTTCCAGTCAGGGCATTGGTTTTGCCCTGGCGCGAGGGCTTGCGGAACATGGTGCAACGGTGATCATCAATGGCCGTGACCGGGGCAAGGTGGATCAGGCTGTCACCCTGCTGGAGGATGATGGACATAAGGTCTTTGCATCTGCCTTCGATGTGACGAATGCCGCGGAAGTCCGCGCCGCCATTGAGATGATTGAAGAGGAAATCGACGCACTCGATATTCTGGTCAATAACGCCGGGATGCAGTACCGCGCACCGCTTGAGGATTTCCCTATCGAGAAATGGCAGCAGCTTCTGGAAACCAACATCTCCAGCGCTTTTTATGCCGGGCAGGCGGCTGCGCGCCATATGATCGCGCGAGGACGCGGCAAGATAATCAACATTGCTTCGGTTCAAAGTGAACTGGCGCGTCCTTCGATTGCGCCTTATACCGCGACAAAGGGAGCTATCCGTAACCTGACCCGCGGTATGGCCACCGATTGGGCCAGACATGGCTTGCAGGTCAATGCGATTGCACCCGGCTATTTCAAGACGCCGCTGAATCAGGCATTGGTTGATGACCCCGAATTTACGGCTTGGCTGGAAAAAAGGACGCCGGCGGGCCGCTGGGGGAATGTGGAAGAATTGGTCGGTGCCGCCGTATTCCTGAGCAGCGATGCTTCCACTTTTGTGAACGGACAGGTCTTGCATGTCGATGGCGGCATGACCGCAAGCGTATGAGGAATTGATGCTGCGTATCATCGTGATGGGTGTTTCGGGTTCCGGAAAATCGACGGTCGGGGAGAAGATTGCAGATGCTTTGAAGCTTCCGTTTCTCGAAGGCGACTCTCTTCATCCAAAGTCGAACGTCGATAAGATGTCGGCAGGCATCCCCTTGCAGGACGAGGATCGCTGGCCCTGGCTCGATAAAGTCGGAGAACGTCTTGCAGCCTCGAGCGACGGGATTGTGATATCCTGTTCCGCATTGAAGAAGAGCTATCGGGATCGCCTCCGCACCGCAGCGGATGCGCCTGTCCTTTTTGTTTTTCTGGACGGCAGTTTTGAAGTCTTGCATGAGCATATGGGGCATCGCACAGGCCATTTCATGCCGGTAACGATGCTGGAAAGCCAGATTGCTACACTTGAAAGCCCGGTCGGAGAGCCGTTGGTATTCCGAGCAGATGTTGCCGAGAGCGTGGAAAAGATCGTTTCCGATAGCCTCGAATGGATAGATTCAGTTCAGCGTTAGCGTTATTTCAACGGCCAGAAGAACATCAGTGTGGGTACCGTTACAATCGCGATGATGATGGATAACGGCAACCCAAGACGCGGATAATCGCTGAATTTGTAGCCGCCCGGTCCCATCACCAGCGTATTGCACTGATGACCGATCGGGGTGAGAAAATCGCACCCCGCACCGATCGCGACTGCCATAAGGAACGCTTCAGGCTTGAAACCGAGCCCAGAAGCAAAGCTTGTCGCGATTGGAGCCATGACGAGGACCGTCGCGGCATTGTTGAGAAATGGCGTCACCATCATCGCTGCCACAAGAATGAGCGTCAAAGCACCGGCCGGTGGTAATTGATGGCCGATTGTGGCAAGTCCCTCTGCTATGAGATCAGTGCCCCCGGTCGTCCTCAGTGCATCGGAAACCGGAATGAGCGCAGCCAGCATGACCAGAATTGGGCCATCAATCTCGTCATAGACCTCGTTGAGAGGTATGACCTTGAACAGAAGCATAGCAACGGCAGCCGCAAAGAAAGCCACCGCAACCGGTACGAGGCTTAAAGCGGTCGCACCGATGGCGGCAATCAGAATGGCGAGCGGGATCAATCCGCGCCGGACACTGCCGAGCATCAACTTGCGGCGGGCGAGTGGCAGCAATTCAAACTCGGGCAGGAAGGTTGATAGATTTGCCTGTCTGCCTTGCAGGACGATTACATCGCCGAAGCGCAGTATAACTTCGCTGAGGCGCTCGGTAATCCGCTCCCCTGGACGACTGACAGCCAGAAGATTCAGATCATACCGCGCGAAAAGGGCGAGTCTCTGGGCCGTCAGTCCGATGAGACGCGAATTTTTTCCAATAACAGCTTCGACGGCTTCGATGTCGGTCGAACCGCTGGTCTCGGAAGGATTGCGGTTCTCGGAGAGGGTGAGCTTTCCCGCACTTATGATCGCATCAAGCGCCTTTGGGTCGCCTTCAAGTAGCACTACATCGCCTTCATTCAGGACGGTGTCGGGAAGCGGCGTCAATCGCTGTTCCTTGCGTACGATGGAGGTTACCATCGCTTCGCCTTCAGCAGCCTTGATGAGATCAGTCACGCGCTTGCCGATCATTGTCGAGGTTTTTGTGATGCGCGCTTCGGAAGCATAATTCTTGATCTTGATTGCTTCATCCAGCGAAACATTTTCGCGCGTGCGTTGCGGGACGAGCCAGTAAAAAAGAACCAGATAGATTAGCCCCACGGCTGAAAGCACGGCGCCGACGGGCGTGAAGTCGAACATGGTGAAGGGCTCCCCCACCATTTCGCCGCGAATGCGAGAAACGACGATATTGGGCGAAGTACCCACCTGAGTCATCAAACCGCCGAGCAGCGCGCCAAACGCCATAGGCATGAGAAACGTTGAGGGGGAAACATTGGAGCGGCGTGCGAATTGAAAAGCGACCGGGATCATGATGGCCAACGCACCGACGTTTTTCACAAAGGCGGAGAGCACGGTGACGACCGCGACCAACACGGCCAGCTGTAATCTTACACTGCTGATCTCCGGCAGGAAACGCTGCACTGCCGCCTGCATGAGACCGGAACGTGCGACGCCTGCGCTAACCACCAGCGCACTGCCCACGATGATGACAATGTCGTCGCTAAACCCCGAAAATGCGTGATCGAATGGGACAACGCCAACAGCTATCGCTAAGAGAAGTGCGCAGAGCGCGACGACATCATAACGGAATTTGCCCCAGATAAACGCCCCCATCATAAGTATGATCACTGCGAAGGAGAGTATCTGCTGATGCGTCATCTATCGGAATTTCCTCACAGGCGGAAAAATATTCCATTCTGTGTAGCCGATAAATTCTAAAACAGAAATCGATTATTATAGCGGGTTGCGACCTTCGACGGACGCAACCCGTCAGAGTGTCAATCGTTCAGGCGCTGGCCGTCCCTGCCAAAAACATGGACATTTTCTGCGGATGCGCCAACCCTCACGGTCTGGTCTATATTATGGGCCGAGCGCCCGGCAACGCGGAAGATAAGTGGCTTGCCGTCAGGCAAAGCAGCGTGAATATAGCTTTCTGCACCGACGAGTTCGACCGCTTCGATACGGACGGTCGTATTGAAACCATCAGCATCGGGCGCGCCATCTTCGAGAATGTGGACATCTTCCGGGCGAACACCGATGGTGAAATTTCCTGCGGGTGTCTTCACCGCACTGCCGGTCGTCCAGCCGACGGTTTCTGCACTTGGCAGCAAGTTCATGGACGGAGAGCCGATAAACGTTGCGACGAATGTGGAGGCCGGTTTTTCATAAAGTTCGATCGGTGTGCCGACCTGTTCGATACGACCTGCATTCAGCACAACGAGACGGTCTGCCATGGTCATGGCCTCCATCTGGTCATGGGTGACATAAACGCTCGTGGTGCCGAGCGAACGTTGCAGACGCTTGATCTCGACACGCATCTGCACGCGCAGTTTCGCATCGAGGTTAGAAAGCGGTTCGTCGAAGAGAAATGCCGCCGGTTCGCGGACGATGGCTCGGCCCATGGCTACACGCTGGCGCTGGCCACCGGAGAGCTGGCGCGGCTTACGCTCCAGAAACTGCTCGATTTCAAGGGCTTTGGCAGCCTTTGCGATGCGACGTTCGATCTCGTCTTTCGGTGTCTTGCGGTTTTTCAGGCCATAAGCGAGGTTTTCCCGTACCGTCATATGCGGATAGAGCGCATAATTCTGGAACACCATGGCAATATCGCGCTCAGCGGGCTCAGCATCGTTGACCACGCGGGCGCCGATGGAGATGGTGCCAGATGTAATGCCTTCCAATCCGGCTATCATGCGCAGCAGCGTGGATTTACCGCAGCCGGAGGGACCTACCAGCACCACGAATTCCCCGTCATCGATCTCCAGCGATACGCCTTTGATGACTTCAACATTGCCGCCATAGCTCTTGCGGACGTTATCAAGAACGATTTTGCTCATTACTTTTCCGTTTCAACGAGACCTTTGACGAACCAGCGCTGCATCAGCACCACAACGAGGATCGGCGGAATGATAGCCAGAATGGCTGTTACCATGACGTAGTTCCAGGGAGTGGAAGCGTCAGCCCAGTCGACCATGCGACGCAGGCCAATGATGATTGTGTTCATCTTTGCATCATTGGTAACGAGCAGCGGCCACAGATACTGGGTCCATCCGTAGATGAAGAGAATGACGAAAAGCGCTGCGATATTCGTCTTCGAAAGCGGAAGCAGGATATCCCGCATGAAACGGAAAGGTCCGGCATTGTCGATACGTGCTGCTTCCACCAGCTCACCTGGAATTGTGAGGAAGAACTGACGGAACAGGAATGTCGCCGTCGCAGATGCCATCAGCGGCAGCGTAAGCCCGGCATAGGTGTCGATCATGCCGAGGTCCACGATTACCTTGTAGGTGGGCAGAATGCGCACTTCCACGGGCAACATCAGCGTGACGAAGATCATCCAGAAGAAGAACATACGCATCGGAAAGCGGAAGAACACAATCGCGAAGGCGGACATGAACGAGATAATGATCTTGCCGACTGCGATGGCCATAGCAACCACGAACGAGTTCCAAAGCAGCCTTTCGAGACTGACGCCGACGACACGTTCAACGCCGCCGAAGATGGCTTCGCCATAGTTTTCTATGAAATGATCGCCGGGCAGAAGCGAGATTGGCGGGCGGATGATCTGGGTCGAAGTCATCGTCGAAGCGACGAATGTATAGTAGATGGGAAAGGCGACGATTATGATGCCAAGGATGAGGATCAGGTGACCGATTAGGTTTGAGATTGGGCGTTTTTCTATCATTGTCGCCACCCTCACGAATAATGCACGCGCTTCTCGACGAAGCGGAACTGGAAGGCGGTCAAGGCAATCACGATTGCCATCAGAATGACGGACTGTGCAGAAGACGAACCGAGGTTCAGATTGACGAAGCCGTCATTGTAAACCTTGTAGACCAGCGTTTCGGTCGCTCTGGCAGGGCCACCTCCCGTCACGGCATGGATGATGCCGAACGTGTCGAAGAATGCATAGACGGTGTTTACGACCAAGAGGAAGAACGACGTCGGTGCGAGCAAAGGAAATACGATGGACCAGAATCTCCGCGATCCCCGGGCACCATCGATAGCGGCTGCTTCGATCAAAGATTTAGGGATTGCCTGTAAACCTGCAACAAAGAACAGGAAATTGTAGGAAATCTGTTTCCAGGCGGCAGCAACGACGACGAGGCCCATAGCCTGATTGCCATCCAGTAGCGGGTCCCATGCGAAGCCATTGCGGCGCAGGATATAGGCGAAAGTGCCCATCGCCGGATTAAACATGAAAAGCCACAGCATGCCGGCCACGGCGGGTGCCACGGCATATGGCCAGATCAGGAGCGTACGATAAAATGTTTTACCGCGAATAACGCGGTCTGCAGCGGTCGCAAGCAACAGCGCTGCGCCCATCGCGAGCAGAGCGGTCAGGATATTGAAAACAATCGTCACTCTGAATGAGTGCAGATAGTTGGGATCGGCCAGAACACTTGTGAAGTTGGCCAGACCCACGAAGGTGGATTTGAGCCCGAATGCATCTTCACGCATGAAGGACTGATAAATCGCCTGACTGGCTGGCCAGAAGAAAAACACCACAGTCAGGATGATCTGCGGGGCCAGCAGGAAATAGGGCAGAATTTTATTTGGAAAGGTTACTTTCTGCACGGGGAGCTTCCTCGTGGGATAACAACGCCGCCTGCCACAAAAGGCAGGCGGCGTTGTGTCAATGTGATCGTTTACTGAGCTGCGGCAATCGCGTCGTTGGCACGCTTGACGCCGTTCTCAAGTGCTGTTTTCGCGTCCTGCTTGCCGCCGAGCATGGCTTCGAACTCTTCATTCAGGATATCGCGGACCTGTGGCAGGTTAATGAGGCGCACACCCTTTGAGTTTTCGGTCGGGGCCCTGCCCATCATCTGGAGAATAGGCGTTTCGCGGCCCGGGTTCTTTTCGTAGAAATCCGACTTCTTGGTTTCCTCGTAAGCAGCGAGCGTCACTGGCAGATAACCCGACTTCTCGTGCAGCTTGACCTGAATTTTGGTCTGGGAGAGGAAGTTGAAGAATTCTGCAACGCCCTTGTACTGTTCGTCGCTAAGACCGGCGAAAACCCAAAGGGCCGCACCGCCAGGAATCGTATTTTGCGGGCCGTGACCTTCATAATAAGGCAACTGGCCGATGCCGTAATTGATGCCCGACTTCACGACATCTCCAAGGCCGCCCGAGGATTCGGTAAGCATCGCGCACTCACCTGAAGTGAAAAGCTGCTTGGCTTCCGACGTACGACCGCCGTAGCGGAACGTGCCGTCCTTTGCGAGGTCGGCAATCGACTGGAAATGCTGAATGTAAAGCGGAGAATTGATCTCGAGCTTTACATCGGTGCCGCCGAGACCGTTTTCGTTGGTGCCATAAGGAACGTTATTCCAGGCCGCAAAGTTTTCGGTCTGAATCCAGGTCAGCCATGTCGAAGTAAAGCCGCACGCTGCCGCACCACTGGACTTGATCTTCCTGGCCGCTTCAAAAACTTCCGGCCAGGTCTTTGGCGGATTGTTTTCATCGAGACCGGCCTTCTTGAAGGCGTCCTTGTTGTAATAGAGGATCGGCGACGAGGAGTTATATGGGAAGGACAGCATGGTGCCATCGGGCTTTGAGTAATAAGCGACGATGCCGGGCAGGTACTGCGACTTATCGAACTTGAAACCACCCTTTTCCAGCACTTCGGCAGCCGGCACTACAGCACCTTCGGCAGCCATCATTACACCGCTGCCGGCATCGAAGACCTGCAGAATTGCAGGGGGCTGCTTGGAGCGGAACGCGGCAATACCGGCATTCAGCGTTTCGGGATAGGTTCCCTTGTAAACCGGAACGATCTTATATTCGCTCTGGCTTTCGTTGAACTCTTTCGAGAGTTCGTTGACCATTTCGTTGTTGGCACCGGTCATGCCGTGCCACCACGCCAGTTCCGTCTGGGCGAATGCCTGCGAACCGATGGTGAGGGCGAGGGCGCTCGTCAGCGCCGAAGTCGTGATCAGACGGATAAGCATGTTTCCTCCTCGAGTGTGAGATTGCGTGAACATTCGAGCTCCTTTAGGGGGGCTCAAAGTTCCGACATCTGCGATATATTCATTGCACTTATATGAATGCAATTTTTTGCAAAGGATCAACCTTCGATTCTTCCAATGGCAGAATAAATCCGAAAACGATAGCATTCGAAATGAAAAAAAGCGAAAGGCAAGTGATAATCGTGGGGAGAACATGTGCACAATGAAGCCGTCGGAAACGCTGCCCGATGGCATTTGAGCACGGTGATTGCCTGTTCGCTGCCCCGGCGGATTGACCAACGTGCAAGTCTGAATTGAATATACCTCCTCGAATCTGGCCGACGGGTTGCTGAAATCCTATCAACCAGGCCGGACATTGATCAGTTTGCAGACGGGTGAGCTTATGCCGAGTGATGATCGCAGGAAAAGTCGCGTTACGCTTTTGGATGTGGCGCGCCACGCCAATGTATCGCGTGCGACGGCTTCACTGGTCATTCGCAAAAGTCCGCTGGTGGGGGCAGCGACACGCGAGAAGGTGGAAAAAGCCCTGCAGGAGTTGGGTTATGTCTATAATATGGGCGCAGCCAGTCTCCGGGCGGAGAGGTCGAATACGGTGGGCGTCATCGTGCCGACCCTCGGCAACCCGTTTTACGGTGAATTGCTTTCTGGAATAGACAGTGTTGTAGGTGAAGCTGGGCTGGTCGTTCTTCTTGCAAACAGCCACGAGAATTTTGCCAATCAAACCACCCTCATGCAGCGTATGCGCGAGCATGGTGTCGATGGCGTGATTGTATCGCTGACGGCAGAAACGGCTCCCGAATTCATCGAGCAGTTTGTGGACTGGGGGCTGCCGGTCGTTCAGGTATTGCGTCATGTGACGGACCGAATTGACTACGCAGGCGTGGATTATGCGGGCGGCATGCGGCAGGCAGTCAATTATCTGGCCCGGTTGGGGCATAGGACGATCGCCTTTGCCGTGCATGGGCCGGTCCATTCCGCATATCGCGAACGTGTCGAAGGATTCCGGGATGCGATGGAGCAACAAGGCCTCGATCCCGGTTTGATCGTTCGCTTGCCATACACGATGCCGGAAATCGCCAAAGCGGCCCCGCTACTCTTTCAGGCGGGAAAAGCGCCGACAGCGGCGATCTGTTTCAATGACGTGGTTGCGCTGGGGCTTTCAGTGGGTCTTTATGACTGTGGGAGGAAAGTTGGTGACGACTTCTCTCTGATCGGCTTCGATGATGTAAGCGACGCGGAGGCGACACGGCCCCGCTTGAGTTCAGTGTCAACGCGACCGGTTGCAGTGGGCCAGAACGCCGCCAGGCTGCTTCTTTCCCGGCTGGCAAGTCCGGAAAAGCAGGCCGAGCGGATCGTGAGCGAGACATATTTGCAGGTGAGGCAGTCCTGTGTACCGTTAAAAGCGCCAGTCATCTAATCCGAATTAATGATTGACGAGCGGCATCAAACCCAATTAGATCGATCTAAATTTGTTGCCGACAGGAGGAAAAGTCGGCATAGTCCGTGTACCGGGAGGTTCGGCATTGTATAATTTCAACTTCGCGCCCGTTTTCGCGTCGATGGATAAGCTGCTTGTCGGTGCGTGGCAGACAATTGAGCTCTCGTGCGCTGCGATGGTGTTAGGCTTGATTGTCTCGATTATCTGCGCCGTCGGTAAGACATCCGGACCCAAACCGGTACGCTTCGTCATCGATGCCTATATCGAAATCATCCGCAACACACCGTTTCTGGTGCAGATTTTCTTTATCTTCTTTGGATTGCCTTCTGCTGGTTTGCGCCTGTCGCCCAATAGTGCTGCGCTTCTCGCACTGATCGTGAATTTCGGGGCCTACGGCACGGAGATTATTCGGGCGGGTATTGAATCTATTCATAAAGGTCAGGTGGAAGCTGGGACAGCGCTTGGTCTCTCCAGGCTTCAGGTATTCCGCTATGTCATCATGAAGCCAGCCTTGCGGACGGTCTATCCATCGCTCACCAGTCAGTTCATTTATCTGATGCTGACTTCGAGTGTTGTATCCGTCATTTCCGCCAATGAGCTTGCGGCTGCGGGTAACGATTTGCAGTCGGCGACCTTTGCGAGCTTTGAGGTCTATATCGTTATCACGCTCATGTATCTCGTCATGTCCATCGGTTTCTCTGCCGTCTTCGCGTTGATCGAGAAGGTGGCCTTCAAATACCCGTTGAGCCGATAGGAGCAGGCCATGATCAGACCTTTTGGCTGGAACGAATTTCTCATCATCGTTTATGCAGCGCAATGGACCATTGCTCTTTCCGCCATTGCCTTTGTGGGCGGCGGTATTGGAGGGCTGCTGGTTGCGCTGATGCGCGTCTCGGATGCCCGCGTCCCGCGTTTCATTGCGCTCGGCTTCATAAGGCTGTTTCAGGGCACACCGCTTCTGATGCAGCTGTTTCTGGTCTTTTTCGGTCTCAATATTTTCGGACTGGGCATCAATCCGTGGATCGCTGCAACAATTGCACTGACTTTGCATGCGAGCGCTTTTCTGGGCGAGATCTGGCGCGGCTGTATTGATGCTGTGCCGCCCGGTCAGCGCGAAGCCGCAACTGCCTTGGGGCTGCGTTACTATAATCGTATGCGCTATGTGATCCTGCCGCAGGCTGCGCGCATTTCCGTTGCGCCAACGGTGGGGTTTCTCGTGCAGCTCATCAAGGGAACGTCTCTTGCTGCGATCATTGGCTTTACGGAACTGACACGCCAAGGTCAGATCATCAACAACGCGACATTCAGCCCGTTCATGGTGTTTGGCACCGTGGCTGCTATCTATTTTGTCCTGTGCTGGCCGCTATCCATTCTCGCGCGCCGCATGGAAGCGAGGTTTTCTCGTGCTACGGCTCGGTAATCGGGGGGCTGGGGAAGACAATGGGCATTTCCGGCCTGCTGCGAGACATGGCTGCGGCAGGAAATGCTCCGAAAAATAAGAAACGGTGCCGGCGAGGAGACCGGCCCTTGATAGGGAAGGAATAAAAATGAATATCACCAGACGTTTGGCTATGGCCTTCATTGGTGCGGGAGCTCTCGCGACCGTGCTGGCACCTGCAGCATTTGCGCAGACTGTTGACGGCATCAAGTCCGCCGGGAAAATCAAGATCGGTATGCTGGTCGATTTTCCACCTTTCGGCATCATGAATACCAGCAATGAACCGGATGGCTATGACGCTGACGTGGCAAAGCTGCTGGCGAAGGAGATCGGTGTCGAGGCTCAGATTGTTCCGGTTACCGGTCCGAACCGGATTCCCTATCTGCAGAGCGGTCAGGTCGATGTCCTGGTTGCTTCGCTGGGCATCACGGAGGAGCGCGCCAAGAGCGTGGATTTCTCCCAGCCTTATGCGGGCATTTCAATTGGTGTATTCGGACCGAAGGATATTGCGGTTGCGAAGCCGGAGGATCTTTCGGGCAAGACCATCGGCGTCGCGCGGGCTTCGACGCAGGATACGGCAGTTACCAAGGTTGCGCCGCAGGATGCCAACATTCGCCGCTTCGACGACGACGCAAGCGCAGTGCAGGCTTTGCTTTCCGGTCAGGTTGAACTGATCGGTCTATCCAACGTTGTGGCGGCTGAGATCGAAAAGGCTGCTCCGGGCCGCTACGAACAGAAAATCCAGCTCAGCCAGCAGGTACAGGGCATCGCTGTTCGCAAGGGCTCGGCCGAAATGCTGGAATTCGTCAACAAGTTCATCGAAAAGGCGAAGAGCGACGGTGAACTGAACAAGATCCATGAGAAGTGGCTTGGCGCGCCGCTGCCGGATTTTGTTTCCCAGGCAAAGTAAGCTCCTGAATTCCGCCTTGCCCGTCCTCAGGCGGGCATGGCGATCCAGTCCACGAAAGTGAGTTTCTCGACATGAACCAGACGGCTCAGGGAACGACAAACCAGATGCAGCACGATGCTTCTGGTGCGGCAGTGCTTATGCAAGGGGTGAACAAGTGGTACGGCACGTACCATGCGCTCCGAAATATCAATCTGACTGTATCCCGCGGCGAACGTATCGTTATTTGCGGCCCGTCTGGTTCGGGAAAGTCTACTCTCATCCGCTGCATCAATCAGTTGGAGACCATTCAGGAGGGCCGTATCATCGTTGATGGCCACGACCTGACTGCTGGTGGAAAGAATGTAGATATCGTGCGGCAGGAAACCGGTATGGTTTTCCAGCAGTTCAATCTCTTTCCGCATATGACTGTTCTTGAGAATTGCACGTTGGCGCCGATGAAGGTGCGGGGCATCTCGAAGCCGGAGGCCGAAAAGACAGCGCGCAAATATCTGGAGCGCGTCCGCATTCCCGAACAGGCGGACAAGTATCCGGCCCAGCTTTCCGGCGGACAGCAACAGCGCGTGGCTATTGCCCGTGCGCTCTGCATGAATCCCAAGATCATGCTTTTCGATGAACCGACTTCGGCGCTCGATCCAGAAATGGTCAAGGAAGTTCTGGATACCATGATCGATCTCGCGAAAGAGGGCATGACCATGCTGTGCGTTACGCATGAAATGGGCTTTGCGCGGCAGGTCGCAGACCGCGTCATTTTCATGGATCAGGGGCAAATTCTCGAAATGGCGGAACCGGAAGAGTTTTTCGGTAATCCGAAACACGAGCGCACAAAGGCATTCATTGGCCAGATTTCCTGATTGTCTCCAATAATTTAGTAATGGAGTTTGAAGTGACGAACGAAGTTCTGCTCATCGAGCCTATGATGCCGTTGATCGAAGAGCGACTGGACGCGGCTTACAAGGTTCTTCGCCTGTATAAACCGGAGGACAGTGGGGCTATCGATGCGGCCCTCGGCACCATACGTGCTGTCGTCACTGGGGGCGGAACAGGGCTCTCCAACGAGTGGATGGAACGTTTGCCGTCACTTGGCCTGATCGCCATTAACGGTGTGGGAACAGACAAGGTTGACCTCGCTTTTTCACGTGGTCGCAACGTCCATGTCAGCACCACGCCGGGCGTTCTGACGGACGATGTCGCTGACACCGGCATTGCCCTCATGCTCGCGGTAATGCGCCATGTCGTTGCGGGCGATCGGTTCGTAAGGGAAGGTAGATGGGCTCGCCGGGAGGCTTTCTCTCTCGGGATAAGCCCGAAAGGCAAGCGGGTCGGCGTCCTGGGGCTTGGCCAGATTGGCAAATCGTTTGCGCGGCGCGCGGAAGCATTTGGCATGGAAGTGCATTACTGGAACCGTTCGCCTGTCGCAGACACCGGTTGGGTCGCACACGCCACGCCTGTGGAACTTGCGCAGCAAAGCGACGTGCTCGCAGTGTGCGTTGCAGCCAACCCTGCCACGGCAAATATCGTGAATGCGGATGTTCTGGCGGCACTTGGAAACAAAGGCTATCTGGTCAATGTAGCCCGAGGCAGTGTCGTTGACGAAGATGCGCTTCTGGAAGCGTTGAACAACGGAACCATTGCTGGTGCCGGCCTTGATGTTTTCGTCAATGAACCGACGATCAGAGCGGATTTTCTG
This sequence comes from Brucella sp. RRSP16, assembly GCF_052246815.1. Taxonomy (NCBI): domain Bacteria; kingdom Pseudomonadati; phylum Pseudomonadota; class Alphaproteobacteria; order Hyphomicrobiales; family Brucellaceae; genus Brucella; species Brucella sp. RRSP16. The sequence continues at coordinate 234,719 of NZ_JBQQAM010000004.1, forward strand.
ACCGCGCCAAACACGGTGCTGATGCCGCATCAGGGCAGCGCAACGGTCGAAACCCGTGTTGGAATGGGCGAACTGGTGCTCGCCAATCTCGCAGCATATTTTTCCGGTGATGTTCCGCCGACCAAGGTAAACTGAGTTATTATCCATGATTGTCAGACAGGCCTTTTTTGAAGGCGCTATTCATGCTGGGCGCGAGGATGCGTTCAAAGCTTATGTCGCCGATATCCTCATGCCGATGTGGCTCTCCTTTCCCGGTATCAGGGAAGTGCGCGTTCTTTACGCTGTCGAACGCGATGAAGGTGCTCCGGCTTACCCGATGGTGCTTTGGACCAAGTATGACAGCAGGGAGGCTCTGGCGGAGGCGCTCGCGTCATCTGTGCGATATGAAAGCCGGGAGGCGACAAAGGGCCTCCTCGAAATGTTCGATGGTCATATCCATCATCACGTCTTCGATCTCACCCTCGAAGGGTGAGGTCGCGTCTATTCAGCAGCCTCAAGCGCCCCACGTCCGCTCAAGGACATTGATCCAGTTGCCATGGGCCAGCTTGACGATGGAGGCATCGTCGTAGCCGTGCTTGCGGAATGCTTCTATGACCAGCTGGAGATCGCCTACGTCGCGGAGCGTCGACGAAATCGTGGTGCCATCAAAATCGGAACCGAGCGCCAGATGGTCGATCCCGATGCGATCGACAATGTAATCGGCGTGACGAACGATCTCGGATAGATCGGTATCAGGATCGCGCTTTCCGTCTTCGCGCAGGAATGACACGCCGAAGTTGAGCCCAACAAGACCGCCCGTATCGCGAATGGCATCCAGTTGCCTGTCCGTCAGGTTGCGGCTTTGCTGGCAAAGCGCGTGCGCATTGGAGTGCGAGGCCACGAGCGGCGCGTCGGAGATCGCTGCAACGTCCCAGAACCCTTTCTCGTTCATGTGAGAAAGGTCGATCATGACTTTCAGCTCGTTGCATGCGCGAATGAGAGCTTTGCCGTGATCGGTAAGGCCGGGACCGATATCCGGGGAGGCGGGAAAGCGGAAGGGGATGCCGTGGGCAAAAATATTCGGGCGGCTCCAGACAGGCCCCAGCGTTCTAAGGCCAGCTTCATGCAGAACATAAAGCGCATCGAGGTCTTCGCTGAAAGCCTCCACACCTTCGATATGATAGACGGACGCGAAAATCCCCTTCGCAAACGCATCGCGAATATCTGCTGCCGTGCGGCAGACACGCACTCGGCCTTCAGATTCGCGTTCGATTTTCAGTAGGATTGCAGACATGGCGAGCGTCGCCTTCATCGCATCCGTTTGGCTGGGCGTCGCGAGGTTGCCGTTGGCATCGAGTTCGCGTGACGGCGAGGGTACATACACTGCGCAAAGTCCGCCGCCCAGACCACCCTTCTGCGCGCGTGGCAGATCGATATGTCCGACATTTTCGCCATCAAGAAAGCGCTTCTCCGGCGCGGCAGCCTCGGATGACCACAACCGCAACAGCACGTCGTTGTGACCATCAAAAACGGGTATCTTCTGTTCTGTTGCCATGGAGTAGCCTTTTCAAATCAAGTCCAGTATTTGAGACACGGGTGATGGACCCAAGCGCGAAGAATTGCAAATGCGATTTCAGTCACTTGATATGATCACCCTGCATGAGCGGCGATTCCTTGTAGCGAAAGCTTTCTTTTAGGTTGCGCTCATGCAAAGTCTGCATAGGCAATGCAAAATTCTGCATTGGCCCCTGCATCCGCTGACGTGATAGCGGAAAGGTGGAAAAATATATCCGGATATAAGCGTCGACGATTGCATCCCAATTCATGGACATGTTCGGAAAGCGCTGCAAGAGGAGCTCTCAATGATTTCAAGACGTGGTTTTCTGGCGGGTGCGGCTGCCGTTCCCTTCCTGTCCTATGCGAGCATTTTGCCTGCTATCGGAGCTGGACGTCAGGACATTTTGGTTGTGGCGCAGCAGCTCGACAACATGACCAGTCTTGACCCGCATGAGAGCTTTGAAGCTGTCGGCAGCGAAATCTGCAACAACATGTACCAGCGTCTGGTGCATCCAAGCCTCTCCAATCCGGATCAGGTGGAAGGCGGTGTGGCGGTTTCCTGGGAAGCCGACGGCGAAGGCAAGGTCTTTACGTTCAAGATCGATCCGAACGCAAAGTTTGCGAGCGGTGCCCAGATAACAGCGGAAGATGCTGCCTTCTCGCTGCAACGTGCGATCAAGATGAACAAGGGGCCGGCTTTCATCATCGGCCAGTTCGGCTTCACGCCTGAGAATGCCGAGAAGAGTATCGTCGCAACCGATCCATCGACATTGACTTTGACGGTCGAGCAGCCGACATCGCTGCCATTCCTGCTATACTGCCTCTCGGCAAGCGTTGCCAGCATTGTGGAAAAGAAAACTGTTCTGGAGAACGCCTCCGGGGATGACCTTGGCAATGGTTGGCTTCAAAAGAACAGCGCGGGTTCTGGTGAATGGGTCCTCGTTTCCTGGAAGCCGAGCGAAAGCATCATTCTGAACGTTAATCCGCATGGCGCCTACAAGGGCAATGTGAAGCGCATCCTTTTGCGACACGTTGCGGACCCGTCCTCGCAGCTTCTGATGCTTCAGAAGGGTGATGTCGATATTGCGCGTAATCTCACCACTGAACAGCTTCGTATTCTGGACGGTGATGAAAACTACAATCTGGTGCGCAAGGGCGTTGGCGGCTTGATGCTGATGTCGCTCAATCAGAGCGTGGAAGCTCTCGCCAAGCCGAAGGTCTGGGAAGCGATCAAGTGGGCTGTGGATTACGAGGGCATTCAGAAGAACATCGTGCCGCTGAACTACAAGGTGCATCAAACGCTTGTTCCTGAAGGCTTTCCGGCAGCCTTGAATGAAAATCCATTCAAGAAGGATATTGCCAAGGCAAAGGCTCTTCTCGCGGAAGCAGGTGTTCCAGATGGCTTTTCCATCAAGATGGATCACTATTCGGCGCAGCCTAGCCCGGATATCGCACAGGCAATTCAGGCGAGCCTTGCCGAAATCGGGATCAAGGTGGAGTTGCTGGCTGCCGAAAATCGTCAGGTTCTGACGAAGATGCGGGCTCGTGAACACCAGATGGCGTTGACCGTATGGGGCTCTGACTATTTCGACCCGAATACCAATGTCGACGTCTTCTGCAACAATCCGGACAATTCCGATGATGCGAAAACCAAGCCTTTTGCCTGGCGCTCGCATTTCCAGAACGAAGATTTCGCCAAGAAGTCTTTGGCCGCGCGTGATGAACAGGACCCGGCCAAGCGCGTGAAGATGTATGAAGATCTGCAGCGCGAATTCATGAACAACAGCCCGTTCATCATCATGATGCAGAAGTTCGAGACGGCTGCCTGCCGCAAGGACGTTACCGGGATGCGTCTCGGCGTGCTGTCCGATTCCCATTCCTATGCAGGGATCGCCAAGGCGTGAAGAAAAGCCTCAAGAACCTGACCGGAATCCTGAGCAGCGTGTTGATCACGCTGTTCGGGCTTATGGTTATCACATTCATGATCGGCCGCGTCATGCCGGTCGATCCAGTTATTGCTGCCGTGGGCGACAACGCGCCCGAAGCCGTTATCCAGCGCGTACGCGCGGAGATGGGGCTCGATCAGCCGCTTGTGGTTCAGTTTGTACATTATATCGGGCAGGTCCTGCACGGTGATTTTGGCAACTCCATTCTGACCCGCAATCCGGTAGCTCAGGATATCGCACGCTATTTCCCGGCAACGCTGGAACTGGCAACGGCCGCCTTGATTGTTGCTGCACTGATCGGAATTCCGCTGGGCGTATGGGCAGCGGTGCGGCAAGGGTCTTTCGTTGACCAGACGATCCGCGTCATCTGTCTTGCGGGACACTCGGTTCCCGTTTTCATGCTGGCGCTGATTTCACTTCTGGTTTTCTATGCGACGCTCGATCTCGCACCGGGACCGGGGCGCCAGGACATCATCTACGAGGGCATGATTCCGCATGTAACGGGCCTGCTCACGATCGACACGCTCATCGAGGGCGACTGGGACGCATTCTGGGATGCTGTCCGTCACATGATTCAGCCCGTCCTGATCCTAGCATATTTCAGCATGGCGTACATCACACGCATGACCCGTGCCTTCATGCTTGACGCGCTCAAGGGCGAGTTTGTGATTACGGCCCGAGCAAAAGGCCTGTCGCTGACATCTGTGATCTGGAAACATGCTTTCCCGACCGTTGCAGTACAGCTTGTGACCGTTCTGGCGCTTACCTATGCTGGTTTGCTCGAGGGCGCCGTCGTTACTGAAACTGTCTTCAGCTGGCCGGGCCTTGGGCAGTATCTCACGGTCTCATTGATGAATGCCGATATGAACCCGGTTGTAGGGGCTACACTGCTGATCGGTGTTATCTATGTCGGGCTCAATCTGCTCGCCGATATCCTCTATAAAGTTCTGGACCCCCGTGTGCGATGATTTTTGCCAATTTTCATAACTGGGCGCTTGATGACTCGCCCACCTCCCGCTCTCAGGCGAACTGGGGGAGGCGCTATCGTATCTGGGTAAATCTTCGGGCCAATCCGCTCGCAATGATTGGTCTTTTCATCATCGTCGCTTTCGTTGCTTTGTCGCTGGCTGCGCCATTGCTGGCGCCCTATGATCCAAGTGTGCAGGACCTCGGCAACAGACTGTCCGCTCCGACTGCGGAACACTGGTTCGGCACCGATGAACTGGGCCGCGATATTCTTTCGCGCATTCTCTACGGTGGCCGCGTAACCCTTGGAATGGTTATCGCCGTCGTCATTCTTGTCGCGCCGATCGGACTGTTCATCGGCTGCATCGCCGGTTACTTCGGTGGCATGGTTGACACGGCACTGATGCGCGTTACGGATGTTTTCCTTGCCTTTCCGCGACTGATCCTTGCGCTGGCCTTTGTAGCGGCCTTGAAGCCAGGCGTCGAAAGCGCGGTGCTTGCGATTGCATTGACCGCGTGGCCGCCCTATGCGCGTCTGGCGCGTGCGGAAACCATGACCCTGCGCAAAAGCGATTTTATCGCCGCAGCCAAGTTGACTGGTGCTTTGCCTTTCCGCATCATTCTGCGCCATATCATGCCGCTCTGCGTGCCGAGTGTCATCGTGCGTATCACGCTTGATATGAGTTCGATCATCATCACCGCCGCAAGTCTTGGCTTCCTCGGGATGGGCGCACAGCCGCCATCGCCCGAATGGGGTGCGATGATAGCGACCGCCAAGCGCTTTATTTTCGAACAATGGTGGGTTGCCACTATCCCCGGCATTGCGATCTTCCTTGTATCGCTCGCCTTCAATTTCCTCGGCGACGGTCTGCGCGACGTGCTCGATCCGAAGCAAAATTGAGAGAACAGATGCTGGTTGATATCAAAAATCTGCAAATCAGCTTTGAAACGCGCACCAGCCGTTTCGATGCCGTGCGCGGGGTTTCCCTTCAGCTCGGTCGCGAAAAACTGGGTATCGTTGGCGAAAGTGGTTCAGGCAAGTCGCTGACCGCACGAGCCCTGATGAAACTCCTGCCGCCAATCGCTGATGTGAAGGCTGACAAGCTTTCGTTCGACGGTATCGACATTCTGTCGGCTACCGAACGCGGGATGCGTCAGATACGCGGCAAGCGGGCTGGTTTCATTCTGCAGGACCCCAAATATTCGCTTAATCCGGTCAAGACCATAGGCGTGCAGGTGGCTGAGGCGTGGCGCACCCATAAAGGTGGCAGCAAGCGTCAGGCAATGGATGCGGCGGTTGATCTGCTCGATCAGGTCATGATCCGCAATCCGCGTGAAGTGGCAAAGCTTTACCCGCACGAGGTTTCGGGCGGCATGGGCCAGCGCGTCATGATCGCTATGATGCTGGCGCCCGATCCCGAGCTGCTTATTGCCGACGAACCCACATCCGCGCTCGATGCTACCGTACAGGCGGAAATTCTTCGCCTGATCGACGATCTGGTTTCCAAACGGGGAATGGGGCTTCTTCTCATCAGTCACGATCTCCCGCTCGTGTCGCATTTCTGTGACCGGGTAATGGTCATGTATATGGGCCGTGTCATGGAGGAATTGAAAGCCTCGGAACTGGTGCGCGCCGAGCACCCCTATACCAAGGGGCTTCTCAATTGCATTCCGTCTCTGATGCATCCTCGCGATCGATTGCCGGTTCTCAATCGTGAAGAAAGCTGGCTGAACTCATGATAGATATTGATCAACTCCGCATCAGCTTCAACGATCGCGAAGTCGTCAAGGGTGTGTCCTTTCGTGTGGAGAAGGGCGGAAGTTTTGGCATCGTAGGCGAAAGCGGTTCGGGCAAGTCCACCATTCTGCGCGCCATGGCCGGCCTCAACGAACAATGGAGCGGCCGCATCGCGTTCGACGGCAAGGACGTAGCCCCGAAGCGGGCGCCCGCCTTCTTCCGTCAGGTGCAGATGGTGTTTCAGGATCCATTTGGATCGCTGCATCCGCGCCAGACAATCGACCGCATTCTGAGCGAGCTTCTGCTGGTCCACGGTATCGGCAATATCGACAAGCGGATTGAAAAGGTCCTCGATGAAGTCGCATTGCCTAAAGCCGCGCGGTTTCGTTTTCCGCATCAGCTTTCGGGCGGTCAGCGACAGCGCGTGGCGATAGCGCGTGCTTTGATTGCCGAACCGGAAGTACTTCTGCTGGACGAGCCAACTTCGGCGCTTGATGTTTCGGTGCAGGCTGAAATTCTCAATCTGCTCGCCGACCTGCGTGCGGAAAAGAATCTCACTTATGTGCTTGTGAGCCACAATCTCGCGGTAATCGCGCATCTGTGTCCAAATGTCGGAGTGATGCAACACGGCGAGATGGTAGAGCAGCTCGGCGCCGAGGATTTGCGCGCCGGCAGAACGACACATCCGCATACCACAGAACTGCGCGCTTTGAGCGTCAATCTGGAAGAACCTGCCTGACGGAGTTTTCATGTCAACGCATGCTGACTGGAACGCGGCTTCTCTTGCCGCGAAAGTCTTTTCGCGAAGCTGGGCCAAGGATGAGCCGGGCGGTGTCATCATCGGCTTTGGCCCTGATGGGGTAAAGTTTGCTTATGCAAGCGGGCTTGAAAGCCTGTCTACCGGTGTTCCATTTACGGCAAATACAGTCGTTCGCTACGCATCAGTCACGAAACATGCATTTTGTGCAATGGTTCTCAAACATGGCGATGTCATTGGCCTGGAGGACCGGCTAGGTGATCATCTGCCGGAATTGCAAAGCCCACTTGCCGATGTCACCGTCGGACGTGCACTCGACATGACTGGCGGGCTCCCCGATACACGCGAATGCCTGACGCTCCTCGGACTATCTGTCTATACGGAAACGGAAGCCGGTCAGCTTCTGGATTATCTGGCTTCCCTCAAACGTCTCAATTTCGATGCCGGCTCAGAGATTTCCTATTCCAACACCGGTTACCGGCTGGTGGAAGCCGCCCTTGAACGAAAGGGATTCCGTTTCAATGATTTTGTGAAATCGGACATTGCGCAACAACTCGGCATTTTCATGGAAGCGCCGGATGTCTGGAATGACCCGGTTGCCGGTCTCGTGCCCGGTTATTGGAAATCTGGTGAAAAGTGGCAGCTTAGCTCCGCTGGCCTGCATATTTCAGCTTCCGGCAGCCTGACGGGCAGCGGGATGGCGCTGACGAAATGGGCGCAGGCGCTCGTTAACGGCGAGGGGCCGTTCAAAGGCCTGTTGGATAGGCTGTCGGCAGACCGTCGTCTTTCTGATGGGCGCGTCACAGGGTATGGCCTCGGGCTGCGCAGGAACGAGGTGGACGGAAAGCGTTTTGTCGGACATGGCGGTTCGCATCCCGGCTATAAGAGCTATTTTCTGCTCGACCCAACAGCAAAAACCGGAATGATCGTGGTTTCGAACCGCGAAGATGCCAATACGTATAAGATGGCGCGGGACTGCATGGCCGCTCTCAACGGTTTGTCGTTGCCTGAGACGAACTGCACCATCCCGGACGGGCTTTACGTGGCGGATAGCGGACCGTTCTGGTTGGAAATGCGCAACGGTATAGCCAATTGGCTCGATTCCGAAGACACGCTTTACGATATCGGCGGTGGCTGGTTCTCATCCCTGTCACCGTCCTCACCGGTTCGGCTTCGCTGGACGGGTACGGAATTGGAAGGGGAAATCGGCTATGTGTCCCGCCGATTGAAGCCGGTCAAAGTGGAGCCGCTCGGCCACGAACTCGACGGACACTGGCAGGCGCCATCCTATGGTGCCAGTTTCGATATCAAGGACGGCCACCTCATCATGGGTATAGGTCCTACGCGTCGGGCCATGCCATTGGAAGACCTGGGCCAGGGACGGGCCCTGTTCACGCTGCATGATGGCCCGTGGACCAAGCGTGTCTGTCTGCACAAGCTTCAGGACGATCGCATCGAACTGGTCCTGAGCCGCGCTCGGATGATTGAGTACGTCCGTTAATCTGGACATCAAAGGTTATGGATGCGGCGGAAGGGCGACCTTACCGCCGCATCTTGCATTATGGTAGGTTGTGACGCTTGATTCCGGAAATATGAGGTAACGTGATGCTGGAACGGATGATCGATCAGGGCGCAGGACGGGAACCTGCCGACATCGTGCTGAAAGGCGGCCGTTTCTTCGATCTCGTGACTGGCGAGCTTGTCGAAAGTGATATTGCCATCTGTGGGGACCGGATTGTCGGAACATTCGGCAACTACCAAGGCAAGCAGGAAATCGATATTTCCGGACGGATCGTCGTGCCGGGATTTATCGATACTCATCTTCACATCGAATCCTCGCACGTTACGCCGCATGAGTTTGATCGTTGCGTGCTGCCGCAAGGGGTGACGACCGCCATCTGCGATCCGCACGAGATCGCCAACGTGCTCGGTGCAGAGGGTATCAAGTTCTTTCTTGATAGCTCCATGGAAACCATCATGGATATCCGTGTGCAGCTTTCGAGTTGTGTACCGGCGACCCATATGGAAACGTCTGGCGCCGAGCTTCTGATCGACGATCTGTTACCTTTTGCGGACCATCCCAAGGTGATCGGGCTTGCGGAGTTCATGAATTTTCCGGGCGTTCTGGCGAAAGACCCTGAATGCATGGCGAAGCTGAGAGCTTTTCAGGGGCGGCATATCGATGGCCACGCGCCGCTTCTGCGCGGCTTTGATCTGAACGGCTATATTTCTGCGGGCATTCGCACCGAACACGAGGCCACAAGTGCGGAAGAAGCGCTCGAAAAGATGCGCAAAGGCATGCATGTGCTTGTGCGCGAAGGGTCCGTTTCCAAGGACCTGAAAGCGCTCATGCCGATCATTACGGAGCGCCATGCGCAGTTTCTGGCGCTGTGCACGGATGACCGTAACCCGCTGGATATCGCCGATCAGGGCCATCTTGATTACCTCATTCGGACCGCGATTGCAGGCGGCGTCGAGCCGATTGCCATTTACCGAGCTGCAAGCGTTTCCGCAGCGAGGGCCTTCGGCCTTTTTGACCGCGGTCTGGTTGCCCGGGCAACGGGCTGATATGGTCGTGGTGGATAGCCTCGAAGGCTGCCACGCTGAAATCGTCCTGTCAGCGGGCAGGGTGGTTTCGGAAGATTTGTTTGCCGCGCGCAAGGCCGTCGCACCTGTGGGGCGCAACAGCGTCAAGGCGCCGAAAGTCAGCGCATCGAGTTTCCGCTCGCATTCGAACAGCGGCAAGACCCGCGCAATCGGGATTATTCCGGGCAAGATCATAACGGAAAGCCTGAAATTCGACCTCAAGGTCGGCCCGAAGGGTGTCGAGCCGGATTTCGAAAAGGATGTGGTCAAGATCGCCGTTGTCGAACGGCACGGTAAAAATGGAAATATCGCGACCGGTTTTGTGCACGGCTTCGGCTTGAAATCGGGGGCAATCGCGTCAACGGTCAGCCATGACAGCCATAATATCTGTGTGGTAGGCACATCCGACGAAGACATTGCTGCGGCCGCGAACCGATTGGGCGAAATTGAAGGCGGTTTTGTCGTCGTGCGCGATGGCAAGGTGTTGGCTGAAATGCCTTTGCCCATTGCTGGTTTGATGAGCGCCGAGCCGTATGAAACAGTCCGCGACCAGCTTCGCGTTCTGCGTCACGCAGCCGAAGAACTAGGGTCGGTCCTCGAAGAGCCATTTCTGCAACTGGCCTTCATCGCCCTGCCTGTGATCCCTCATCTTAAGATTACCGACCGGGGCCTCGTGGACGTCGACAAGTTCGAGTTTGTTGGCAACTGATCAGTGCAAGCCGCCCACACCCAATAGTTCCTCAACAGTCTGCTGATTGTCTGCAAGTTCTGTCGACGTGCCAGACCATGCGATGCGCCCGCGTTCCAGTATGATGACATGATCGGCAAAATCGAGCGCGCTCTGGATGCGCTGTTCGACGAGCAGGATCGTCATGTCGCCTTTCTGGGCTAATGCCGAGAAAGCAGCCATTAGTTCTTCGCAGATGACGGGAGCAAGCCCTTCCAATGGTTCGTCGAGCAGCAGTACTGTCGGCTGGCCAAGAATGCTGCGCGCGGTCGAGAGCATCTGCTGCTCGCCACCGGAAAGCTGTGATCCGAGATTGCGGCGTCGTTCCTTCAGGCGCGGAAACATTGCATAGGCTTCTTCAAGCGCGTCTTTCGGTCGGCTTTTAAGGCCAACGAAAAGGTTTTCTTCAACTGTGAGGGTGGGGAAGACATCACGGGTCTGCGGCACGTAGCCGAGACCGGCAATTGCGCGAGCTGCCGAAGGAAGCGTGGCGATATTCTTCCCGTCCAACAGAATTTCGCCGCCATAACGGCGTGTTTGCCCTGCTATGGTAGCAAAGAGGCTGGTCTTGCCGACACCATTGCGGCCAAGAACGGCAAGCCGCGACCCCGGATCGGCTTTGAAGGATACATCTTCGATCACGCGTGTGGGGCCGTAACCGGATGAAAGATTGCGAATTTCAAGCGCGGCTGCACTCATTGCGCATAGCTCCCCAGATAGGCTTCGCGGACACGGGCGTCCTGCACGACATCTTCAGGCAGCCCGTCAAAGATTACCGTTCCTGCGGCCAGAACGACGACGCGCTTTGCAAAGCGGAAAACGAGATCCATATCGTGCTCGATCATGAGAACCGCCAGATCGGGGGGTAATCGGGCAAGTGCTTCCTCGATGCGGCCCGTATCGCTTTGTGGAACTCCTGCGGCAGGTTCATCAAGCAGCAGCACCTTGGGACGAAGAGCCAAAGCAAGGGCAATTTCCAGAAGACGCTGCTGGCCATATGCGATCTCGTTCGCCCGCAATTGGGCGAGAGACAGAAGGCCGAGCGTATCGAGAATGTCGCGCACTTCATCCATCACTTCGGGCATTTTGCGATAGTTGCCGAGAATGCGTCCTGTCATGCCTTCTCGTTGCAGGATCGCAAGCGCGACGTGTTCTTCAGGGGTCATGTCGAAGAAGAGGCGGGTAACCTGAAATGAGCGCACAAGCCCACGCCGAACGCGCTGCATGGCGTTAAGCCTGGAGACATTTTCGCCGCCCAGTGTCACCGTGCCGGAGGTGGCCGGAAGATTGCCCGTAACAAGATTGACGAACGTGGTCTTGCCTGCCCCGTTGGGACCTATAAGCGCAACGCGATCGCCTTTCGCCATGCTGATCGAAACATCGTTGGTGACCGCCAGCCCGCCGAAATTCTTGCGCAGTTTTGTTACTTCAAACACGGTGCTCATTTGCGATGCGCCTTCTTTTCAAAGTAATAGGCGACCGTGCCGTAGAGGCCACGCGGCGCAAACAGCACGACAGCAATCAGCAGGGCACCGACCATCGTAAGCCAGTGGAAAGGATTTGCGGCAGAGACGAGGTCTTCGAACCACATGAAGACTACCGTGCCGATCAGCCCGCCGAACAGCGATCCCGTGCCGCCGAGAACCAGCATCACCAAGGCCTCTGCCGACAGGGTGAAGCTGAGACTGTCGAGCCCGACGACCTGCGTCGATATGGCGTTCAGCGCGCCGCCAACGCCGGCAACGGCACCGGAGATAACGTACATGCGAAGCTGGACTGACTGAACCGAAGCCCCCATCGCGTGAATGCGGATTGGGTCTTCTTTCACGCCCCGGCAAAGCATGCCGAAAGGCGAGCGCACGACAAACCGCAAGAAGATGAAAGAAATCAGCAGCAGGACTACAGCGTAAATGTAGACCGTGTGTCCGTAGAGATCGAACTCGAATATGCCGAGAATTGGATCGGGCGCAATGCCACTCAGTCCATCGCTACCGCCGGTCCAGCTTGATGCCTTATTAGCCGCTTCGTGAAAAAGATGGATCACGGCAATCGATAGGACGAGTTGCGCGAGGCCGTGGGCACGCAGAATGACGGCTCCGGAAACAAGTCCGGTGATCGCGCCAGCTATCAGGCCGATGAGTGTCATCAGGAGCGGGTCGGTAATTCCGAAATGTGCGGCGGCGATGCCGGCGCCATAGGCTCCCGCGCCAAATAGGGCAGCGTGACCAAGTGTTGCGATGCCGCAATAGCCGGTCACCAGATCGAGGGACAATACGAGCAAGGCAATTGCGATGATGCGTGTCAGCAGCGCCAGATTATCGGGAAACAGAAACCAGCCGATGACACTGGCCAGGATTATGGCTGTGATGCCGAGGAAACCCGCGCGAGAATGACGGCGTTGGTTGAGGCTTTGCGTCACGTCGGTCATTTTCTGGCCAACCTTCCTGCAAGGCCGCGGGGGAATAGGGTCACAATGACGATCACCGCCAGATAAAAGAAGAACTCGCCATATTCCGGTGCCAGATAACGGCCGGTAGTATCGATTGCGCCGAGTAGGAGGCAAGCGATCAGCGCACCGGGTATGGAGCCTGCACCACCGACCGAAACAACCACCAGAAAAGTCACCATGTAGCGGAGTGCGTAATAGGGCTCAACAGGCAGAAGTTCGGCGCCAACAACGCCGCCGAGAGCTGCAAGCCCAATGGCAAGCGCAAAGCTGACGGCATAAACGATTTCAGTTCGCACACCGAGGGCTGCCGTCATATTGGCATTGTCGACAGCGGCACGCAGTTTCACGCCGAAGGCGGTGCGTTCGATGATGTACCAAAGGCCAAGAGCTACTACCAGGCCGCAACCGATCGCAAAGACACGGTGTTTCGCGATAGCCCGAAATCCGAGATCGACCGATCCACGCAGCGCTTCCGGCAAGGGGATGGTCTTCAGCGTCGGCCCGAATATGTAATTCGTCAGTCCTATGATGCAGAAAGTGATGCCGATGGTCATCAGAACCTGGGTCAGCTCGGGCGCTCCGTAAATGCGCCGATAGAGCAGCCGTTCCACCGGAACTGCGATGAGCATCGTACCAGCGACGGCAATAATGATCGCAAAGCCGTAATTGAGGCCGAGTTGCTGGGCGGCATAGGATGCGAAATAGCCGCCGATCATCGCAAATGCTCCATGAGCCAGATTGACGACCCGCATCAAGCCCATGGTAACCGAGAGGCCGATGGAAATGACGAAAAGCACCATGCCGTAAGCAAGGGCATCGACAGCAATGCTGAGCACAGTCTGCATTGAATGATCCTGTTGGAACGTATCCCGAGATGCGCAAGACATTGTTCGGGATACGCGGTAAAACAAGCAGTTACGGACCGGAGCGAACGCGTTTCACGCCTCTCCAGGCAATGCGCGGCAGTAGTTCGACCGCCGAGCTATTGAGCTTTCAGTCCGGGGTCTCCCTGCTTCTCGAAAGTCTGGATTTCCTTGTTGTAGAAAGTCCCGTCATCAGCCTTGGCTACTTCACGCAGATAGATATTCTGCGTCATGTGGCGGCTTTCTGGATCGATGGATACTGGGCCGCGCGGGCTGATCCATTCCATGCCTTTGACTGCTTCGACCGCTTTCTCGGCATCTTTTTCGCCGCCGGTCGCTTCGATCATCTTGTATATGACATGCATGCCGTCATACGCGCCAACCGAAGGGAAGGAAAGTTCGACAGGATTGCCAACAGCTTTCCGGGCTTCCTCTACGAACTTCTTGTTCTCCGGCGAGTCATGGGAAACCGCATAGTGGAACGTCGTCAGCACGCCGAGAGCATTCTCGCCCAACGCCGGAAGATCGGATTCCTGGGTCAGATCACCCGGAGCGAAAAGCTGGATGCCCGAGCCCTTTAAGCCGTTATCGACATAGGACTTCATGAAACCGAGCGTCGTTGGCCCTGACGGCAGGAACGCGAACACGCCTTGAGCGCCGGAATCCTTGATGCGCTGCATGATCGGGCTGAAGTCGTTCGTTGCAAGTGGCATACGAATGGCTTCGACCACTTCTCCACCAGCTTCGGTGAACGCTGCCTTGAATGCATTTTCAGCATCCACTCCTGGTCCATAATCGCTCACAACCGAGATAACTTTCTTCACACCCTTGTCGAGTGCGACCTTCGCGATCGGGGTTGACGTTTGCCACGTGGTGAAGGACGTGCGCACCACATAGGGGCTTTTGGTTACGATGGAAGACGTGGCGGCATTCATGACCACCATCGGCACATTGCCTTGTTTGAGAATGGGTGTAACCGCCATGGCGTCAGGAGTGAAGTAAAAGCCAGCGAGATATTGTACGCCTTCCTTGACCACGAGTTCCTGCGCAAGTGCCTTGGACTGCGCCGGGTCTGCCTGCGGCACGTCGCGATAAACGATCTCGACAGTGTCATCGCCGATCTTGTTACCATGCTCGGCCATATAGGCGTCGATGCCAGCTTTGAAGTTCTTGCCCTGAAGGGCAAATGGCCCTGAAAATGGACCGATGACACCGACCTTCACCACGTCCGCATAAGCTGCCGACGTCGCAAGTGAAAAGACCGCGAGCGCGGTTATTGCGATTTTCTTCATGTTCTCCTCCCTATCGCCCACCATTCCTGCCCGTGACCGTCTCGTCGCAACAGGGAATGTCCTGATTTCAGCATGCCTATCTAAATGGTCATGTAAAATGAAAAATTACTTATAATCGATACCCGGATGGTTATGTGTCTGGCGCTTGTTCGGTGCCGATCCGGACAATCTTGTCGATCAGCGCCGATGCAATGTTAAGAGCACTGCCGGTTGACGCAACGATCTGCGGCAGGACCATCCATTCGACCATCCAGGCTGCGCCTGAGCGTTCCTGTTCGTGCACCATCGCCTGATGGAGCCCTCCCATTTGGGCTGCATTGAAGCGGGCAAGGCTAATCAATATCTCCGCTCCCACGGGATTTTGCTTGTGCGGCATAGCCGACGATCCGCCGCCACCTGTCAGGGAAAGTTCCTCACCCATTTCGGCCATGAGTGCGATGTCCTGTCCGAACTTTCCCAGAGTACCCGTGACAAGCGAAAGCAGATTACCAAATTCAACGATGAATGCGCGTTGGCTGTGCCATTGCAGACTATCGTGCAGTTCGAGCTTTTCGGCTAGCAGCGCCCGCAGGGCTGGTGCTTGCGTGCCGAATTTTTCAAGCGTTCCTGCTGCGCCTCCGAACTGCACGGGAAAGGAGATGGCGTTCAACTTCGTGCCGTAACTGCAGAGAGGGTTTTTCCAGCTCGAGATGCGGTCCGATACGGTTATGGGAAGAGCAGCCTGCATACGTGTATAGCCGGTGAGCGCATTCGTTCCGAACGTCACCTCAAGCCATTCATAGCGTTGAACCAGTTGTTGAATTCTTCCATAGAGGATTGTGCTTGTACGCTTCAGCCGCAAAACAAGACTCGTATCGATGACATCCTGGCTCGTCGCACCATAATGAACATACTCTCCGTAATCTTTCCCCACAGCCAGTTTTAGCTCTTTCACGAGCGAGGGAATAACCACACCATCGCGGGCCGTGGCCTTTGCCAGACTGGAGAGGCTGGGTTCGAACGTCTCTATCGTTTGCGCGATTGCAAGTCCTGCCTCGGTTGGTATCAGGCCAAGATCGGCTTGAGCCTCGGTCAGTGCCGCTTCGTAGCGCAACATTTCAGCAATATCGGCTGCTGCCGTGAACAGGCTCAATATCTCTTCGTCATCGCCGAAGAGCTGCGCCAGAAATGGGTGTTCGAAGACCGAGATACTCATGCGTCAAATATCGAAAAAGATGGTTTCTTTTTCGCCCTGCAAGTGAATATCGAAATGATAGACGCTACCTTCGCGTCGACCGATGAGAGTTTGCACCCGGCTGCGGTGTTCGATGCGAACAAGGATGGGATCCTCTGCATTGGCATCGGCTTCGTCGGAAAAATACATCCGTGTCTGCAAGCCGAGATTGATGCCACGAGCCACGATCCACAAGGTGACGTGCGGCGCCATGAGGCGACCATCCTTGAAAGGAACGCGCCCCGGCTTGATCGTCTCGAAAGTGAATTCGCCTGTGTCCATATGGCTCGGACACCGGCCCCAGCCACGAAAGCCGATGTCGGCCTTGCCGCCGGTTTCCGAAGGGCTGTTATAGAGGCCGCGCGCATCAGCCTGCCATATTTCCACAAGCGCATCGCGAAGCGGTGCACCCATTCCGTCAATGACATAACCTTTGATGGTGATGCGTTCGCCCGTGGTTTCCTCACCGTAGAGAGGGCCAGACCCGAGGTCCTGCTGGAAGACGCCGTCGATTCCGACAAAGTTGGGGGTCAATCCGATATGGACATAAGGGCCTGCGGTTTGTGAGGCGGTTTCTTTCAGATACGTGAGAGGTTGCGCCATATCAGTTGCCCTCCGGGCGATTTTCGAAGAGGGTTGAACGACGACCGCGTAACACGATGTCGAACTTGTAAGCGAGCATATCCATCGGCATACTGGCGTTCATATCCAGCGGTGCGACCAACCGTTCGATAGCCGATTTGTCCGGGATGGTTTTGACGATCGGGCATATCCAGATCAATGGATCCCCTTCGAAGTACATTTGAGTGATGAGACGTTGCGCAAAGCCATGCCCGAACACCGAGAAATGAATGTGAGCCGGACGCCAGTCGTTCACGCCATTTGGCCAGGGATATGGACCGGGCTTTATGGTCTTGAACCAGTAATAGCCGTTCTCGTCCGTTATGGTGCGGCCGACACCCCCGAAATTTGGATCGATGGCTGCAAGATAGGTTTCTTTCTTGTGGCGGTAACGTCCGCCGGCGTTGGCCTGCCAGAATTCCAGGAGCGCCCCCGGAACAGGCCTATTGCTTTCGTCGAGAACACGGCCATGCACAAGGATGCGCGGGCCGATCGGCATCTCACCGGGGCGCGCGTAATTCAGGATGAGATCATTATCCAGCTCATGCAGCATGTTGTGCCCGAATACCGGGCCGGCAATTTCGCTTTTGGTGCCTTCGAGCGAAAGCAGCGCGCGGGTAGGTGAGCGAAGCACCGAGGTCTTGTACCACGGCGTGTAGGCCGGTGGATGCATCGACAGATCACGAGCAAAGAATGGAGTTGTCTCTGGCAGACTGTTTTTCATTTTTCGGCCTCCTCCGCATCCATCTGCGCATAAGTCTGCTTGGCGATCTTGAAAGCGTGGTTCGATGCCGGAACTCCCGCATAGATAGCGACATGCATCAATGCTTCGCAGATGTCCTCCCTCGTCGCGCCTGTATTTTTTGTAGCGCGTATATGCATGGCAACCTCGTCGTCTTGCCCGAGTGCGGCAAGAAGCGCAATGGTAACGATCGAACGCTCCCGTTTGGTCCAGCCCGGACGCGACCAGACGGTTCCCCATGCAGCTTCCGTTATAAGCTCCTGAAATGGTGCATCAAGGTCGGTCGCGCTGTTTGAAGCACGATCAACATGCGTATCGCCCAGAACCGAACGGCGCACATTCATGCCGATCTTGTAACGGTCTGACCGCACGGCATTGTCAGCCATGGTTATTCTCCATGCTAGAATCTGTTTGTAATAAAGTTGCGTAACAGCGAGACGTAGGCATCGGGCTGTTCGACGCAGGGGATATGGCCGCAGTCGGCAATCTCTGCAAAATCTGCTTGAGGAACGAGGCCTGCCAATTCGCGCGCAATGGCGGGCGGTGTAGAACCGTCCTGCTCGCCGACCAGACACAATGTCGGCACCGAAATCTTTTTGGCTACTTGCGTTAAGTCGGCATCCCGCAGAGCAGCGCAAGTGGCTGCATAGCCTTCGAGCGGTTGCCGAACGAACATGTTGCAATACGCACGATAGGAAGGATTATCGGGATGCCGATAGGCAGGGGTGAACCAGCGGGGCATTGTCGCGTCGAGAATGCTTGCGAGGCCGTTTTCCCGAATAGCGGCAATACGCGCATCCCACATATCGGCAGTGCCAATCTTGTGGGCAGTGTTGGACAGAACAAGCCCTGTCACCAAATCGGGTCGCGCGGCAACAACGCCTTGCGCAATCAAACCGCCGACAGAAAGCCCGCAGATGATCGCCCGCTTTATCGAGAGCTTGTCTAGCAGTGCGGTGAGATCGGCGGCGAGCAGTTCGATTGTGTAAGGAGTGTTTCCGATGTCCGAAAGACCGTGGCCGCGCTTATCATAGACGAGAACTGATACGTCGTTGCCCAGGCGTAAACGAACTTCATCCCATATGCGCAGATCGGTTCCCAGCGAATTAATGAAAACCAGAACGGGCTTTTCGGCTGCTGCCCGTTGAAAGTCGTAATGGATGACGACGTCGTTTACGGATGCGAATTGCACGGCTTTCTCCTCTTGCATCGCACTGTCATGCTTTCAACTGGTTAAGTAAAATGATATTGTTGGCCGAAATCATAACTATAAGGTTATAGATAGGTGATTGGAAACCGGATCAAGTTTCGCCATCTGCATACGTTTGTTGAGGTTGCGCGACAGAAAAGCGTGGTCAAGGCTTCGGAAGTCTTGAGTATCAGTCAACCGGCCGTGACCAAGACAATGCGTGAACTGGAGGAAATTCTGGGCGTTCCGGTGGTGGAGCGCGATGGTCGCGGGATAAGGATAACGCGGTTCGGTGAAGTGTTTCTTCGTCACGCGGGAACAGCTCTGACGGCTCTCAGGCAGGGACTGGATTCCGTATCACAGGAACTGGACGGATCGGGGCCGCCTATTCGCATTGGCGCATTGCCGACAGTTTCAACACGGATCATGCCGAAAGCAATGAGCCTGTTTCTTGCGGAGAGAACATCCAGCCAGGTCAAAATCGTGACGGGCGAAAATGCTGTTCTTCTGGAGCAGTTGCGGATTGGCGATCTCGATCTGGTCGTCGGGCGCCTTGCAGCACCTGAAAAGATGACCGGGTTTTCCTTCGAGCATCTTTACTCGGAGCAGGTCCGGTTTCTTGTGAGGGCGGGGCATCCTCTGGCAACTGGACACGCGGTTTTCGAAAGGCTGGCCGATTATCCGGTTTTAATGCCGACACGCAACTCGATCATTCGTCCTTTTGTGGACCGGCTGTTGATTACAAATGGGATCGGAACACTGCCTGTTCAGATAGAAACTGTATCCGATGCTTTCGGGCGCGCATTTGTCCGCGAGAGCGATGCGGTGTGGATTATATCAGAGGGCGTTGCGGCCAGGGACGTCTCAGAGGGCAAGCTGGTTGCGTTGCCCATTGATACAAGCGAGACAACGGGCCCTGTAGGGCTCACGATGCGGACCGATATGGCGCAGACCGCCGCGATGCAGATTCTGATCCAGACATTGCGTGAAGCTGCCGGCCTGAAGCCATAGAACCGCGGTCGACTACCTTGATGAGGTGGCCGACCGCGCGAGATGCGACAAGTTCCGATTGGAACTTATCGCCGGGGGTTCAATGAATACTGTTGGGGCCTCTGTACCAAACCCTTGGTATGTCTCGACAATATCAATTGCAGTTCAATCGTCGGCTTTCAGAACGGTAATCCGACATAGTTTTCGGCAAGTGCGGTCGAAGCAGCGTGGGAAGTGCAGAAGTAGTCAAGTTCCGCTTCCTGTACTTTTTCATCGAATGGCGCCATGTCCGGGAAGCGGTGCAACAGTTTTGTCATCGACCATGAAAAGCGCTCGGCCTTCCAGATGCGGGCGAGGGCTTTGCCGGAATAGGCGTTAATACCGGCTTCGGACCTGTCGAGGTAAAAGTCCCTCAGTCCCTCGTAAAGATAATGCACATCGCTTGCGGCGAGGTTCAGTCCTTTGGCGCCGGTCGGAGGAACAATGTGCGCGGCGTCGCCAACAAGAAACAGCCGTCCGAAGCGCATTGGTTCGACCACGAAGGAGCGCAGGGGCGCAATGGATTTCTCGAAAGACGGTCCAGTCACCATGGCTTCTGCATGATGTGCTGGAAGACGCCTACGCAATTCATCGTAAAAGCGCTGGTCGCTCCAGCCTTCGATTGTCTCGTCCAACGAGCATTGAATATAGTAACGGCTGCGGGTGAGGGACCGCATGGAGCACAGGGCAAAGCCCCGTTTGTGGTTCGCATAGATCAGTTCGTGCGCGACGGGTGGAATATCGGCCAGTATTCCAAGCCAGCCGAAAGGATAGATCTTTTCGAAAATATTGATTGCCTTTTCCGGCACGGATTTGCGGCTCACGCCGTGAAACCCGTCACATCCGGCGATGAAATCGCAATCAATACGATGCGTTCTACCCTCTTTCTCGAATGTGACATATGGCGATGACGTATCGAAATCGTGCGGGGTCACGTCGGCCGCTTCGTAAATGCTGGCAGCGTTTGACTTCTGCCGTTCATCCATGAGGTCGTGCGTCATCTCGGTCTGGCCGTAGACCGTGACCCGTTTGCCGGTCATTTCATGCAGATCGATACGATGATCCCGCCCGTCGAAAGCGAGCGAGAAGCCATCATGCAGCAGACCTTCAGCATGCAGGCGCGCAGATGCGCCAGCCTCATCCATCAGCTTGACGGTGCCTTCTTCCAATACGCCTGCACGCACGCGGCCCAAAATATAATCCGCGCTGACGCGATCCAGCACGATATTGTCTATCCCGGCTTTCGTCAGAAGCTGCCCAAGGAGCAGACCCGAAGGGCCTGATCCGATGATTGCGACCTGAGTTCGCATATAGTCCTCCCAATGCAGTCTTCCTTATTCTTGGGGGAACCTTCAGGCTGACAATG
Organism: Brucella sp. RRSP16; assembly: GCF_052246815.1. Taxonomy (NCBI): domain Bacteria; kingdom Pseudomonadati; phylum Pseudomonadota; class Alphaproteobacteria; order Hyphomicrobiales; family Brucellaceae; genus Brucella; species Brucella sp. RRSP16. The sequence goes on from NZ_JBQQAM010000004.1 coordinate 255,739, forward strand.
GATAATTCCGGCAATTTATTGTACAAATCGAACATTATCGGAGGACAAGATGTCGGAAAATTTTGTTCCAACATACGAGCTTTACGGAGAGGACAACGAGCAGAGGCCGGATTTCTGGCTGCACTGCGAAACGCTTTTTTCGCGATCGAGTTTGCACAATTTCGAGATTTCACTGCATCGTCACGTGAGTTTCTTTCAGCTTCTGTATATTGAAAGCGGTTCGGGGCAGGTAAATTTTGACGGCGCCATCCGCCCATTTCAGACACCATGTGCGATTTTGGTGCCTCCCGGTTTCAATCATGGGTTTGCATTTTCAAAAGATATAGTGGGCCACATCGTGACGATTCTGAGCCCGCATATGCCGTTTGTGGGAGGGGGGACAGCGGGAGTGATGGCAGAGTGGCTGACGCAGCCGCAACTCATATCCATGAAAGACGCAGGCGAAGATAATCTCGGATTACTTTCCTCTCTTCTGAGCCAAGTGCAAGAAGAGTTTCATGCAAGAAAATCATATAAAAACAGCATGCTGGAGTCTCTTGTTCAAGTTGCATTCATTTACATTTTAAGGCATGCATATTCTTCAAACCCGGCGAAGCGTCAAGAAAGCCGGGTATATATGCCCGCTCGTATTGAAAGGCTGTTGGAGCTGATCGATCGCTATTACCGAGATCACAAGCCGGTTTCATTTTATGCGAAATTGCTGGGAGTTTCACCGACGCATCTCAATCGGACGGTGAAGCAGCTAACTGGAGGAACGACACAAGATTTGGTTGCAAACAAGCTGATGGATACGGCCAAGCGCGATTTGATAGCCATGCCATCCTCCGTACAGCATATCGCCTACAGCCTCGGATTTTCAGATCCGGCTTATTTTTCGCGCTTCTTTCTGAAAATGACAGGTGAAACACCACGTGCGTTTCGCTTGAGGGAGCGGGAGCGTCTCGCCGCTCAAGACCTATCACTGTAAGGTTTAATTGGATTTTTCATCCTCGACAGTTCATCTCAGCAAACTGCGAAGGTCCGACTGGACTTGCAACATGGCGGGTAGGAAGCGTTCGACCAGCCCCCCTGTTTCGACGTGAGCCGCCGGCGCCCCGATATTGATTGCTGCAACTACGGTGCCTCTGTGATTGAAGACTGGAACTGCGATTGAACGCAGCCCGAGCTCCAGTTCCTGATCGTTGATTGCATAACCTTGATCACGAATTACGGAGATTTCCGCCATCAATTGGTCAATTGCCACCTTCGTAAATGGCGTCAGCGCTTTCCGTTCGGTGCGCTCAAGAATCGTAAGTGCTTCGGGTTCGTGAAGCGAGGCTAGGAGCACGCGCCCCATCGAGGCACAGTAGGCCGGAAGCCTGCTTCCAGCCATCAGGTTAATGGACATGACACGCATCTGCGAGGCGCGGGCGATGTACACGATTTCTGTTCCGTCCAGAACGGACGCGGACGCACTTTCGCCGACTGTGTCGGACAACCGGTCCAGATGCGGCTGGATGATCGTCGGCAAGGGTGTCGAAGAAAGATAAGCGTGTCCGAGCCGAAGAATTTTCGGCAGAAGCATGAAAAACTTGCCGTCGTATTCGGCATAGCCGAGCGCAGCGAGGGTCAGCAAACACCGCCGTGCTGTCGCGCGGTCGAGTCCGGTAATCTTTGAAACGTCCGCTATCGAAAGACGTGGCTGATTTTCGCCGAACGCTTCGATAACTTTCAATCCTTTGGCAAAGCCTCCGATGAAGTCAGTTTCGCGCATGAAGCCTCCTGAAAGCGACAATCTATTTTGTGCGATATGTGAACAAATGTCAAATAACGCACAAATGTTTTGACCCGTCGTTGATGCGGGGGCTAATTTCATCGTGTTTGAGGCTGGAAACGCTCGGCGTGAAATCGCGCGTTCCAGTATGGAGGCGAAATGGACAAGACAATCGGAAGTTTGGCGGACGCAGTCGCCGGAATAGGTGATGGCGCGAGTGTCATGATCGGGGGATTTGGTGGCGCGGGCGCGCCAATCGAACTCATTCATGCCCTGATCGACAAGGGGCCGAAGAATCTGACTGTGATCAATAACAATGCTGGCAATGGCGGCATTGGCATTGCAGCCATGATCGACGCCGGGATGGTTCGGAAGATGATCTGTTCTTTCCCGCGCTCATCCGATCCGCGCGCCTTCACAGATAAATATATAGCTGGCGACATTGAACTGGAACTCGTGCCGCAAGGAACGCTTGCCGAGCGCATTCGTGCAGGTGGCGCCGGTATCCCGGCATTCTACACCCCGACCGCCTACGGCACGGAGTTGGCGGAAGGCAAGATTATAGCTGAATTTGACGGGCGACCCTATGTGCAGGAGCGCTGGTTGAAGGCTGATTTCGCGCTCATCAAGGCTCATCTTGGCGATAGGCACGGCAATCTGACCTATCGTATGGCGGCGCGCAATTTCAATCCGCTCATGTGCATGGCTGCAGCGAGAACCATTGTGCAGGTGTCGGAAATTGTTCAGCTCGGCGGCATTGAACCGGAAAATGTCATCACGCCGGGCATCTTCGTTGACAGTGTCGTTGAAGTTGCAAATCCGAAGCAGGAAGAAGAACTCATTCGCGCGGGAGTGACCTACGCATGATGATCGATATTCATGACGACATCAAATTATCCAATGCGCAGATCGCCTGGCGTGCCGCACAGGATATCCAGGACGGTGCCTATGTAAATCTCGGTATCGGCTTTCCAGAAATGGTCGCCCGTTATCAACCGGAAGGCCGCGAAGCGATTTTCCATACGGAAAACGGCATTCTGGATTTCGGCGAAGCCCCTCCGGAGGGCGAGGAAGATTGGGATCTGATCAATGCTGGCAAGAAGGCGGTCACGCTGAAGCCCGGCGCGGCTTTCTTCCACCACGCCGACAGCTTCGCAATGGTGCGCGGCGGCCATCTCGACGTGGCAATTCTTGGTGCATATCAGGTTGCCCAGAACGGCGATCTCGCTAACTGGCGAGTAGGGGCCAAGGGTGTGCCGGCGGTCGGTGGTGCAATGGATCTTGTGCACGGCGCGAAACAGGTCGTGGTGATTACCGAGCATGTGACGAAGAAGGGCGAACCGAAGCTCGTCGAAAAGTGCACTTTCCCGCTAACCGGTGTTGCATGTATCACGCGTGTCTATACCAGCCATGCGGTGATCGATATCGACAAGGGGCGTTTTGTGCTGCGTGAAAAGTTGGCTTCCATGACATTGGAAGACCTTCAGGCCATGACCGGTGCGAAACTCCACGTGGACGGCCCGGTTGCCGATCTCGTTGTCCCGGAACTGTGAGGCCATACCATGAGTGAAGCATATATCTGCGATTATATCCGCACGCCAATCGGTCGCTACGGGGGCGCGCTTTCATCGATTCGTGCCGACGATCTTGGTGCGGTCCCACTGAGAGCACTTATGGAGCGTAATGGCTCTGTCGATTGGGAAGCCGTCGATGACGTCATTTTCGGCTCAGCCAATCAGGCCGGGGAAGACAACCGCAATGTCGCGCGTATGTCACTTCTGCTGGCGGGATTGCCAGTTGGGGTGTCAGGAACCACGATCAATCGTCTCTGCGGGTCAGGGATGGATGCTGTCATAACGGCCGCACGCGCAATCAAAGCCGGCGAAGCAGAACTTGTCATCGCCGGAGGCGTGGAAAGCATGAGCCGCGCGCCTTTCGTCATGCCGAAAGCCGACAGCGCATTTTCACGCAAGGCGGAAATCTTCGATACGACCATCGGCTGGCGGTTCGTCAATCCTTTGATGAAGAAGCAGTACGGTGTGGATTCCATGCCGGAGACGGGCGAGAACGTAGCGGAAGATTTCAATGTTTCGAGGCAGGATCAGGACATATTTGCGCTTCGCAGTCAGGAAAAGGCGGCAGTTGCGCAAGAGAATGGACGCCTTGCCAGGGAAATCGTGCCCGTCACAATACCGCGGCGCAAAGGTGAGCCGATCATTGTGGACAGGGACGAACACCCCCGTGTGACGAGCCTGGAAGCATTGGCAAAGCTGGGCACGCCCTTCCGCGAGGGCGGCACTGTGACGGCAGGCAACGCTTCAGGTGTAAATGACGGAGCTGCAGCGCTCATCATCGCGTCAGAGGAGGCCATTAAAAAATATGGCCTCACGCCCATAGCGCGCATTGTTGGTGGTGCTACGGCAGGTGTTCCTCCCCGCATCATGGGTATTGGTCCTGCTCCGGCGACAAGGAGGCTCTGCGCGCGTACCGGTATCGCGACTGATGCCTTCGACGTCATCGAACTGAACGAGGCATTTGCATCGCAGGGCCTGGCAGTGTTGCGCGATCTCGGAATCTCCGACGACGACGAGCGTGTCAACCCGAACGGCGGCGCGATTGCTCTTGGACATCCACTCGGTATGTCCGGTGCGCGCATTGCAGGCACGGCGGCGCTCGAACTTTCGCTCAATCGCGGCAGGTATGCTCTCGCAACAATGTGCATAGGTGTCGGGCAGGGGATCGCCCTTGCGCTTGAACGCGTTTGAAGCGCGCGCGAATGAGAAATCCGGACGTTTCGCCCGGATTCTCCACCTCGTGAAAACGGGATAATACTTTTGCATTGTCGGGCGACTACAATATTGCCCGCGACTAACGATCAAGCTAGCATGGCCCATTACAACAACGTCGGGAACAACCCGTCGAACCAAAATGGGAACATGTCGATGAAAATTGCTCGCCTTGCCCTTATGGGCGGACTCCTTGCAACTGCACTCGATACAGGCTCTGCGACCGCCCGCGATCTGACAGTCGTTTCCTGGGGCGGCAACTATCAGGACGCCCAACGGGAAATTTACTTCAAGCCCTTCTCCGAGAAGATCGGCAAGCCCTTGCTGGATGAATCCTGGGACGGCGGCTACGGTGTCGTTCAGGCAAAGGTGAAAGCAGGAAAGCCCAATTGGGATGTGGTGCAGGTGGAGGCGGAAGAACTCGCCCTTGGTTGTGCGGACGGTCTTTACGAAAAGATCGATTGGGACAAGCTAGGCGGCAAAGACAAGTTTCTCGACAGTGCGGTCAATGATTGCGGTGTCGGTGCGATCGTGTGGTCTACCGCGATCGCCTATAACGCGGACAAGTTGAAAGATGGTCCGCAATCCTGGGCAGATTTCTGGGATGTGAAAAAGTTTCCAGGCAAACGCTCCCTGCGCAAAGGCGCCAAATATACTCTCGAATTTGCACTCCTCGCTGACGGGGTCAGCAAGGACGAGATTTACGATGTTCTCTCGACGCCAGAGGGTGTGGATCGCGCATTCAAAAAGCTTGATGAACTGAAGCCAAATATAGTCTGGTGGGAAGCAGGAGCGCAGCCACTGCAATTGCTGGCCTCGGATGAAGTGGTGATGGCGTCGGCCTATAACGGGCGCATCACGGGCATAAACAGGAGCGAGGGCAAGAATTTCAAGGTGGTCTGGCCGGGCAGCATTTATGCTGTCGACAGCTGGGTCATCCTGAAAGATGCCGAAAACAAGGATGTGGGGCTGGATTTCATTGCTTTTGCGAGCCAGCCCGAGAATCAGGTGAAATTGCCGAAATACGTGGCTTACGGCCTGCCGAACAAGGAAGCCGCAAGCAAGGTGCCCGCGGAATTCGCATCCGATCTTCCGACAGCGGAAGCCAATCTGAAAGACTCTCTGCCACTGAATGTCGACTTCTGGATCGACAACTCAGAAGAGCTGACGAAGCGCTTCAACGCGTGGCTGGCACAATAATTCGCAATTATGGCCCCGTGGGCGCAACACCGGCGGGGTTTCCCCGTTTTCCGGAAGATGGAGTAATTCATTGACGGACTGCCGCATCCGCTTCGAGAATATCAGTAAATCATACGGTGATTTCAAAGTTATAGATGGTTTGAACCTCGATATAGGCAAGGGCGAATTCGTGAGCTTGCTCGGCCCCTCCGGTTCAGGCAAGACCACGCTTCTGATGATGCTTGCCGGGTTTGAAAGTCCGAGCAGCGGGACGATTTATGTCGATGGAAAGCCTATCAATGCGGTTCCCTCATATAAGCGTAACATGGGCGTGGTTTTTCAGAACTATGCGCTTTTCCCGCATATGACCGTTGGCGAAAATGTTGCTTTTCCTTTGCAGATGCGTGGTGTTGGAAAGGGCGAGATCGGCAAGCTGGTGGATAAAGTGCTCGATATGGTGCAACTTTCCCCGATGCGCGAACGCAAGCCATCGCAACTGTCCGGCGGGCAACAACAGCGGGTGGCGCTTGCCCGTGCACTGGTTTTCGAGCCAGGTGTCGTCTTGATGGACGAGCCGCTGGGCGCTCTCGACAAGCAGTTGCGCGAGCAGATGCAACTCGATATCCGCGCGCTGCACAGCCGATTGGGATTGACGATTGTCTTCGTCACCCATGATCAGGGTGAAGCGCTGACCATGTCGGACCGGATCGCTGTCTTCAACAAAGGAAAAATTGAACAGATCGGCACGCCGCGTGCGATCTACGATGAGCCGCAAACGCGGTTTGTCGCCGAATTCATAGGCGAAACCAATCTCGCCGAAGGGATAATCGAGCGGATGGAAAACGCGCGTGCTTTTATTCGCCTGAAGGACGGCGGCACGCTGACCGCAGCATCCAAGGAAACTCTCGCGGCCGGGCAGAAGGTTCTCTTGTCCATCCGGCCTGAGCGTATCGAACTTGGCAGCGAGGATAATTCAGACAACCTCCTTAGAACGCGCGTGGTTGATAGCGTCTATCAAGGAGATCATCTGCGTATCCAGCTTGATGGGAGTGCGCATGATTTCATCGTGCGGCTAGACAGAAAATCGCGCGAATGGACGCCCGGAACTGATGTCGTCGCCAAGTTCAGTGCCGCTGATTGCTGGACGATCGCAGCATGACGGTTTTGTCCGGCAAAAATATTCGAGCGATATTTTTGATCACGCCTCTGCTTGTTTTTATCGCGCTGTTTTTTCTTTGGCCGCTCGGGGTGATGATGAAGCAGGCCGTGTCAGATACAGCGGTATTGCGCGTTCTACCCCGAACCGCAGAAGCGGTAAGTCTTTGGGACGGACAGTCGGGTCCATCGCCAGACATGAAGCAGGCCCTGGTAACGGACCTGAAATCTTCGACTGACCAACAGGCGATAGGCGATATGGTTCGGCGCTTGAACAGCGCTCAATCCGGCTTTCGCACGTTGATGAGCAAAACGCTTTCAGCCATCGAAAAGGGCGATCCTGTTCCAGATCTTGAAATGATCGACAAGCGATGGAGCCGGCCGGAGTTTTGGCGGGCGATTGCAAATGCGCTTTCCCCGACAACTGATCGCAACCTGCTTGCGGCCGTCGATATGGAGCGCTCGACATCGGGTGAAATTGTTTCTATGGCGCCGGGCACATCGGCAAACCGGGCGATCATGCTGCGTACTTTCTGGATTGCTGCTCTGGTGACATTGGCTTGTGCAGCGATTGGTTACCCCTACGCGGTCTTGCTGGCGTCATCTACGGGCTGGATCAAAAGCGTGCTGTTTGCTGCTGTTTTACTGCCGCTGTGGACATCGTTGCTGGTGCGAACGGCTGCCTGGTTCATTCTTTTGCAGGATAAGGGCCTCATCAACGATACGCTGATCTGGCTCGGCATAACCGATGCGCCTTTTCCCTTGATCTTCAACAGGGCGGGTGTGGTCATCGCCATGACGCATGTGCTTCTGCCGTTCATGGTGCTTCCGATCTACAGCGTGCTTGTGTCTATCCCAGGCAATCTCATGCCTGCAGCCGCATCTCTTGGTGCGCCGCCGTGGAGAGCGTTCCTGCGAGTGCTGCTTCCGTTGAGTATGCGCGGTATCGTGTCCGGCATGCTACTCGTATTTATGAGCGCGATTGGCTACTACATCACTCCTGCGTTGATCGGTGGACCGGGCGACCAGATGATAAGCTCGATCATTGCTTATTACGCAACCGGTTCGGCCAATTGGGGCATGGCCGGTGCACTTGGGCTCGTGTTGCTCGTAGCCTGTCTGATACTCTACGCGGTTTACGGACGGCTTACCGCCGATGATCCCCGGAGGGCATGAAGATGGGGCGCTTCGCGAAAATCGTGTTCGGTGCGGCTGCCGTGATCTTTCTGATCGCGCCGCTGTTCGCCATCCTTCCACTGGCATTTACCTCCAGCGTGTTTCTGACCTATCCGGTGCCGGGCTGGTCAGGGCGCTGGTTTGAGGAACTCGCGACAGCGGATGTCTGGCGCCGCGCGATCGTCAACAGCCTGATCATCGGTTCTGGGACTATGATTTTGGCAACCGTGTTGGGGACGATGGCCGCGCTTGGCTTGCGCAGCAGGATAATTTTTCTTTCCGGCCCCATTAAAACTCTGTTCCTATTGCCAATGGTCGTTCCCGCAGTAGTGCTGGGTGTGGGCATGCAACTGCTCTTCGTGCGATTGGGCATAGCAAATTCGTATCTTGGCGTGATTGTCGCGCACACCGTGATTTCGATCCCCTTTGTTCTGGTAAGCGTTACGGGTGCTCTTGGCGGTATCGACCGGCGTATCGAGCTGGCAGCCGAGAGCCTTGGCGCGTCGCCTCTCACAGTATTTCGAAAAATCACGCTTCCGCTTGCCATGCCGGGTATCGCTTCGGGTGCTGTGCTGGCATTCGCCACCTCGCTGGACGAGGTTGTTCTGACGCTGTTCGTCGCGGGACCAAATCAGCGTACCCTCGCGCGCCAGATGTTCTCGACAATTCGTGAGAACATCAGCCCGGCGATCGCTGCCGCAGCCTTTCTGTTTATTGCAGGCACCGTGCTTCTGGGGCTTGCGGTGATGCTTTTTCGCCGAAAGCGCATGAGTGGAGCAGTCTCCACCTAAGCACTGCCAGTGATTCTGACCGCTGCGATATTGTTTTTGTATCTTAACGATCAATTCGCGTCGAGAGGATGATGGACGACATCGTGCGCTCGACGCCTTCCAGCGCGCCTATGCGATCCAGAACGGCATCAAGCTCCTGTATGGAAGGGGCTTCCACAACGACGATCATATCGAAATGTCCGCTCACAGAATGAAGTGAACGGACGGCCATCATGCCGCGCAATGCAGTTTCGACCTTTGGCGCGAGCTTTGGCAAGGCAGTCACTAATACGTGGGCGCGCACCAGATCACGCTCGAACTCCGGGGCGATTCGGACCGTATAACCCTCGATGACACCGCGCTTTTCGAGCTTCTCGATACGGCTTTGAACCGTTGTTCGCGAAACTCCGAGGCGCCTCGCAAGGTCGGCCGTCGAAGCACGGGCATTTTCACGGAGGAGGGCGATGAGGATTAGATCTGCTTCTGTCGTCATAATGCATATAAAATACGTCAATATGCATAAACAAACAACGTCATATAGTCAGTTCGCATACTTCTTTTTGCATGGAACTATGCGATTCTTGCATATCCGAATTGCATTCCAAGGGGAATTTACATGAAAGAGATCGTTGTTGTAGGTGCAGGCAAAATCGGCGCTACCATTGCCGATCTTCTCGCTTCCACAGGCGAGTATGCTGTTACCGTTGTCGACCGCTCTCAAGCGCAGCTCGATGCACTGGAATCGGGTGCCGAAGTCAAGACGCAGGCGCTCGACATTGAAGACGCCAAGGCCCTCGAAGCTGCCTTGGCCGGCAAGTTTGCGGTACTCAGCGCCGCTCCGTTCCACCTGACGACCCGTATCGCCGAAGCTGCGGCCAAGGCAGGCGTGCATTATCTCGACCTGACCGAAGATGTGGCCAGCACGCGTCGCGTCAAGGAACTGGCGAAGGAAGCGAAGACGGCTTTCATTCCGCAGTGTGGCCTTGCTCCCGGCTTCATCTCCATCGTTGCCTATGATCTGGCGAAGCGTTTTGACAAGCTGGACAGCGTTCGTATGCGCGTTGGCGCTCTGCCGCAGTACCCTTCGAATGCTCTGAACTATAACCTGACCTGGAGCACGGACGGCGTCATCAACGAATATATCGAGCCATGCGAAGCTATCGTGAACGGCGAACTGACCGAAGTTCCTGCTCTCGAAGAGCGCGAAGAGTTTTCGCTTGATGGCGTCACCTACGAAGCCTTCAACACCTCGGGTGGTCTGGGCACGCTTTGCGAAACGCTGGAAGGCAAGGTGCGCACGCTCAACTACCGCACGATCCGCTATCCGGGTCACGTTGCGTTGATGAAGGCGCTTCTCAACGATCTCGGCCTGCGTCATCGCCGTGAAGTGCTCAAGGACATCTTCGAAAATGCCCTGCCGACCACTCTTCAGGACGTTGTGGTGATTTTCGTGACTGTGTCGGGCACCAAGAATGGTCGCCTGGTTCAGGAAACCTACGCGAATAAGGTCTATGCCGCTCCGGTTGGCAAGATCGTGCGCTCGGGCATTCAGATTACGACGGCTTCGGCGATCTGCGCCGTGCTCGACATGCTCGCCAAGGGCGATCTTCCACAGCAGGGCTTTATCCGCCAGGAAGACATTACGCTCGGAGCGTTCCTCGCGAACCGCTTTGGCAAGGCCTATGCACAGGAAGACCATTGCGCACGCATGGTTGCCTGATAGCTCCTGCCGCATGAATGCAGGGCCTGTTGCGCTTGTGCGCAGCAGGCCCTGTTTGCGTTTTGGTGGCGGCCGTCTCCGCCCTACCAAAGTCGCAATTGAATAGGATCGGATTTAAGCGCATTGCCCGATCCAAACTGGTGGATGGAATATGTTTGTCCGCTTGATGTGTATCTGTGCACCCCGAAACCACTACAATTCGGGATGTGCTTTGAAGAAGTAGGAAAGCTATGTTGAAATCAATTGTGCTGGCCGGTCTGGCCTCAGTCTTTCTCGCTTTGCCGGTTCAGGCGAAGGAATGGAAAGAAATCCGTATCGCCAGCGAAGGCGCATATCCTCCGTTCAACTACATGTCTCCAGACGGCAAGCTTGAAGGTTTCGATCTCGATATCGCCAATGCGCTTTGCGAAGCGATGGAAGCGAAATGCACGATCGTCGCGAATGACTGGGACGGCATGATCCCCGGTTTGCAGGCCAACAAGTTCGACGCAGTCATTGCTTCGATGGCTATCACCGAAGAGCGTGAAAAGCAGGTGGCCTTCACGGACCGCTACTACACGACACCGCTTGCGGTTGTCGTGCCGAAGGACACGGACATCACCTCGCTTGATCCGTCGGCATTCGACGGGAAAACGGTAGGCGCGCAGGCCGGCACCACGCAGGGCAACTATGCCGACGACGTCTACAGCAAGGCGGGCGCGGACGTGAAGCTCTACCCGACCGCCGACGAAGCCAATGCCGATCTTGAAAGCGGCCGTCTTGATGCCATCGCCGCCGACAAGTTTCTCGCCGCCGACTGGCTGAAGAAGCAGGGCGCAGATTGCTGCAAGTTCCTTGGTGATATTCCCGGTTCCGAAACGAAGATCGCGGTTGCCCTTCGCAAGGGTGATGATGATCTGCGCGAGCAGTTCAACGCGGCGATCAAGAAGATCCGTGAAGACGGCACCTACGAAACGATCCGCAAGAAGTATTTCGATTTCGACATCTATTGATGCCAAAATTTCATCGGGCGCTCTCCAAACATGGCTTGATGTGGGGAGCGTCCGGTGCTTCAGTTGGAAGACGCATAAAAAGGTGGGGCGTTGCGCTGAACTGGTAATGCTCCGATAATATAATTATAACAAAGGAATAAGGGGAACGACCATGCTGAAAGCCATCCTGTTTGCAGGCGTTGCATCTGTAATCGCTGCCTTGCCAGCGCAGGCCAAGGAATGGAAGGAAATCCGCATCGCGACGGAAGGTGCATATCCACCTTTCAATTTTGTCGCCGCGGATGGTTCGCTTCAGGGTCTGGATGTCGAAATTGCCGAGGCCCTGTGCAAGGCGATGGACGCCAAGTGCACCATCGTCGCCAACGACTGGGACGGGATGATACCCGGACTGAAGTCGAACAAGTTCGATGCGGTCGTCGCCTCGATGAGCATCACGGAAGAGCGCAAGAAAGAAGTCGCCTTCACCGACAAGTATTACTCCACGCCGCTTTCCGTTGCCGTGCCGAAGGACAGCCCGATCACATCCTTGGATGCGGAGGCCTTCAAGGGAAAGACGATTGGTGCTCAAGGGTCGACCACGCAGGGTAACTATGCCGAGGATGTCTACGGCAAGGCCGGTGCCGACGTGAAGCTTTATCCGACTGCCGATGAAGCCAACGCAGACCTGAAAAGCGGACGCCTTGATGCAGTCGTTTCCGACAAGTTCCCGATCTCCGACTGGATCAAGGGTGACGGCGCGGGTTGCTGCAAGCTTATTGGCGATATTCCCAATACGCAGACCGATACCGGGATAGCGTTGCGTCAGGGCGATGACGACCTGCGCGAACAATTCAACGCAGCAATCAAGAAAATTCGCGACGATGGTACCTATGCCACGATCGTGAAGAAATATTTCGACTTCGACATCTACTGATTGCTTGTAATAAAGGCAGCTCTTTGCTGTAAGCAACAACGCGCCGGCTGAAATCGGCGCGTTTATTTCGTTGTTTTTATGGATGCGTAAATGCCGATTCAGCAACAAGATGTCATCGTTCTGGGGGCGGGTATTGTTGGTGTATCCACGGCACTGCATCTGCAGGCGCGGGGCCGTTCGGTGTGCCTGGTCGACAAAAACGACCCCGGCAATGGCACCAGTTTCGGCAATGCCGGTCTGATCGAGCGTTCAAGCGTCATACCCTATTCCTTCCCGCAAGGCTTCTGGACGCTTGTTCGTTACGGCATGAACCGCCGTTCGGACGTTCGCTATAACCCCTTCTACATACCGAAAATGGCTCGTTGGCTTTTTCGATACTGGAGGGAATCGTCGCCGGAGCGGTTGAAGATTGCGACGGATGCCATGTTGCCCTTGATTGAGGCCAGCGTCCGGGAGCATGACAATCTGGTGGCCCAGTCCGGCAGTGAAAAATTGATCCGGTCACAGGGGTGGATCGAAGTTTTCCGGTCATCTTCGGCATTCGACGCAGCGGTGCGCCGTTTACCCGATCTGCAGCGTTTCAAACTGTCCTATGACATTCTGGATGCAGCAGCATTGCGGGAACGAGAGAAGTCGCTGGGCGATGTGGCTGGCGGCATTCATTGGCTCGATCCGAAAACCGTCGTTAACCCGGGAGGACTGGTCAAAGCCTATGCCGATCTGTTTATCAGAAACGGTGGGGTTTTCGTTCATGGCGATGCTGCAACCCTGACAGCGGAGGCGGGCGGTTGGCAGGTTACGACTGAGAACGGCATTGCGCATGCGCGTGACGTGGTCGTGGCGCTCGGTCCGCAGTCCGGTCTCGTCTTCAGGAAATTCGGCTATCCAATCCCGCTTGGCATCAAGCGGGGGCATCATCTTCACTTCACCATGAAGGACGGTTCGCGGCTCGGCCATACTGTTGTCGACGAAGAAGCAGGCTATGTTCTTGCGCCTATGGTGCAGGGGGTGCGGCTATCGACGGGCATAGAGTTCGCTTCACCCGATGCGCCCGCAAATTATATTCAACTCAGAAAAGACGAGAAGATTGCGCGCCAGCTTGTGCCGCAATTGGGAGAGGCTGTCGAAACCACGCCCTGGCTTGGATTGCGTCCTTGCCTGCCGGACATGCGCCCGGTCATCGGGGCCGCGCCTAAGCATAAAGGGCTATGGTTCAATTTCGGCCACGCTCATCACGGGCTTACGCTGGGGCCGGCGACAGGGCGCTTGCTTGCAGAGATGCTTGTCGGAGAAGAGCCATTTGTCGATCCAAAGCCCTATTCGGCCGAGCGTTTTCTGTAGGCTGATTTAAAAATTTCGTGACAGGCTTGTCAGCCGCGGTCGAGCGGGGCTATCAATTGGCTCCACTCTCATATCGCGCAGTCGCGAACAATCGATCCGGAAAATCTCGTGAAAATGAAGCCTTTAGGCCGTACCGGCCTTACTGTAACTGAAATTTGCCTCGGCACCATGACCTGGGGCGTACAGAATACCGAGTCCGATGCTCATGAGCAGCTCGACATTGCTCTCGATGCCGGTATCAACTTCATTGATACGGCCGAGGGATATGCCATCCCCATGAGCCCGGAAAGCTATGGCAAGACAGAGACCTATATCGGTACCTGGTTTAAGAAATCCGGAAAACGCGACAAGATCGTGCTGGCAAGCAAGATTGCTGGTGGCGGCAGGCAGAAGTGGATTCGAGATGGTGCCAAACCAAGCCGCAACAATGTCCGCGAAGCGGTGGAAAACAGCCTGAAGCGGCTTCAGACTGACTATATCGACCTTTATCAAGTCCATTGGCCGATGCGGGCGCACTATCATTTTGGCCAAAGCTGGACCTTTGATCCTTCCGCTACGGACGGGGCTGCAGAAACCGAACAGATGCACGACGTGCTGCTCGGACTTGGAGACATGGTTCGCGACGGAAAGATCAGGCACATCGGTCTTTCCAATGAGACAGCATGGGGAACAATGCAGTGGCTTCGTCTGGCCGAACAGCATGGCTTGCCCCGCGTCGCCTCGATCCAGAATGAATATAGTCTTTTGCAGCGCCAGTTCGATTTCGACTTGGCAGAATTGTCGCTCTGCGAAAACGTGGGGTTGCTGGCCTATTCGACGCTGGCCGCCGGTGTACTGACCGGAAAATATCTGGGTGGGAAACTGCCTTCCGGTTCGCGCGCAGCCATTTCCGAAGGTGGCCTCTGGCGCAACAATATTCATTCCGAGCCAGCCGTCCGCGCCTATATCGATGTTGCCACGAAGCACGGGCTCGATATTGCCCAGATGGCAATCGCCTTTGCGTTGACGCGCCCGTTCATGACGTCGGCGATAATTGGTGCGACAACTGTCGACCAGCTGAAGACTGATATCGCAGCTCACCAGGTCAAGCTCTCGGATGACGTTCTGGCGGACATCGAAACGGTCTACAGACAGTATCCGCGCCCTCTTTGAGCCCAAAGTTCCAAAGGCCCGCCAGACCTGGCGGGCTTTTCTATCCCGCGAGATAGACCTCGTGCTTGACGATCCATTGGTCGATGGGCGTTTCACTTGAAGAGCTGACAATCACCATTCGGTCGAAGCGAATGCTGCGGCCGACTAGCAAGCGTGCCATCCGTGCCATCTCTGTGTCGCGCGAGCCATGGTCGGCGACGCCATAGGCAAGCGAGACATGTGGAAGAAAAGTCGAGATGTCTTTCTCCCCCGAAATATCGAGAGAATCCTGCTTTAGCGTCATCAGTGTCGGTGTTTTCTGCAGTGCAGCATAGAAGGAGCGGAAATAAGCTTCGGTTCCCGCTACATCGTCAACCAGAACGTCCAACGGTTTGCGACCGACTGCAAGGCTGAGCACCAGAGGCAGTAGCTCATCTGCCGAACGTCTCATGTCAGGTACGAGTGTCGCATGCGGCTCGAATATGGGTGAATTGAAGCCGGAAGCCAGATCGGTCACGACAGATTCGAGAAATCGGAGATCGTCACGGGCGGGACGCAACCAGATGGAATGGAAGGTCATTGCTGTTGGATCTCCCGAACGCTGCGGTCATTTTTAATGGGCCTCACGCTGCTACGGAGAATGAGTGGCAATTCGAGCATAATTGTCTGAGGTGGTGCGTTCGGTGCGGTCTGCCGCTCGTCCAGCAACCGGATGATCTCGGCGGAAAGCCGTTCTGCGTTCTGATCGAATGTGGTCAGTCGATAGGCACCCCAACGTGCTTCCGCGACATTATCGAAGCCAATGACTGAGACATCGTCGGGAATGGAGAGATTGAAGACATCGCGCGCGCAGTCCATCATGCCGAATGCCATGAGATCGTTGACGCAGAAAATGCCTTCGACGCGCTCTCTTTCGCCCAGCATCAGAGAGGCGGCACCGTAACCGCCGTCATAATCTGTCAGTTCGCCACGCTGCACGCTGACGCTCAACCCAAGGCTTTTGCTTTTCGCGACGAAGGCTTCCTCGCGCTCGACCAGATTGAGGCTGCCGACATTCGACGTTATGAGGCCTAGTTTTTTCATGCCCCGTGCCGCGAAGATTTCGACAGCCGTTTCGGCGGCAAGCCGATTGTTGATATGGATGTGGTCGGCTCCCTCTTCTGTTCGCCCGACGAGAATGAGGGTCTGGCCGTTTCGTTGGGCAAGCTCGACAAATGACGAAGACGGCATGCCAGAAAGAACCACCGTCGCTTCCGCACGATAACGCAGCAGTGTTTCATGCGCGGCAGAGAGGTTCTCTCCGTGTTGGCCGGTCGGAATCAGAACAGGAACACTGCCGCGGGCTGCGAGCCGACGGGAAAGTGCTGCGATCTGGCGGGAGCGAAACGGACTGTCGGGATCTGCCGCGATCATCCCGACAATACGGCTCCGATTGGCCAGAAGGCCGCGTGCAAGGTCATTGACCTGATAGCCGAGCTTTTCGGCAGCTTTCAGCACTTTCTCGCGTGTCGCAGGCGAGACACTGGCGCCTGGTGTAAAGGTGCGGGACACGGCGGAGCGCGATACGCCAGCCTCCAGTGCGACTTCGTGCGCGCTGATAAATCGAGGCAGGCTGTCCGCGATGTCATGCTCTCGCTGTGTTTCTTTATCTGGCATTTCATCGCCCTACTTTTGAAAGGACATCGGCCCTGAGGAAGCGCTCGACCACGAACATGAAGGCAATTGACGGCACCAGCAATATCAGAGCGCTGATCGATGCGATTTGATAATTGCCGCCGGAACTTGCTGTATAAAGCAGCAGGGGCAGGGTGGAAATGTCCGGAGCGCCGACGAAGTAAGTGCCGGTGAACTCGTCGAGCGATTCAAGAAAAACAAAGATCGCGCTTGCAAGCAGGCCGGGCGCGGCTATCGGCAGGGTGATGTCGAAGAATGTCTTGAGTGCGGAAGCGCCCATTGAACGAGCCGCTTCTTCGATCTCGCGATCAATTGCTGAAAACGCTGCCGTGGCGATCCATACGGCGTAGACCAGCCCGTGGGTGACATGCACCAGAACTACACCGGTGATCGTTCCATTCAGGCCGAAAGAATAGAACATCTGCGCAATGTTCACGTAAACGGGCAGGTTAGGGAAAGCTTGCGGGATGAGCAGCGTCAACAGGATCAAGCCGCGAAAGGGCAGTTTCAATCGTGCGAGAGCATAACCGGCGGGAATGGCGAGGCCGAGCGATACGATCACGGTAAGCGCTGCAATAAGGACGCTTGTGCCGAGCGATGAGAGCGCATTGCCGCGAGGCGAAAACACATTCGCCCAGAATGAAAATCCATATTGAAGCGGCAGTGTATGCGGGAAATACCAACGCTCAGCTACAGCCCACAGGAGCAGGTTCGCGAGCGGTCCGAAAATCGCGAAGGCCAGCAGACCAAGCAGCATGCCGCGTGGCAGCCAGCGCCAGTCGAGAATGTTGCTCATTGGCCGTGCTCCTTCATGGTCTGGCGCAGATAAACCCAGGCGACGAGGCTGGTCATGAGAAGCGAGATCGTACCCAGCGCATTTGCGACGCCGTAATCGCCGTAGGCATTGATGCGGAACGCCATGTTGGCCGTAATCATCGTTGGCGACTGCGCATTGATCATCAACGGGACGGACAAGACGGACATCATGGTGACAAAGCTCAATATCAATCCAACGAGCAATGTCTGGCGGACTTGAGGAAGCACGATCTCGATGAGAATGCGCAGCCGTCCTGCACCAAGATTGCGAGCGGATTCGATTGTGCTGCGATCAAGGGATGCCATGGCGCCCGCCAGCAGCAGCGTGACAAACGGTGTCTGTTTCCAGACGAATGCGATGACGATGCCGCGCCAGTCCAGAAAGCTCATCGCTTGCAGCGGCGTGAGGACACCGGTTTCGATGAGCAGGCTGTTCATCAACCCGTTCTTGGCCAGGAAGGTGCGAAGTATCTGGCCGACGACGATGAAGGGGATGAAAAGCGGCCAGCGATAGAGCCAGCGCAGAACGGTAACTGCTCGCGGGTTGGAGCCGAGTGTCAGATAGCCACCGATAGCGATAGAGAACAGCGCGATGAGCAGCGACGACAATGTGACGATGACGAGAGTGAAGATGATGTCGCTGGAATATAGCTCGAATGCCTTGGTGAAGTTGCCGGTTCCCCATTCACCGGAAACATGGAAAGCTCCGGTGATCGCCCCGAAAAGCGGTACGATGAACAGCAACAGCACGATCGCCAGCGCGGGAGCGACAAGAAGAATACCCGTTAGTCGATGCGACATTCGAAACCTCATGACCGTAAGCATAGGAGTGCTCGGCTTGAAACCACGTCCAACCGAGCACTCCAATCGAAGCTGTAGGGTTTAGTTGCCTACTTGACGTTCATATGCTTCCAGAATCGCGGTGTTATAGGGTGCGATCGGGAAAGGCTTTCCATATTTCGCAAGGTCGTCCGGCGAAATATCCGTGAAGAGCTTGTTCCAGGTGTCGCCGTCCAGCTCTGCCTTGACGTGGTCGGCATCGATGCCCGGATACCAGTTGAAGCGCTTGACGATGCCTTCAGCCTGTACCTTCGGGCTTGTCGCCAACGCAACAAACTTTTCGGCCAGTTCCTTGTGCGCACTCTTTTCCGGGATCACATAGTGCATCGGCTGTCCGGGCATTCCGGGTGCTGGAAGGACAAGTTTCATTTCCGGCGGTAGCTGTCCATTGGCCTTCCACGAATAGAACATGTCTACCCAGACCGGCCCCATCGCGATTTCGCCTCGGCTCAGCATGTCGAGTGTACCGGCATTGCCCGGGGTAAGGGTGGCGTTCTTTGTAAAGTCCTTGAGCGAGGAAAACGCCTTGTCCCAGTTCTTTGCTTCGCCTTCTTCGAAAGGCCCCTTCATCAGCTTCTCTGCGTCGCCGCCATAAGCATAAATCCAACCCATGACGAAACTTACGCCGGACGCTCCGCCCTTTATCCCGTTGTAACCGAACTGCTTCGGATTTTCCTTTGCCCATGCCACAAGCTCGTCATAGCTCTTCGGTGGATTGGCGACGAGCGCGGGATTATAGGCAAGCGCGGTTTGGCTGTTGAACATCGGCATGACGTAACCGTCGACATCGGTGCCGAGCGCCATTTTTGCATTATCGCGTGTCACCAGCTTGCCGCTGTCGATTTTGCCACGATAATTTTCGAGGAACTTTGCCGTTACCATTGGCCCGACGAATTTCTCGTGGACGACAGCGACGTCAGTGTCCCACTTTTCCACGCCAGCTTTCGACTGAGCTTCGAAGCGCTCGAGAACCTTCTGCGAGCCGGCATCGCCAGGACCGGTTCCGACCACGCGAACGGTCGTGCCGGGATTCTCCTTCTCGAACAACGGTCCAAGATACTGATTGATGTAATCGACCATGTTCTGGTCGCCTGCCGTGATGACGGTAAGTTCGTCTGCGGCAGCCGGTGCAACGGTGATGCCGATCGCCATTGCCGCGTTCAGGATAGTTCTCATGAAAGGACTCCTGTCTGAAACCGGGGTTTCCGGTCTTATGATTGAAAACAGATGCGGAGCATCTGGTGGTGCTGTTGATCGGGAACGGTAATAATCGCGGGGGCGCATGCCCATGAAAGCAAGCTTGAGACGGGTATTCTCCCGCTTCGGCCGGCGATGCGGGTTTTGGCTTCAATGCACAGCCGTGCATCGCAGGGGTCATTAAAGATTCCGTCGTGCATTGATCTCGGATCTCCTTAACTCAACAATAGGCGCGGGCAGCGAAGCTACAGCCCACGGACTATCTGTCGAACAAAAACAGGGCATGCTCCGGTATGCGAATTTCTACATTTGCCCCAGGTTGGTGGCTCTCCTGAGCGTCGACCATGATGTGCCTATCCCCAACACGGATCATATGTCTCCAAAGGCCGCCGGGATAACTGGTTTGCTCGACGGTGCCATTGAGGACCAATTCGGCTGTGGGGGAGTCGGGATCAGCCCCGGGCTTGGTAAGGCGCGCTGCTTCGCTGCGGAAACGTGCCGATGCCGGGCCATCGGACAGATTGCGGCGACCTGCGGAAATAGTGCTGGCCTTGTTATTGGCGCCAGCAGCGATCTCGATGCGATCAGCCTTTATCTGGATCGGTACCTCGATCAGGTTTTCCGCGCCCATGAATGCTGCGACGAAATCCGACGCCGGATGATTGTAGACCTCTTCGGGCGCGCCAGCCTGGGCGATTTCACCATTGTTGAGAATGACGATACGGTCGGCCATGACCATGGCTTCTTCGCGGTCGTGTGTCACATGAACTGCGGTGATGCCGAGACGGCGCTGCAAGGCGCTGATTTCATGGCGAACCGATAGTCGGATGCGTGCATCCAGGTTGGAAAGCGGTTCATCTAGAAGCAGGATGTCAGGCTGAATGGCGAGTGCGCGCCCGAGGGCGACACGCTGGCGTTGGCCGCCGGAAAGGGCGGCAGGTTTGCGCTCCAGCAAGGCATCCAGTCCCAGCAGGCGCGCAACGTCGTCGACCTTCTGCTTGATGGTTTCCTTCGCTACGCCGCGAATTCGCAAGCCATAGCCCATATTCTGCGCAACTGTCATGTGCGGCCAGAGCGCATAAGACTGGAAGACGAGTGCCATGCCGCGCTTGTCCGGAGGCAGTCTGGTCACATCCTTGCCGTTCAACCGGATTGCGCCGCCGGATGGCATGTTGAAACCCGCAATGGCTCGCAACAACGTTGTCTTGCCGCAGCCAGAGGAGCCAAGAAGCGCGACGAACTCGCCTTTTTTGACGGATAGGTTTACGCCTTTGAGAACTTCATTATTGCCATATCGAACGCGCGCGTCCGCCACCTCCAAAAACGCTGGCATAAGCGGCTCCTCCCCAGGATCGCCGGCTGATTTTATATTTTCTGCACAGCCGTGCAAATTGGATTGAAGCATCTTTAAGCAACCTCGACAAGCCGCAAAAATGAAATTGCGCCGGAAAAACTGTCTCGAGTTCCGTTATGGAACGCCGTTTGGTGGCTGTTTATCGGGATTTCATAACAGCTGTATGACGCAACGTCGATGGCGTGGACAGCGTTGCAATGCTGTCCACGTCAGACACGAGCAGGTCTGGTAGAGACTTTAGAACCGAACTTCACCGTCAGCGTCTAGCCGCTCTTCGACTTTGGGAGTCTGTCGGGAAACGTAAATGAACGCGGCAAGGAATATCACTGTCATCAGCAGAACGATTGTAGGGGCAGGCGCGCTGTCGATGAAGAACGACAGATAGACCCCGAAGAAGGAAGCAAAAACCGCAATTGCTGCGGCGAGCAACATCATGGTGCTGAACTTGCGTGTAAGCAGAAACGCAATCGCACCCGGCGCAATCAACATGGCAATGGCCAGAATGATACCCACCGCTTTCAAAACGGCTACAATAGTCAACGAGATCAGGCAAAGCAGGCCATAATGCAGCAGGCGGACCGGCAGACCGACTGCACGGGCTTGTACCGGATCGAATGCGTGTAGCAGGAAATCCCGCCATTTGACGACAAGGATGCCAGCGGTGAGTGCGGCAATAACGGCCGTTTCGACCAGATCAGACAATGTTATGCCGAGCATGTCGCCAAACAAAATGTGGTCGAGGTGGACCGTCGAGCGGATCGCAACATAAAGAACCAGACCAAGGCCGAACATGCCGGAGAATACGATGCCCATCACTGTATCCTGTTTAATACGGCTGTTCTCGGTGAGATAACCCGTTGCAAGGGCACAGGACATGCCCGCTACAAACGCTCCGAAGCCGAAAGGTATTCCGATGATGTAGGCGACGACCACACCCGGAAGAACGGCATGGCTGATCGCATCCCCCATCAATGACCAGCCCTTGAGAACCAGAAAGCACGACAGCAATGCCGTCGGGATCGCGATGAGGACTGAAATGGCCAAGGCATAGCGCATGAACTCGAACTGAAATGGGGCGGCCAGGGTTTCAAAAATGATCATTGCTGGAACTCCCTGAGGGCTAATGAAGCCTTGCGCCGTGCTGCCAGCAGTCCGTGTTTCGGAGCAAGAAGGAATACGCTGAGAAAAACCAGTGTCTGGAGCACAACGATGATGCCCCCCGTCGCCCCATCCAGAAAATAGCTCACATAGGCCCCGAAAAAGCTTGTGACAGAGCCAATCGCGACAGCGATCCACAGCAGTCGCGAAAACCGGTCCGTCAGCAGATAAGCGGTTGCGCCCGGCGTCACCACCATACAGATGACGAGGAAGGCCCCGACCGTTTGCATGGCAGCGACAGTGGATGCCGACAGCAATGTGAAAAACATGATCTTCAGCAGAGCGGGCCTCAGTCCTATCGAACGCGCATGGTTCTCATCAAAGAACACCACCATCAGGTCTTTCCACTTCAAAAGAAGCAGCGACAGGGAAACGAAGCCGATAATCGCCAACTGCAATGTATCCTCCGGGGTGATGGCGAGGATATTGCCCAGAACGATGGTTTGAACGCTGACTGCCGTCGGCTTGAGCGAGATCATGAAAAGCCCGAGCCCGAAGAACGAGGAGAAGATCAGGCCGATG
The DNA here is from genome assembly GCF_052246815.1 of Brucella sp. RRSP16. NCBI lineage: Bacteria > Pseudomonadati > Pseudomonadota > Alphaproteobacteria > Hyphomicrobiales > Brucellaceae > Brucella > Brucella sp. RRSP16. Next base: position 278,216 of record NZ_JBQQAM010000004.1, read on the forward strand.
ATGGCGTCTTCCTTCAGCTTTGTCCTTTGGTTGAGGAAAAGCATCGCTGCCGCTGCAAGGCCGCCCGAGAAGAACGCGCCGATGGAGAAGGGGAGGCCAAGCATGTAAGCGCCGGCAACACCCGGAACGATTGAATGGGAGAGGGCATCACCAATAAGCGACCAGCCTTTCAGCATGAGATAGGCCGAAAGAAAGGCACACACGCCACCCACCAAGGCGGAAACCCACATAGCATTCAACATGTAGTTATAGCTGAATGGCTCAAGCAGCAGCGTCATTGTTTCCGGCTCCGGTCGTGGGGCGCCGACCCCCCTTTTTCATAAACAACGAACGGGCGTTCATCGTCCGTTATGACGTTGACGGGTGCTCGTCCGGAACGTTCATTCCGGGTCAGTACGAAATGGCGCAACACACCGCCGAAAGTCTTTTCGAGATTTGCCTGCGTGAAAACTTCGGTGGTCCGACCGTAGTCAAGCACCGTGTGTTTCAACAATACAGTGCGGTCACAGAATTCGGGAACGCTGCCGAGATTATGCGTCGAGACCAGCATGACGCGTCCTTCATCCCGAAGGCTGCGAAGAAGAACGATGATCGCTTCTTCGGTCTTGACGTCCACGCCGGTAAAGGGTTCGTCCAAAAGAATGACGCGTCCATCCTGGGCCAGCGCTCGGGCGAGAAACACCCGTTTCTTTTGCCCGCCGGAAAGCTCGCCGATCTGCCGATGGCGAAACTCAAGCATGTTCACACGGGCAAGCGCATTCTCTACCGCTTCCCTGTCGGGACGGCGCGGCATGCGCAGCATGCCCATGTGGCCGTAGCGTCCCATCATGACGACATCTTCAACGAGAACCGGGAAATTCCAGTCGACATCTTCGCTCTGCGGAACATAGGCCACCAGATTGCGCTTCAGTGCAGCTTCGACCGGCATTCCGAGTATGGATATTTCACCTTTGGCGAGTTTTACAAACCCCATGATCGCCTTGAACAGGGTTGATTTTCCTGAGCCGTTAACGCCTACCAGCGCCGTAATTGTTCCGGTCGGAATAGCAAAGCTCGCATTATGCAGGGCCGTATGGCCATTCCGGTAAGTGACAGTGGCGTCTTTTACATAGATTCCTTTTTCTGGCGCGGAGTGAAGTACTTTATCAATACCTGCGGACAAATTCATTGCTTAAGTCCATTAGCGATGGTGCGCGAAGTAACTTTCAGCAGGTCAATATATGTCGGCACGGGGCCATCCGGTTCTGAAAGTGAATCGACATAGAGAACCCCGGCATATTTTGCACCGGTTTCGCGGGCTACTTGCTTCGCAGGGGCGGGGGATACGGTGCTCTCCGAAAATACGGCGGAGATGCCGTTTTTACGCACTCCATCAATCACTTTGCGAACCTGCTGGGGCGTGCCCTGTTGGTCTGCATTGATTGGCCAGAGATAAAGTTCCTTCAGGTTGAAGTCCCGCGCGAGATAGGAAAATGCGCCCTCACTCGAAACCAGCCAGCGCTTTTCCTTTGGGATTGCCTCCATCTCTGCCCGGATCGGGTCGATGGCGGCTTTGATCTTTGCCTTGTAGGCTTCGGCGTTTGATTTGTAGGTAGCTGCGTTGGCAGGATCGTTTTTGACAAAGGCGTCCCGAATATTATCGACATAGATTAGCGCGGCATTCGGGGACATCCATGCATGTGGATTCGGCTTACCGTTATATGGTCCCTCGGTGATGTCCATTGGCTCCACGCCGTTGGACACGATTGCGCTTGGAACATTGTTGAGACGGGCGAAGAATTTTTCGAACCAAAGCTCCAGCCCCAGCCCGTTCCAGAGTACCAGCTTCGCATCCTGCGCTTTGATCAGGTCTCCGGACGTAGGCTGGTAATTGTGAATCTCCGCGCCTGGCTTCGTAATAGATTCAACGATTGCAGCATCGCCCGCAACATTCTGCGCAATATCGGCAATAACGGTAAATGTCGTCACGGCCTTGAATTTCTCCGCCAGTGCGCCGGTTGCGCTAGACCAGACAAGAGCTGCACTCAAAAGACCAAGCGTTGCTGTTCGTAAAATGCAATTCCGCATATTCCAATCCTTATTGCTAATAATTTGCAATTGCATAATCGAATAACAGTCGACTGACAAGTGCTTTTGCGATCCATTTGCACCTGCAGGGGCTGGTTAGGGCTCAAGATTCCGATTGCAAAAAGCTTCTACACGTATAGATTGCACATACCATGATGGGTTGCATTGCGAAGGGGGCGTCAGTGCCGAGGGGCATGCGGCCTCCCGACAAACCAAGTTTATTCTCTGCGTGGATTGAATGAATGAGGTGACGATGAGCTTACTGATTGACTTGTTGTTGAATATTCTCTGGGATGGGGCTGAGGAATGGTTGTGTATGAACCACATATGAGCGGGACTAGATGGGGCTTTACCTGCGCCACTACGCAGATGGGGCCGGTCAATTATCGCGCAAGCGGGACGACTTTCCTCGTCTTGAGAGAACAGGTTCGCAATCTGAGGTGGTGTTGTTCTGGCCGGGATGGCGAGAATTCCAATTGCCCGACCGGTACCGTGTTTATCATTCCGGCTTTCGTGAAATTAACAATCGATTGGCCCGAGCCCACAGAAGTATTGATAGGGCAGTTTGATGGACAGCTTCTTCGGGACGTTTTTTTCCAGAATATTTGGAAGAACGAGATCAAGAATTTTGGAAGTGCTGCAAAGTTCCTATGTAAAGAATGCTTGCCGATATCAAATATGATCTGGGATGAAATCCGCCTGCGAGGTGAGGGGGATGAGCCTTATCTGCGCGCTCTTGGTTTGGTCCTCATGCATACGATAGCTCGCAGTGCACCGGGCAATCGAATTTCCACTGATAGCAAAGCTGGACTCAGCAAGTTGGCGTGCCATCGTATTGAAACATACCTCTCCCAGAATTTTCATCAGCCTGTTTCGGTCCGGGATATGGCTGATTTGGTCGGAATTTCGGCGGGCCATTTTTCAACGTCCTTTCGCAATAGTTTCGGACAGACACCTCATCAGTATTTGATGGGGCTAAAGCTCGATGAAGCCGAGCGGCTGCTTAAAAAGACATCTATGTCGATAAGAGATATTGCGCGCCATTTGAGCTTTTCCAGCCAGAGCCACCTAACCACAGCTTTGCGGAAATATCGGCAGCTCACCCCGGGTGAGCTGCGCAGATAGATCGGAATTCAATTCCCAGGTGCTGCCCCGTCGGTGCTTGTTTCGTCCGGTTGCCGACTCATCGAGCAGTTGGCGTGTCGGTTGGCTTCCGCTTCAACCATTTGCGCCAGATGTGAATTTCACTTCGGCGGCGCCAGCGGCGGACGCGATGAGAATCGTGCGACAGAACGATAAGTCCGAGGGGAAGCATCCAGAAGCCTAGAATCGGAAGAAACCCCAGAGACCCGCCCACTACGAGTGAGCCGCCAAGCATACGACGCATCATGACAGATTGCGGCATGGGGATTCGCCGACCAAGAATCACAATGGCTTTTTTTCGGGGCATTTCGGCGTACTGATCACTCACTGGGTCGTCTCTCAGGCTGATATGTTACAATTCACAGGCGGAAAATCTCCCAGAGAATATAGGGTTTCGAGGGCAGAATGCAAAAAGATGAAAAAAAATGGATTTAGCCCTTTGCAAAGGCGAAATCCTTTTGCTATACGCCACCTCGCTGACGCAACGAGCACCTGTTCCCCGGTAGCTCAGCGGTAGAGCAACCGGCTGTTAACCGGTTGGTCGCTGGTTCGAATCCGGCCCGGGGAGCCACTTCGCGCTCGATAATTCTATAAATCCATAATCATAAGGCCTTGAGCTTCGCTGAACCCATCTCACTCGTATGCTCAAACGACTCTGTTAAGGAAGATTGAGCGGCACGTCATAAACCTGACATGTCAGCCTTGCGCTATAAGGTTGCCCATAGCTAAGCTGTTATCTGTTTCGATAACCAGTATGCGCGTCCCACTAAAAATGCCTGAGCAGGCGGCCGATTTGCGCTTGGTTCCGCTCATCGGTATAAGTTCGAGCGCTACATTGTTCGGGAGTGATTTATGCGTTTGGCATCCAGTTTTATTGTTATGAATTTAGCCTTGGTTTCCGTATCTCCGGCTTTTGCTGGTGCGAAAGAAGATGCGTTGACGCTTCATAAAGCCGTCGTTTCGGGGATGATGACTTATATCGAACTGGGCGAGAGTTCCGATGGGCGATCCAGGGAGCTGGGCGTCGCGATGGAAGAAAAGGTGACGACTCCCGTCGCACGTGCTCAGTCTGACTGGCGACAAGCCGCAGACGCGGATGCAAGCTCCGCTGAGTATAAGGCATTCGTAAGTTGTGACGTCGCTGCTGGCTCCCTCATGAAGGTTTCGCAGACAATATCCGAGTACGTTAAAAGCGACAGCACTGATGAACCAGACTACGATCCTTTGCTGACGAAATTTTCCGAGGATTTGACCCTGTGTGAAAAGGAACTTGGCGTTCCTTTGACTTTCTAGACATAGTGGTAGCGAGCGTCCAACCGCTTCAGGTGAGGAACATTGTCACTCCGAATTTCGTTGAACCTACTATTGGTCCAACTGTCGGAGTGAAAAAATGAAACTTTCAGTCCTTATGGCGCTACTGTTAAGCTTTTCGAGTGTGTCTTTCGCCCAGGAATCGGGGATGCCGACACAGTCAGGCACACAGGAACCCGAAGTGCCGGGCAACCCGCCGCCGGCACCGGGACGGCCGCCGTCTGATCCTGACAGCGTTGACGTACCTAAAGCGTCCGAATCGCAGAAACAGGATCGACTTCTGAACTCCAAAAAGGATCAGTGTGTTCCGGGGCAGGACGCAAGGAAGTGTGTTGAACAGCAGCGCGGCCGTAAATGACCCTCACGGTGTCGTATACTGGGAAAGTACTCGATCTGACAGCGGTCGGATAACTCTGCCACAGGCTTCTTGTCACCAGCAGAGGCCCGGCGGAGGATTTAAAAGTCTTGTATTAATCTCGCTTATCGTTGCGAGTTCTTATTTCCGATTGGACTGGCGATAAGCCACTCGATAACGTCTTCTCTGTTTGATTGTTGAGCGTGATCAACAAGAACGTCGTAAATGGCGGCGATGGTTGCTCTCGCCATCACGTTATTCATTTGCAGAATGTCGACAGTTTCCCAGCCACATTGTTCAATTGCTGTGGCTACTTTATCGATGAGAAGGGGATGGGCCACGTTGAGTTCCATTATGATAAAGAGATGCCACTCTACCATAAGAAGCCAGCGATGAAGTTGATTTCAATCAACCGCAGGTTTGGGTGACGACTGAGGGTTTCGCTGAGCGGTTTGGTTGGCTAGGAATGGCGGGGTTTGACACTGGGGCTCGCAGGTCCGCGCTGCATAAAAAAATCTTGGGAAATCGAACGAAACTTGAAATACCAAATGAGTTTGAGAACGGAATGACAAAAAAATGTATGAAAGGCTGTTCAACGGGGAAGCGCCGACAGGGAGTAAAGATTGAGATGAAGATTCTTTTTTGGGTGATCGGTGTTGCCGGTCTGCTTTCAGCCACTAATCTGGGGCTGGCGCAGGATCTGACACGACTATGCCAAACCGTTGAAATGCAGTATCGAAACCTGCATCGCAACGGCAAAGTCAGCACCAAGACCCCGGATGTTCTCGCCCAGTTGGTCGCGACGGCGTCCACCGGCATTACCGGAGCCACGACGACTGTCGAGGATGTTACGCCGGAAAAACTGGTGGAATGGGCTAAAGCCGGGACGCCACCTGTCTCGTTACCGAGCGAATTGGTCGAACAGATAATAGGCAACACCGATACAATACAGGATATGAATCATTTGCCGGGTACGAATTTTTACGTTGTGAACGGCACGGCCGGATCGCTGTCCTGCTATCAGCCGGGCGTATATTTCAGGATAGAGAACGGACAAGTCGTAAATGCCAAGGGGCCCGACAACTGGCTTGAAGAAGGAAGCGGATGCCAGGTCATTCGATCATTTGGGACCATCGACTCGGTTCCTGTTGCCTTTGAAAAGGGATATAATGGCGAAGACAGCGACTATGTTCTCAATATCTCGCCATGGACAGGAGCTGGTTTTGGCCCTGCGTGCACCGCGACTTTTCAGTTTGAAAACGGTCGGCTTTCCCACGTCACTGTGAAGTGAGCCGTCTAGCAATGGAGGTGACTGTCAGATGTCACTAAGCCGTAGCGAATTTGAAAAGAGCTGGATATCGGTGCCGGAAAAAGCGAATTTTCCGGCACCGATCCGAATCCGACGCTATGTAACCGTCAACGCTCGTATCGGGGTGCCGACGCATTGTGGTCGCGAGGTCCTTCTAGTGCCAGCAATCAATGGAATCGTTATCGAAAGGCTTGATATCTACGAGCCAAACTGCGCCGGGCTATAAAGCTCTCTCCGGCGTAACGCCACGAACAATCGGGGAGATGTTTGAGACGGGCGGCTCACAGAGCATGCCTGTGAGTTTATCGGGCTGGCGTTCCGCTACCTTGCTTGTTTATCATAACAAACGGAATCAGATGTGTTGGGTGGATTTGCCAGACCTTTTTGTAAACCCTTGTAATTCAAGGGAATCAATTTGCAGAATGGCGCAATAAGGCTATCTGCTCCGATATCAATAGCAATCTAGACAAATTATTGATTTTATTTGAGAAAATTTGGAGGCCTCGCCCGGAATCGAACCGGGGTGCAAGGATTTGCAGTCCTCTGCGTAACCACTCCGCCACGAGGCCTTCCGTAAAGCCGTTGCCAAATCACTTGGCATTGCCTTGGTCCGTTCCAATATTGATACAGACCGGTCTCGTCAAGCCGTTAGAGGCAAATGTAGAAAATTTCTCCATGGGTTTCCACGACGAGAAAACTCAAGGCTGTTCATCTCTGTCTGGTGGCATTTGCGGGCGGGCCAGATTACCCTTGGAGAAAGTATAGCCTGTTTCGACAACACTCACCCCGAACTTGTTCCTCAACCGGTCGATGGCATTCTCGGCGACGGCGCGTTTGGTGGCCTGTGTGTCCACAAGATCGGGCGGATCGGCCCGGTCGCTTGAAGAAAGTTCGCTAACGCCAATTCCAAGCAGACGAAATTTCGTTCCATCCAGCTCTTTTTCAAGAAGCTGCAATCCATGGCGAAAGATTCTATCTGCAAGTTGGGTGGGGTCGGAAAGCTGGCGATTGCGGGTACGCAATTTGAAATCGCGGGTTTTCAGCTTCAGGACGACGGTGCGTCCGGCTATGTCACCAGCTTTTAGTCGCCGGGATACTTTTTCGGCAAGTGCGCGAAGCACCGGAACGAGATCATTTGCGTCCGACAGGTCGTTGTTGAAGGTCGTCTCGGCCGAGACGCTTTTCATGTCGTGATCAGGCTCGACCTTGCGGCTATCCTGTCCTCGCGACAGTCGGTACAGACGCTGGCCCATGGTGCCATAGGCTTTCATGAGCGTTCCTTCCTCCATCGTCTGGAGTTGGCCAATGGATCGGATTCCGTCACTTTCCAGTTTGGCTGCAAAGGCCTTGCCGACGCCCCAGATCGTGCTGACCGATCGGTCCCGCAGAAAGGTTAATGCCTCCGCTTCGCCGATAACAGAAAAACCGCGGGGCTTTTCGATGTCTGATGCAACCTTGGCCAGAAATTTGCAGTAGGAAAGTCCTATTGAGGCGGAGATGCCTATTTCGTCCTCAACCCTTTTGGCAAAGCGCGCCAGAACGATTGCGGGCGGCGCTTTGTGCAGTCGCTCGGTGCCGCTCAAATCCAGGAATGCCTCATCGATAGAGAGTGGCTCGACGAGGGGCGTCAGGTCACGCATCATCTGCCGTACGTCGCGACCGACGCGCACGTATTTTTCCATATTGGGTTTGATGACAACTGCGTCCGGACAGGCTTCCAACGCCTTGAACATGGGCATGGCGGACCGCACACCATGAATACGGGCGAGATAGCAGGCAGTCGATACGACGCCGCGCTTCCCCCCGCCGATGATGAGGGGTTTGTCCCGTAACTCCGGATTGTCGCGCTTTTCGACCGAGGCGTAAAATGCATCGCAATCAATATGGGCGAGGGAGAGCCTGTAAAGCTCGCGATGGCGAAGAAGACGCGGACTGCCGCATGCATGGCAACGCCTGCCTGTATCCGTCTTTTGCGGCGCAAGGCAATCGCGGCATACACCTTTTTCCGGACTGTTAGGGGCAGTGGTGTCAGCCATGAGGACGAACCGTCTGATGAACATAAAAGGAACATCCTTTTATAGCATCGAAAGGCTGAAGCGCCACCGGCATATAGGTCCTGCAGGTTCTTACACTTGACATTGCCGGGAATATCACCAAGTTTAGTGCCATGAACAACCGTTTTGCATCCATACTCCATCGGGTTCATCCGATCACGGGATAGCTACCCTCGAGTTCTGCCTAGCGCAGGGGAACTCCGGGGGACGGTACGCCGCTTGTCCAAAGCGGATTTCGAATAAGCGCTTTCTCCAAAATCAATCTGAACAGCTTCGTGCATAACAGCACGGAGATTTATTACCTTTCAACAGCAGTGAGCACTCGCCATGAGCGGAAAGAATCGCAAGAAGCCCAATATCGTCGTCAGCGAAATCGACTATGAACGCCTGATGGGGTTGGCCACCAATGTTTCGGAACGTCTCGAGGAGATTGCCGAGGAACTGATGGCCGAGCTCGACCGTGCAAAAGTCGTGCCTGCAAAGCGCTTGCCGCAGGATGTGATCCACATGGGCTCTACTGTCGAGTTTCGCTCCAATGACGGACAGCAGCGCCGGGTGACGCTCGTATATCCTGGCGAAGCGGACATTGCGCAGGGAAAGATTTCCATACTCACGCCAATCGGCACCGCGTTGATTGGCCTTGCACCGGGCCAGTCAATCTCCTGGACGGCGCGCGATGGCAAGCAGCACGAATTGAACGTGTTGTCGGTTTCGAATGAAGTCGAGGTTGCTACAGCAACTCCTGCTGCTGAATGATCAATAAGAAAGCCCGGCTTTGCCGGGCTTTGTCATGCGGTGGTTGAGCACACTCCTAGAGGTGCTGGTTCAGACCGCCAGGCAGGTGCGTGAGGGCTTTGTCTATTGTTGCCGGATCTCGTCCTGCTTCCTCGCAGTAGCGCAACAGTGTCGGTTCATGAGACAGGAAAAATTGCAGTACTCCCGCGAGAAAGCCGGGCTCAAGCGCGGCCTGCCGGATGGACGTCGCTTCGATGCCGGTCAGGGCGAGAAAGCGAGGCAGCAGGTCCTTGTCTTGCGCCAGCCACGCTAAAGCTTCAATAGCGATCGCTTCCGCATCCGCCTGACTCATCAGCGTTTTCATGTGGTTTCTCCGCTTTTTTCGTTGTCTGGCCGAATGTGTAGCTGCCGCTCCGTCGAGGAACAATGGAATTATTTGCCTTTCATCAATGAAATGAGGTTAAACTGATCGTGGTCTGAAAGTGGAGAACTTTCTAGTGGTCTATTTCGGTCCATTGTCAGATAAGAAGATCGAGAAAATGCCGGTTTGCTGCAGGGAATAAGACCAAGGAATATTCGATGCCGAAAAGCGTAATGATTGTCGAAGACAACGAACTCAATATGAAGTTGTTTCGCGATCTAATCGAAGCCAGCGGATACGAGACCATCCGTACGAGAAACGGGCTTGAGGCGCTGGACCTTGCGCGAGAGCATCGACCCGACCTGATTCTGATGGACATACAGCTTCCGGAGGTATCGGGGCTGGAAGTCACGAAATGGCTGAAGGACGATGATGAGTTGCGGCATATTCCGGTGATCGCCGTAACGGCATTTGCCATGAAAGGCGACGAGGAGCGTATACGGCAGGGCGGCTGCGAAGCCTATATATCCAAGCCGATTTCGGTGCCCCGCTTTATAGAAACAATCAAATCCTATATGGGCGACGCTTAGCGGAAATCAGGGCGGGGGCATCATGACTGCAAGAATTCTCGTCGTTGACGATGTGGATTCCAATGTAAAGCTCCTCGAAGCCAGGCTGCTCTCCGAATATTACGAGGTCGTTACGGCCCACAGCGGGCCGGAGGCCATAGAGATTTGTCTGGGCGGACAGATTGATGTCGTCCTGCTCGACATATTAATGCCGGACATGGACGGTTTTGAAGTCTGCCGTCGTTTGAAGGACGATCCCCGCACATCCAACATCCCTGTTGTCGTCGTAACGTCGCTTGATGGTGCGGAGGACAAGATCCGCGGTCTCGAAGCTGGTGCCGACGACTTTCTGTCCAAGCCCGTCAGCGATCTTCAGCTTATGTCGCGCGTAAAGAGCCTGGCGCGGCTGAAACTCGTCTCTGACGAGCTCTTCCAGCGAACGGGCACCGTAGCGGACGCAGAGGTGGAGACGCTGCTGGCAAGCAAGATGGGCGGGAATTATGCCGATAAGGATGAGGTGGCTCGCATTCTCATCGTCGATGAGGATGAACTGGCGGCCGCGCGCCTTCGTCTCATTCTTGGAGAGACTTATCGCGTGGACGTGGCCAGCGATGCGAACACAGCCCTGATCCGGGCGATAGATACCGATTACGACAGCATCGTCGTTTCAGCCAATTTCACTTACTATGACCCGCTGCGTCTATGCTCCCAGTTGCGAACTATCGAGCGCACACGGCTGGTGCCGATCATTCTTGTCGTGCGGGAAGATGAAGGGGCGCTGGTGGTGCGCGCACTGGAACTGGGCGTAAACGACTATCTCATGCGTCCGCTTGAGAAGCTGGAGCTATTCGCACGCTTGCGAACGCAGATAAAACGGAAGTGCTATAACGATCTCTTGCGGCAAAGCCTCAATCGCACGATTACCATGGCAGTGACGGACAGCCTGACGGGGCTGCATAATCGCCGCTATCTGGATACGCATATGCCGGTCCTGCTTACACGCGCCATGGGGCGCGAGCGGCCATTGTCCGTCATCATGCTCGACTTCGATCACTTCAAACGGATCAACGACCAGTTTGGGCACGATGCGGGCGACGATGTCCTTCGCGAGTTTGCGGCACGCCTGCGCAAGAATATTCGCGGCATGGATCTTCTATGCCGCTACGGCGGAGAGGAGTTCGTCGTGGTGCTTCCAGACAGCGATGTGGAGGCCGCAAGGGCCGTCGCGGAGCGAATCCGGACGGCCGTATCGGAGGCGCCTTTTTCTGTCGCCAACGGCAAGCACAAGGTCAATTTGACCGTTAGCATGGGCATCGCCGGATTGAGGCTGATAGGGGACAGCGCCGAAGCCCTTTTCTCGCGAACTGATGCGGCGCTCTATCAGGCGAAAAAGGGAGGACGAAATCGCATCGTCTCCTCGGCTGCCTGAAAGTTGAACATGGGCAGAAAACGAAAAAGCCGCCTCGAAGGAGACGGCTTTCTATTTCAATCGTCTTGTCGATGACGACCTGAAACGAATTACTTGATCTTCGTTTCCTTGAACTCGACGTGCTTGCGCGCAATCGGGTCGTACTTGGTCTTTGTCATCTTTTCCGTCATCGTGCGGCTGTTCTTCTTCGTTACGTAGAAGAAGCCGGTGTCAGCGGTCGACAAAAGCTTGATCTTGATCGTCGTAGCCTTGGCCATATCGAATTACCTGCTCTGTATCTTTGCCGGAGCATGATCTTGCCGAAAACCGGTTCCCAATTCTCGGGATCATGCTCAATGGATGGAAACCTCCAGCGATTCCGGTAATCTCATCCGGCAGCGGAAATTTGGCGCGACACTACGTATTGGCGGCGAAAAGTCAAGCCCGCTTCTTCCGCAAAAGCAGCCTTCCTGCTGCAAAGAGTGCATATGCGGCAAAAAACACACCGAGAGTCATCGGGAATCCCTTCGGGCCCATCATGTCCATGCCAACGCCGACGGCCTGCGGTCCGGCAAGCATGCCGATGGCATAGCAGAACACGAAGGCGGCATTGGCGGACGCCAGTTCCCGCCCCGTCAGTTCGGAACCCAGATGCGCGAGGCCGATCGTATAGAGGCCCGCCACCACGCCGCCCCAAAGGAACAGGATACCCGCCATGAGATACCAGTGCTGCATGAGATAGGGCAGTGCGATCATGCCGATGAGGCCGGTGGTGGCGCAGAAAAGCAGAAGCTTGCGGCGGTCTGAAATGCGGTCGCTGACAATGCCAAGCGGAATCTGCATCAGAACATTGCCAAGCCCGATCATCGTAAGCAGCAGGGCCGCATCGGCCTCAGGATAACCTATACGCGCGCCGAAGACTGGAAAGAGGGCGAAGCCACCGGTTTCAACAGCGCCGAACACGAAGACGGCCATGGTCGCTGTCGGTACGGCAAAAATGAAGGGCAGAAACGGGACGTGTTCACCTTCCTCGAAATCGGGGCTGTCACGCCAAGCGATCGCAACCGGTATGAGGGCGATCATGATGATGGCGAAGCCGACATAGAAAGGCAGTCCTCCCGTACTGCCGATCTTCGAGAACAGCCACGGTCCGAGCGCAAAGCCCAGCGAAAGCGATGTGGAGTAGATGCCGAGTACCAGGCCACGTTTTTCAGGCGGCGCCGATGCGTTGATCCAGTATTCCGACAGAACGAAAAGGACGGTCAGCGCGAAATGCAGAACGATGCGCAGCGCAAACCAAGCCCAGAGGGGTTGAAAGAAATGGAAGCCGAGAAATGCCCCGCTTCCAATGACAAGCATAAGGAAAATCGCCTTGACCACACCCAGCCGCGCGGCAATAGGCGCGGCAAGGGGGGCGGCAACGATGGAGGCCAGGCCCGCAACAGCGGTATTGGCTCCAATCAGGCTAGCAGAATGGCCACGGCTTTCCAGAAGAACGCTCAACAGTGGAATGCCCAGGCCGATTGCTGCACCAACCGCGCTGATTGTGGCGATGGCTGCAGCGAGCGAACGCCAGTGCAACTGGCCCTCTGCCGGCCCGCCGCCTGGTTCTTGCGGGACAAGATCGGCGGATTGGATTTCTTGATTCATGGAGTTCAGATCACTTCGCGGACAAAGCGGCCATGCCGCTTGCAATATTGTACCACCGGCAAGGTGGCGGGCAGTTCAGAGTCGGCATTTGTCAGAAGCGCGCGCGCTTCTTTCAGGATTGCCTGGGTGATATGGGCCACATCGAACCTGTCGATTTGATCGATCGAAACCCAGTCCAGATCTTCCAGTTCCCCACTGGGAACGAGCGGTTGTCCATCAAGTTCCGGTATATGATCGCGGAAGGCGATAAAAAAGCGGGTATCGAAACGGCGAACATTGTCTGGCGGCGTAACCGCGCGGGCAAAGTAGCGCAGGCTGCTGAGCGCCGGTATCATGCCATTGTCGAAAAATGCCGACCAGTCGCTATGTGCAGGCAAGGTAACCGGTGTCGATGCCGCTTGCCCTATGCGAAGGCCAGTTTCCTCGAAAGTCTCTCGGATGGCGCATAGGCCGAGTGCCCGGGCGCGGCGCAGCGACGCACGGGCTCCCATGCCGGCAAGCAATTTGGCAACATCATTGTTGTGCAGTTCTGCTGTCGCGCCGATAGCGCCATCTATCGGATCTGCCCGGCCGCCTGGAAAGACGAATTTGCCCGGCATGAAGGCAAGGCTGGCGTGGCGTCGACCCATGAGAATGCGCGGCTTGCCCCCCGACCGGTCGACAAGCAGCAGCGATGCCGCGTCACGCGGCCGCAAAGCTTTTCCGGCTTTGATTGGCGAGGATGGAAGCTGAACCATGGCGGTCACGGTGACGTTTAGGTCACGTCGCCATATTCGCCGTCACCCTTGCCTCCAAAACCGTGCATGTACAGCGCCCATTGCAGCCCGATGGTTGCGCCTTTGATTGGCTGCAAAAGCAGCAGCGACATGATCACGGTCAGGGGGCCCCAGATCGCCATATGAGCCCAAAGCGGAAGATTGGTGGTTGCTTCAACGCCCATGAAGGCACCCACGACCACGTGCCCTACGATCAAGATGGTCAGATAGGCAGGAAGATCGTCAGCACGTTGTTCTGTGTAGTCTTCATCACACACGGAACATTGCGCCACGGGTTTCACAAAGGCCCGGAACAGTTTTCCTTCACCGCAATGCGGGCAACGTCCGCGAAATCCGCGCCACATGGCTTCGCCCAAAGGGCGTTTCGGGTGGGCCGCCTTGGGGCTTTCCCCTCCGAAAACCTGTATATTCTGCGCGGAATTGGCCTCTAGCGTGCTCATCAGCGACCTCTTCTCTTCTGACGCGGGATGCCCGCGGGTTTACCCCTTCGTCCACGCATCGTCCGGCTTGCCTTGTGATGCGAGCGGGTCGCCATCGGCAGAGGATGCGGTTCCGAAACCATCTCAAAACGAAGCGCACCCGCCACGGGGAGCGCTTCCACAAGCCGAACCGTCACTGTATCGCCCAAACGGAAGCCCTTGCCGCTCCGCTCACCGGCAATCGCATGGTTCGCTTCGTCATATAGATAGTATTCATGACCCAAAGTTGAAATGGGCACCAGCCCGTCTGCGCCATATGTCGCAAGGTTCACGAAGAGGCCCGCTCTCGTCACCCCGGTAACGCGTCCCTCATATTCATCACCGAGATGTGCGGCGAGGAAATGAGCGATAAGACGATCCACCGTTTCGCGTTCGGCCAGCATGGCGCGACGCTCGGTCGAGGAAATCAGCGCAGAGATTTCCTCCAGATGCGCTTCTTCATCGGCGGTGAGGCCATCGTTGCCGAGGTTCAGGGCCTTGATCAGAGCGCGATGAACGATAAGGTCGGCGTAGCGGCGGATCGGCGAGGTGAAGTGCGCATAGCGACGCAAATGCAGGCCAAAATGCCCGATATTGTCGGGGTTATATTCTGCCTGGCTCTGTGTGCGCAACACCACCTGGTTGACTAGTTCCTGATGATCAGAGCCCTCGACGGCCTCAAGAATCCGATTGAATTGCGCCGGCTGCAACTCGGCTCCCTTGGCGAGGCTCAGGTCCAGCGTCCTCAGAAATTCACGCAAGGTTTCCTGCTTTGCAAGCGCTGGGGCGTCGTGAATGCGGAAAATAAGCGGCTGGCGGCGCGCTTCCAATGTTTCAGCGGCGGCAACGTTCGCCTGAATCATGAACTCTTCGATGAGCTTGTGCGCATCGAGCCGTTCGGGAACGATGACCTTGTCGACCTTGCCGTCGGGCGTGAGCAGGATTTTCTTTTCCGGCAGATCGAGTTCCAGCGGTTCGCGCGCGTCACGCCCCCGCTTCAGCACGGCATAGGCGTTCCACAGCGGTTTCAGTATGCTGTCGAGAATAGGCGAAGTCTTGTCATCCGGCGCACCGTCGATCGCGGCCTGCGCCTGCGAATAGGCCAGCTTCGCCGCCGATTTCATCATGATGCGGTGAAATTTGTGCGATTTCTTGCGTCCGTCGGCCGCAAAAACCATACGGACCGCAAGGGCAGGGCGGTCTTCCAGTTCACGAAGCGAACAGAGATTGTTTGAAATCCGCTCTGGCAGCATCGGCACGACGCGGTCCGGGAAGTAGACCGAGTTACCGCGTTTTTGGGCTTCGCGGTCGAGCGCAGAATCGGGACGGACATAGGCGGCGACGTCCGCTATAGCCACAATGACGATCTGGCCTCCCGGATTCTCGGGGTCCTGGTCCGGCTCGGCGTAAACAGCATCATCATGATCCTTGGCATCCGCCGGATCGATGGTGAGAAGTGGAATATCGCGCCAGTCTTCGCGGCCATCCATCGTGGCTGCGGTCGCAGCTTCTGCTTCGCTCAGCGCTTCAGCCGGGAAAACATGCGGGATTTCATGCTCGTGGATGGCAATCATCGACAGGGCTTTTTCGCTGTCGATCGAGCCTACCACCTGCCGAACCTTGCCGCGCGGCAATCCCTGACGCCGGGAGGAAATCAGGTCGACTTCAACAAGATCACCGGCTTCCGCATTTTCCAGATGGCCCGGATCGAGCTGCACTTCCGGCTGCTTGCGGTTTACCGGGTCAAGCCGCCATTCACCATTGCCGAGCTTGCGCACAATACCGAGCACCGCATTTGTTCGGTGCTCGAGACGCTTCATCACTCGCGCGGTATAGTCCGGCCCGTCACGATCTTCATTGCGGAATATTTTGGCTAGAACGCGATCCCCAACGCCGACGGCCGGGCCGCCTTCAGACGCTTTGTTGAGCCGGGTGCGGCGGATCAGGATGGCGGGTGGCTTGCCATAACCTGCTTCATCCCATTCCGACGGGCGTGCGAGCAAACCGCCATCTTCGTCGCGTCCGGTAATATCAAGCACAGTGACGGCAGGTAGCGCACCGGGGCGAGATAGCCTGCGGGCGCGTTTTTCAACAAGGCCCTCGTCAGAAAGTTCGCGCAGAAGGTCTTTCAGATAGACCCGCGCATCGCCCTTGATGTTGAAGGCTTTCGCCAGTTCCCGCTTTCCCGCCCTGTCGGGATTCTCCTCAATATATTTGAGAACCTCTTCGCGGGTCGGCAGAAACGCGTGGGGATCGCTCTTGCCCTCGGCGGATTTTGCTTTGGCTGCACGCCGTTCGGTCCGCGCGGAACGACCGGTATCGGATTTGGAAAAACGGCGTGCCAATTGTTACTCCTCTGCCGCCTCGGCCTTGGATTTGGCTTTCGGCTTGGCTGTCGACTTGGCTTTTGCTGGCGCTTTCTTGGCCGCAGGCTTCTTTGCAGCAGCTTTCTTTTCCGTGCTGGCCGAAGCTTTGCGGGCAGGGGCTTTCTTGCTCTTGGAAGAGCCGGCTTTTTCCGTAATCAGCGCCAGTGCTTCTTCCAGCGTAACGCTCGCCGGGTCCTTGCCCTTCGGCAAGGTGGCGTTGACCTTACCCCAATTGACATAAGGTCCATAGCGCCCGTCGCGAACAGTGATTGACCCGCCGTCTGGATGGTCGCCAAGCGTCGCCAATGCTGCCGGAGTAGAACGGCCACGACCGCCACCCTTCGATTGCTTGTCGGCCAAAACCGATACCGCACGGTTAAGACCGACAGAGAAAACCTCTTCGGCATTTTCCAGATTGGCGAAAGTGCCATCGTGGCTGACATAGGGCCCATAGCGACCAATCCCGGCGGAGATCATCTTGCCGGTCTCGGGATGCTGACCAATATCACGCGGCAGCGACAGAAGCGCAACGGCTTTCTCATGATCGAGCGCATCGACGGTCCAGCCTTTCGGGAGGCTGGCGCGCTTGGCTTCCTTGCCTTCGCCGCGCTGGACATAGGGGCCGAAACGGCCTGTCCGTGCAGTGATTTCCTCACCGGTGAACGGATCTTTGCCGAGCGATTTCGGTTCATCCGCAGCCGCGGCTTCGCCATTGGCGTCACCGCCGAGCTGGCGCGTATATTTGCATTCCGGATAATTGGAACAGCCGACGAAAGCACCGTATTTACCGAGTTTCAACGACAGGGTGCCCGTGCCGCAGGTCGGGCATGAGCGAGGGTCACTGCCGTCTTCGCGCGCCGGAAACACCAGCGGTGCCAGCTCTTCGTTCAGCGCATCGAGAACATTGGTAACGCGCAGTTCCTTGATGTCATCGACGGAGCCGGAGAAATCGCGCCAGAAATCGCGCAGCACATCTTTCCACGAAAGCTTGCCGTCGGAAATGAGATCGAGCTTTTCCTCAAGGTCAGCCGTGAAATCATATTCCACATAACGCTCGAAGAAGCTTTCGAGGAAGGCCGTAACCAGACGCCCCTTGGGCTCTGGAATAAGCTTGCGCTTGTCGATCGTGATATATTCACGGTCACGCAGCGTGGCCAGCGTGGCGGCATAGGTCGAAGGACGGCCGATGCCCAGTTCTTCCATCTTCTTGATGAGCGAAGCTTCCGAATAGCGCGGGGGAGGCTCGGTCGAATGCTGCGTCGCATCGATCTTTTCGCGTGCCAGGGCTTCGCCTGAACGAATTTCCGGCAGCTTTGCGCTATCCTCCTCGTCGTCTTCTTCCTCGCGGTGATCCATATAGGCAGCGAGAAAGCCATCGAACCTGGTGACCGATCCATTGGCCCGCAGGAGGGCCGAACGCGAGCCATTGACCGCCTCGATGTCGACCGTGGTACGCTCGATATCGGCGGCCTGCATCTGGCTTGCGATGGCGCGCTTCCAGATCAATTCATAAAGCCGTGCCTGATCGTCGTCGAGATAGCGGCGCACGTCCTTCGGATGGCGGGAGAAATCCGTCGGGCGGATGGCTTCGTGCGCTTCCTGCGCGTTCTTGGCCTTGCTGGAATAATAGCGAGGCTTTTCCGGCACATATTTCGCGCCGAAGCTCTTGCCGATTGCATCGCGGGCCGCATTGATGGCTTCCGGCGCCATCTGCACACCGTCGGTACGCATATAGGTGATCAGGCCGGCAGTTTCGCCACCGACATCGACGCCTTCATAAAGCCGCTGCGCCACCTGCATGGTGCGCGATGCGGAGAAACCGAGCTGGCCGGATGCCGCCTGCTGCAAGGTTGACGTGGTGAATGGCGGTCCGGGATTGCGCTTGGTCGGCTTTGCCTCAACGGACAGCGCCTTGAAGCTTGCGCCTTCAAGCATGGTGCGAATGGCGGTTGCCTGTTCGCCATTCTTGATATCGAGCTTGCCGAGCTTCTTGCCGTCAACAGCCGTCAGGCGGGCAGTAAAACTGTCATTGCGCGGTGTCTTCAACAGCGCGGCAATGTTCCAGTACTCCTCCCGAATGAAGCGCTCGATCTCGGATTCGCGATCCGCGACGAGACGCAGCGCTACTGACTGAACGCGGCCAGCCGAACGCGCGCCCGGCAGTTTGCGCCATAGCACGGGCGAAAGCGTGAAACCGACGAGATAGTCCAGTGCGCGGCGCGCCAGATAGGCGTCAACCAGAGGCTCATCAATATCGCGTGGATTGGCAATGGCATCGAGAACAGCTTTCTTGGTAATGGCATTGAATGCCACACGCTTGACCGTCTTGCCTTTGAGCGCCTTCTTCTGGTTCAGTACTTCGAGCACATGCCAGGAAATGGCCTCACCTTCGCGATCCGGATCGGTTGCGAGAATGATGCCGTCGCTGTCTTTCAACGCTTTGACAATATCTGCAAGACGTTTGGAGGAATTGCTATCCACCTCCCACGACATTGCAAAATCTTCATCGGGGCGAACCGAGCCGTCTTTAGCTGGCAAGTCTCGCACATGACCGAACGAGGCCAGAACCTTATAGTTCGAACCAAGATATTTATTGATGGTTTTTGCCTTGGCAGGCGATTCGACAACAACGACGTTCATTTAAAGCAGCCCAGATTCGCGTCCCATGGAGACAAAATATCTCCTCTCCGCGAGAAATTCGTTGCCTTCACATGAACAGCAGGCAGCGTTTGGTCAAGAGCAGGACGACAAAAATAACGAAATACAACTTAAGATTGCTGTTAAGTTGAGTGTAACCAGTAGTAGCATGAAATGAAACAAAGAGCGATTTATCTCGCGGGGAGATAGGTATGGGTGATACAACGAGTTTTCCAGATATGGAAGACGATGACGATGTACAGAGCGCGACTCGGCACGAGACGCTGACATATATCGAGCAGATGCTGGAGCAGCTCAATTTAATGGCAAAGAATACAGATTATCTGTTGCTGTCCTATATGATCGAGATGGCTCTTGTCGAAGCGCGAGAGGCACTTCACAACGAAGCCAAGACATAAGAGGCTATTCCAGAGGGACAAGGGCGACCTGATTACGGGCATATCGGTGCAGCCTCCCGGCCAGGTCCAGCTCCAGAAGAACGAGCTGGATAGCACCGGTATCCAGACCCGTATGGCGAACCAGCGTGTCGATATCGGTCGGCACGGGGCCAAGTGCATCAATAACAATGTCCCGTTGTTCCTCCGTCGCAATCGGTTGATAAGATTCTGGTTCTTCCATGGCCGGAGACAAAAGATCCGGTTGTGTCGGCATATCCGTTGGATACGCACTTGAACCGGCCAGCGGCCGGAGCATCTCGATAACGTCGTTTGCTTCCGTTACCAATGTTGCGCCTTGTTTGAGAAGCAGGTTCGTGCCGCGCGCACGAGGATCGAGCGGTGAGCCCGGCACAGCGAATACTGTACGCCCCATGTCGCCGGCCATGCGTGCGCTGATAAGCGAACCGGATCGTTCGGCAGCTTCGACGACGATCAATCCCAGCGAGAGCCCTGCAATGATGCGATTGCGACGGGGAAAATCGCGCGAGCGAGGCTCCGCGCCCATCGGCATTTCGCTTATGAGTACGCCACCCTCTTCCGGTATGGCGCGATAAAGGGGCAGGTTTTCGGGTGGGTAGGGGCGATCAAGCCCGCCTGCCAACACGGCGACGGTTCCTGTCTTCAAGCTTGCGCGGTGGGCAGCGGCATCGATGCCGCGGGCAAGTCCGGAAATAACAGCAAACCCGGCTTCGCCAAGATCATTCGCCAAGCGTTCGGTGGAACGCGCGCCAATTACCGAGGCGTTCCGGGAACCGACAATTGCAACGGGAGGCTTGTTGAAAACAGCGGCGTTTCCCTTAATCGTGACCAGCGGGGGTGGGGCCTCACAATTTTTCAGCTGTGGCGGATAATCCGGTTCGCCCATTCCAACAAGGCGGGCACCGGCTCGATCGATGGTTTCAAGCTCGCGCTCTGCATCGTCCATGGACATGACGCGGATGGGGCGTGCGCTGCCGCCCCGGATGTTGAGATCGGGCAGCATTTCTATCGCGCTTGAAGCTGAACCGCAAAACAGAATCAGGTCGCGAAACGTGACAGGGCCGATATTGTCGGTTCGGATGAGGCGCAGCCAGTTGAGACGCTGGCGGTCGGAGAGGCGAATTCCAGTTTTCGAATTCGCGCTTCCCTTCACCCCTTGGCTCCGATCTTGTTTTCGGTGCCGTTTATCAGGCGCCCTATATTCGTCTTGTGTTTGTAGAAGACAAAGACTGTCATGATCGCGAAGAGGACCGCGATTGCGGGACTGCCCTGGAAGTAAAGCGCGATTGGAACAATGATGCTGGCGACAAGCGCTGCAAGGGAAGAATACCGCGTGAGAAGTGCGGTTACGATCCATACGGCGGCGAAGACGAGCGCGCCGGGCCATGCCAAACCGATCAGGATACCGAGATAGGTGGCAACGCCTTTACCGCCCTTGAAGCCGATCCATACCGGAAAAAGATGCCCGATGAAGGCACCGAAGCCCGCGCCGATTGCGGCATCGGGCCCGTAGCGTGAAGCGATCAGAACGGCGACCGTGCCTTTGAGGGCGTCGAGGATCAGGGTTGCTGCGGCAAGCTTCTTGTTACCGGTGCGCAGTACATTCGTCGCCCCGATGTTGCCCGAGCCGATGGACCTGACATCACCCAACCCTGCAAGGCGGGTCAGAACCAGGCCAAAAGGAATCGAGCCCAGAAAATAGCCGAAGACAAGCGCTCCTACGAGCGTCATGCTGACAAATCCCGATTCGGCCATGAACATCCCCTGCTGCTTCTTGATTCCGCCTACCCGGAATTTTCGGTTGATTGTTCCGGGTTATGCGGTGTTTTTCAAGCCGAATATACGGTCTTTCCGGCCACTAATGTGTGGACGACGCGGCCTTGAAAACGCGCACTTTCAAAGCAGCTGTTTTTTGAGAGTGAGTGCAGGTCTTCCGCTCGCACGACCCATGGTTCTTCCAGATCGACAATGGCAAGATCGGCCTTGGCGCCCGGTTTGAGCGTACCGGCATCCAGACCGAAAATTTTCGCCGGAGCTGTCGATAGAACCTCCACCAGCCGCAGGAGCGGAATGCTGTCATTGTGATAGAGGCGGAGTGCAGCTCCCAGGAGTGTTTCGAGGCCGATGGCACCGGCTTCGGCATCCGAGAAAGGCAGGCGTTTGGTATCGACGTCCTGCGGGTCGTGAGCCGAAACGACAATGTCGATGGTGCCGTTTTTCACGGCTTCGACCATGGCAAGGCGGTCCTGTTCGCTGCGCAGGGGCGGGGAAAGACGGAAGAAGGTGCGGAATTCTCCAATGTCATTCTCATTGAGCGACAAATGGTTGATCGATACACCTGCCGTCACCTTGGCGCCCAGATCCTTGGCGCGGCGTACGGCCTCCGCCGACATTTCGCAGGAAAGCTGTGCGGCGTGATAGTTGCTGTTGGTCAGCGCTGCCAGACGCAGATCGCGCTCCAGCGGAATCACTTCCGCTTCCCGGGGACTGCCGGAAAGTCCAAGCCAGCTTGCAAACAGACCTTCGTTCATCACGCCGTTTGCGCCGAGATAAGGATCGCGCGTTTCGCAGGCAATCACGGCATTGAAATCGCGAGCATAGGTCAGCGCGCGCCGCATGAGCTGTGTGTTGGCGATGGTCTGCCTGCCTTCCGTGAAGGCAACCGCACCAGCATCGCGCAAGAGGCCGATTTCGGTCATCTCTTCGCCGCGCAAGCCTTTGGTGATCGCCGCTGCCGGATGCACATTGACGACGGCCGTATCGCGTGCCGTGCGCTTGACGAATTCCACGAGCGCCACGTCATCGATCACCGGATCGGTGTCGGGCATCATGATGATGGAGGTCACGCCGCCCGCAGCTGCCGCACGGCTTGCCGAGGCGATGGTTTCGCGATGTTCTGCGCCGGGTTCACCGATAAAGACACGCGCATCCACCATGCCGGGTAACACTGCCTTGCCGTTCAGGTCGACGATTTCGGCACCTTCCGGCGCACCCTGATTGCGGGCGTTGGCACCGGCGGCAACGATCTTTCCATCGCGGATCAAAACGCTGCCGGTTTCATCGAGACCACGCGACGGATCGACGATGCGCGCGTTTTCAAAGAGGATCGCGCTCATGCATTTTCTCCATTGCCCAGCTTGCGTCGCGGGTCGAGCAGGGCTTCCATTACGGCCATGCGCATGGCAACCCCCATTTCAACCTGTTGCTGGATGACGCTTTGCGGCCCGTCGGCAACGTCAGATGCGATCTCAACGCCGCGATTCATCGGGCCGGGATGCATGACAAGGGCGTCCGGCTTGGCGTGTTTCAGCTTTTCCTTGTCGAGGCCATAGAAGCGGAAATATTCGCGTACCGAAGGCACAAATGAACCGGCCATGCGCTCACGCTGAAGCCGCAGCATCATGACGACATCCGCGTCCTTCAAGCCTTCTTCCATCGAGTTGAAGACCTCGACGCTCATGTCCGCCATGCCGGAGGGCAGGAGCGTGGATGGCGCGACGACACGCACCCGCGCGCCAAGAGCATTGAGAAGAAGAATGTTGGAGCGTGCCACGCGGGAATGCAGCACATCGCCGCATATGGCGACGATCAGATTTTCGATCTGGCCTTTGGCGCGGCGGATAGTGAGAGCGTCAAGAAGTGCTTGTGTTGGATGTTCATGCGCGCCATCACCGGCGTTGACGACCGAACAGCCGACTTTCTGCGCGAGCAGGGCGGCAGCGCCTGCCGAGGCGTGACGGATGACCAGTATATCCGGCTGCATGGCGTTCAGCGTCATCGCGGTATCGATGAGCGTTTCGCCTTTCTTGACCGATGAATTACCGACCGACATATTCATGACGTCCGCACCGAGCCGTTTTCCGGCCAGCTCAAACGATGATTGCGTTCGTGTCGATGCTTCAAAGAAGAGATTGATTTGCGTGCGACCTCGCAGCACGGACTTTTTCTTCTCGGGCTGTCGGGAAACAGCGATTTCCTGATCGGCGAGATCAAGAAGGCAGAGAATGTCCAGGGGCGAAAGCCCCTTGATGCCCAGCAGGTGGCGGTGAGGGAAAAGCGGAGGGACCGTTTGATTTGTCATGGCAAGTCACCCGTATAGGACCATGAGGCAGGTCCCGCAACCGTCCTTATAATGGCTATGGGCGATTCACCAAGAAAAACCTGTGCTGTCCTGACGACAAATTGCGTTCGGGATGGCAAAATTTTAGCAAATGCGATGCAAGAACCCTAAATAGAACTGAATCGCACAAGACGGAACGAGCTTTTGAAAACGCACGACGTGACCAACCAGACACCGCCCATGACGGGCAACAATGCCTATCTGGGCGATCCGCTTCTGATGCAGATTGCGGCACGTTTCCCGAAGGAACTGCATACGGATCTGGAGCAGACGGGCCGTTTCGTCATGTCGGCTGAAGCACAGGACCTTGCGCGTCTCGCCAACACCGAGCTGCCGAAATTGCGCACCCATGACCGGCAGGGCAACCGTATCGACCTGGTTGAATATCATCCAGCCTATCATGCGCTGATGCGCCGCTCTATCGCGGCTGGCCTGCATTGTTCCATCTGGGAGGGCAACCCGCTGGAAACCGGTCGCCGTCATCAGGCACGCGCCTCGCGCTTTTTCCTGACGGCGCAGCTTGAGGCGGGGCATCTTTGCCCGCTGACCATGACGAGCGCATCGCTTGCCGCGCTCATGGCCTCGCCGGAAATTTACAAGGAATGGTCGCCGGTCATTCTTTCAAGAAAGTACGATTTTTCGCAGAAGCCAGCATTTGCCAAACAGGGCATTACGCTTGGCATGGGTATGACCGAAAAGCAGGGCGGAACCGATGTGCGGGCCAATACGACCCGCGCCATCCGCAACGAAGACGGCACCTATGCCATTACTGGCCACAAGTGGTTCATGTCCGCTCCTATGTCGGATGCGTTCCTGACGCTGGCGCAGGCAGAAGACGGTCTTTCCTGTTTTCTGCTTCCGCGCCTCACTTCGCAGGGAAGCGGGAACGGGTTCTTTTTCCAGCGATTGAAAGACAAGCTCGGCAACAAGTCCAACGCCTCATCGGAGGTGGAATTTGACGGCGCGGTCGGTCATCTGATCGGTAATCCGGGCGAGGGCGTCAAGACCATCATGGATATGGTCACGCTGACGCGGCTCGATTGCGCAGTGGCATCGGCTGGACTTATGCGATCTGGCCTCGCCGAAGCCGTGCATCATAGTCGTCACCGGCAGGTGTTTGGCAAGGCTCTTATCGAACAGCCATTGATGCAGCGTGTACTCGCCGATATGGCGCTCGATGTCGCCGGCGCGACCGCGCTTTCCATGCGGCTGGCACGCGCCTTTGATATGGCTGCAAGTGATCGCGCAGAGGCGGCGTTTGCCCGCTGCATGACGCCGGTGGTGAAATACTGGGTTTGCAAGATCGCGCCTGCCTTACTCTATGAGGCAATGGAGTGCCTTGGCGGCAACGGCTATATCGAGGAAGGCAATCTTGCGCGCGCCTATCGCGAAGCGCCGGTCAACGCGATCTGGGAAGGGTCCGGAAATGTCATGGCGCTGGATGTCGCGCGTGTGCTGTCCCGCGCGCCGGCGCTTTTCGATGAAGTACTGGAGTGGATCGGCGGACAGCTTGGCCCGCGCGGGCAGGGAACGCTTGATGTGCTGCGTGCTGCATTGCAGCTCACTGAAACCGATCCGGGTGTTGCACGCCTTCTGACCGAGCAATTGGCCTATGCCGCCGCCGCCGCAGAACTGCGCCAGCTTGGTGCCGACGATGTGGCTGACGCATTCATTGAAACCCGCCTCGGCGGACAGTGGCGGTCGACCTATGGCATGCTGGATGCACGCCACAATGCGGAACGCATTCTCGACCAGCTTTATCCGGCGTCGTAATCGTCGGATACCGACCGCCTGATGCTGTGCAGGCGGTCGAGCGCCCCTTGAAGAATGAAAGCTGCGGCCGCCGAATCGATACGTTCGGCCCGCTTGCCTCGAGAGACGTCCATGCCGATAAGCGCCCGTTCGGCGGCGACCGTCGACAGGCGCTCGTCCCAGAACACAAAGGGCAAGTCGGTGAGCGGCTGCATGGTGCGCACAAATGCCCGCGTGGCCTGAACGCGGGGACCCGATGTTCCATCCATATTCATAGGCAAACCGATGACGATAACGCCGACCTTGTCGGCGTCGAGAGCTTTCAGAAGCACTTGTGCGTCGATCGAAAACTTCACCCGTTTGATGACCGGGCGCGGATGGGCGAAGGAAAGACCGAGGTCCGATACCGCAAGGCCGATGGTCTTGGTTCCCAAGTCCAGTCCGGCAATGGTCTTTCCGGGCTGAAGCAGCGCCGGAATTTCCTCGATTTCAACGACAGCCATCGGTCCTCATCGGATTTTGAAGTGGTTTCTATTGCCTTCAACTTTATTGGCGTCATATCTGTTCGCAAACTGGAAATCGAGCCGGAAACACAGATTGAGGAGAGAGTTTATGAAACTTACATGGCTTGGCCACGCCGCCTTCCGCGTTGAAACTGCAAGGGCCGTCATTCTCATCGATCCGTTTCTCAACGGAAATCCCGGTGCGAAGGGCATAGATTTCAAGGAAGTAACCAGCGGTGTGACCCACATCGCGCTGACGCACGGCCACGGCGATCACGTCGGCGATACGGTAGCAATTGCAAGGGAACATGGTGCGACGGTTATCGCCAACGCCGATCTTGCAAGCTGGCTCGGCAGTCAGGGCGTGGAAAAGGTCGATCCCGGCAATACGGGCGGCACGGTGGCGCATGACGGCTTTACCATTACATTCGTCAACGCACTTCATTCCTCGGCAATGCTGACGGAAAACGGCGTATCGCAGGCATTGGGCAATCCGAACGGTCTGGTGTTCCATTTCGAGGATGCGCCGACGCTTTATCATATGGGAGACACGGATATCTTTTCCGATATGGGGCTTATCAACGAGCTTCATCAGCCAGAGATCGGGATCGTTCCCATTGGCGATCGCTTTACGATGGGCGGTGCGGTTGCGGCTCTCGCCTGCCAGCGTTACTTCAATTTCAAAACCGTGCTGCCGTGCCATTACGGCTCGTTCCCCATCATCGATCAGACGGCGGACAAGTTCGCTGAAGGAATGGCAGACCATCGCGAGACAAAAGTGCTGACCGATCCGGCTGGAACTGTCCACAGCTTCTAAAGGCCTTTTGAGGCGCAAGAAATGTTGCGCTTCAACAGTCGCGCCGTTATAGCCGGTAGGAAACCTTTTCAGGGGTGGCGGGTCGCCGCCCGATCTGAAGCACAACCCGGAACACGCAATGCGGTTTTCGGACAAGATGTGCGTGGGTACAAAGTTAGTGCATTTGCGGAGAACAGGATGTCCGTCGATATTTCCACCGTCAAGCGCGTCGCGCATCTGGCGCGTATCGCTGTCAGCGACGACGATGCCGAACGCATGACCGGCGAACTCAATGCTATTCTGGGCTTTGTCGAACAATTGAACGAAGTCGATGTCGACGGTATCGAGCCGATGACTTCCGTTACGCCAATGGACATGCGCATGCGCGAAGACAAGGTGACCGATGGCGGCATTGCTGCCGCAGTGGTCGCCAACGCACCGGTTACGGAAGACAATTTCTTCGTCGTCCCAAAGGTCGTGGAGTAGGTCATGGCCATTCGGGTTTCAGTCGAGACCCCTTTGCAGGACGATGTGCGCGCGCTGGTCGACGGCCTGAATGCGCATCTCCTGCCGCTGTCGCCGCTGGAATTCCAGTTCAAGATGACGGTGGAGCAGATGGCGGGGCCGGATACGTCGGTCTTTGTAGCGCGCGACGAAAACGGCAAGGCTGTCGGCTGCGGTGCCTTGAAGATGCATGGAGATGGCATCGCCGAGGTGAAGCGCATGTTTACCCTCCCGGAAGTGCGCGGCAAGCGCGTTGGCTCGGTTCTGGTCGATGCGATTGTCGATCTGGCGAGGGCGAGGGGCGTGACCCGTCTGGTACTCGAAACGGGAACTGGTCCCGGTTTTGCCGGGGCATGGCGACTTTATGAGAATTCAGGTTTTACGCGCTGCGGTGTGGTTCTGGACTATTCCGAATCTGAATACAGCGCCTTTTTTGAAAAG
This sequence comes from Brucella sp. RRSP16, assembly GCF_052246815.1. Lineage (NCBI taxonomy): Bacteria > Pseudomonadati > Pseudomonadota > Alphaproteobacteria > Hyphomicrobiales > Brucellaceae > Brucella > Brucella sp. RRSP16. The sequence goes on from NZ_JBQQAM010000004.1 coordinate 305,968, forward strand.
CGTCTCACTGAGGCGCACTGACAGGATTTGACGATGAGCGAACTGACCGCACTGACCATTGCCGAGGCGCGCGACAAGCTGAAGGCCAAAGCCATCACAGCGACCGAACTGACCGACGCCTATCTTTCAGCTATCGACTCTGCGAATGACACCATCAACGCTTACGTGAAGGTGACACACGATCAGGCGCGTTCGATGGCGAAGGCTTCGGATGAGCGCATCGCCAAGGGCGAGGCGGGCGCATTGGAAGGCATTCCGCTGGGCGTGAAGGACTTGTTTGCGACCAAGGGTGTGCATACGCAGGCCTGCTCCCACATTCTCGACGGTTTCAAGCCGGAATATGAATCGACCGTCACCGCCAATTTGTGGTCGGATGGCGCGGTTATGCTCGGCAAGCTCAATATGGACGAATTCGCCATGGGCTCGTCCAACGAAACGTCCTATTATGGCGCGGTCAAGAATCCATGGCGGGCCAAGGGTTCCAATGCCGACCTGGTACCGGGTGGTTCGTCGGGCGGTTCGGCTGCCGCGGTTGCAGCGCAGCTTTGCGCTGGCGCGACTGCAACCGACACAGGCGGCTCGATCCGTCAGCCAGCGGCTTTCACCGGCACGGTTGGCATCAAGCCGACTTATGGCCGCGTGTCGCGTTGGGGCACGGTGGCCTTCGCATCCTCGCTCGATCAGGCCGGGCCGATCGCCCGCGACGTGCGCGATGCGGCTATCCTGCTGAAATCGATGGCTTCGCTTGATCTCAAGGACACCACGTCCGTCGATCTGCCTGTTCCGGATTACGAAGCTGCCCTCGGCAAATCGCTCAAGGGCATGAAGATCGGCATTCCGAAGGAATATCGCGTCGATGGCATGCCTGGCGAAATCGAGGAACTCTGGCAGAAGGGCATTCAGTATCTGAAGGATGCTGGTGCGGAAATTGTCGATATTTCGCTGCCGCACACGAAATATGCGCTGGCCGCCTATTATATAGTCGCGCCTGCGGAGGCGTCCTCGAACCTCGCCCGTTATGACGGTGTGCGTTATGGTCTGCGTGTGCCAGGCAAGGACATTGCCGACATGTACGAACAGACCCGCGCGGCGGGCTTCGGCAAGGAAGTTAAGCGCCGCATCATGATTGGCACTTACGTTCTCTCGGCTGGCTATTACGATGCCTACTATCTGCGTGCGCAGAAGGTACGGACATTGATCAAGAAGGACTTCGAGGACGCATTCGCCAAGGGCGTCCACGCGATCCTGACGCCAGCGACGCCATCGGCTGCTTTTGGCCTAGCCGATGAGGATCTCGCCAACGATCCGGTAAAGATGTACCTCAATGACATCTTCACGGTGACTGTCAACATGGCCGGCCTGCCGGGCATTGCCGTGCCTGCGGGCGTCAATGACCACGGCCTGCCACTTGGCCTTCAGCTCATCGGACGCCCGTTCGAGGAAGAGACGCTGTTCCAGGCGGCACACGCCATCGAACAGGCAGCCGGACGGTTTACTCCGGCAAAATGGTGGTAAAATCCGATCTTCTTATTCGCCGGGGCTTCCCCGGCGAATTTGCTTCTATGGCCGCCTTGGCAGTCAGGGCGTGGCGGATTGCGGCTCGTGGCGTGGAACTTACCGCTGATCGGCAGCACGCGCTGGAAGCCAAATTCCTGCACGACCTTCAAGAGAATGCGGATGGTGTGTTGACTGCCGAAAAGGGCGGAACTATTGCGGGCTGGGGTGCGAGAGTGCCGCGAAGCAATTACATTTCCGACCTATGGGTCGATCCGCCCTGCCACGGGCAGGGAATTGGCGGACAGCTTCTTGATGCCCTGATGGCGCAACTCCTGTTCGACGGCTTCGATGAAGCAGTGATCGGGACGCATGCGGATAATCTCCCCGCGATCTATCTTTATGAAAAGGTTGGTTTCCGGATCGAGTGGCAGGGAGAGGAGTGGTCGGAAAGCTTCAGGAAACAGGTTGAAAAGGTGAGAATGCGCGCAAAGCTTTGAAGCCAGCTTGTCGCAACCATTGCCGAACGTTCTGTCGCGCCTATCCTTCTTGAGAGTGAATACACTAGGAGGAGGGCAAGCGATGTGGATCATGCTGACGGAAGTAAACGGGGAGAAGCTCGCCGTGAATTTCAATCATGTTTTGTGCTACAATACTTATGGAACCGGCACGCGTATTGTGACGCTGAGCACGGACCAGACATTCTTCGTCAAGGAATCGATTGAGGAAATTGAAGCCAAGCTCGGCATCGATGTGAAAGCTTGAAGCTTCATTTTAACAATGGCTTAAACAGTTTTATTGAAAAAGAGAATGAACGGCATCGCGCTTGCGGGTTGCCGTTCATGGGACGCGAGCAGTTCAGGCTTTCTGGAAACGTGCTCTAAATATCCAACTCTTCGACAAAAGCCGCACGGTCCTGAATGAAACGGAAACGAGCTTCCGGCTTGGTGCCCATCAGTTCATCGACCGTGTTGCGGGTTTCATCGACATATTCTTCGTCCACCTGGACACGCAAAAGCGTTCGCTTCTTAGGGTCCATGGTCGTTTCCTTGAGCTGTTCGGCGCGCATTTCGCCAAGGCCTTTGAAACGGCCTATTTCCACCTTGCCCCGTCCGGTAAACATGGTGCGCAGAAGCTCATCCTTATGCGCTTCATCACGCGCATAGGCGACCTTTCCGCCCTGGCTCAAGCGGAAAAGCGGAGGCACTGCCAGATAGAGGTGGCCGTTGCGGATCAGGTCCGGCATTTCCTGATAGAAGAATGTGATGAGCAGGGATGCAATATGCGCACCGTCGACGTCAGCATCGGTCATGACGATGACGCGATCATAGCGCAGATCGTCTTCCCGATAGTTCTTGCGTGTGCCGCAACCAAGAGCCTGAATGAGATCTGCAATCTGCTGGTTCGCCGTCAGCTTCTCGCGTCCTGCGCTGGCAACGTTCAGAATCTTGCCGCGCAACGGCAAAATGGCCTGGTTGGCGCGATTGCGTGCCTGCTTGGCCGAACCGCCTGCCGAGTCACCTTCGACGATGAACAGTTCCGCCCCGGCGGCCGCGTTCTGGGTGCAATCGGCGAGCTTGCCCGGCAGGCGCAGCTTGCGCGTCGCGCTTTTGCGGACAGTTTCCTTTTCCTGACGGCGGCGCAAACGCTCATCCGCGCGGTCGATCACCCATTCCAGGAGGCGGGACGCCTCCTGCGGAGAAGCCGTCAGCCAGTGATCGAACGGATCACGGATTGCATTTTCCACGATGCGCTGCGCTTCGACGGTGGCAAGCTTGTCCTTGGTCTGGCCGACAAATTCCGGCTCGCGGATGAAGACCGACAGCATTCCCGCCGCCGACACCATCACGTCGTCAGTGGTGATGATCGAGGCGCGTTTATTGTTGGTCAGTTCCGCATAGGCTTTCAGGCCGCGTGTCAGCGCAATGCGCAAGCCTGCCTCATGGGTGCCGCCATCGCCGGTTGGGATGGTGTTGCAATAGGAATGGACGAAACCGTCGCCGCCAAACCATGAAACGGCCCATTCAACCGCGCCGTGGCCACCCTGCTTTTCGGTCTTGCCTGCGAAAACCTCGCGCGTGACCTGATGTTCCTTGCCAAGCGATGCCTCGAGATAGTCTTTCAGGCCGCCGGGGAAGTGGAACACCGCCTTCTCCGGCGTTTCCTTCTTCGGGTCGAGGAGGGAAGGATCGCAGTTCCAGCGGATTTCAACCCCGCCGAACAGATAGGCCTTCGAGCGCGCCATGCGATAGAGACGATGCGGATCGAACTGCGCCGTTTTCCCGAAGATATCAGGGTCCGGGTGGAAACGGACACGGGTGCCGCGACGGTTATGCACTTCGCCGACATCTTCCAGTCCGCCCTGCGGAATACCGCGCGAGAAACGCTGCCGATAAAGACGGCGATTGCGCGCCACTTCCACTTCAAGCACGTCCGAAAGGGCATTCACCACCGAAACACCCACGCCATGCAGGCCGCCTGACGTTTCATAAGCCTTGCCGTCGAATTTGCCGCCAGCATGCAGCTTGGTCATGATGACTTCGAGCGTGGATTTTCCCGGCACCTGGGGATGTTCGTCCACTGGAATGCCGCGCCCATTGTCCGAAACGGTGACAAATCCGTCGGCGTCGAAACTGACTTCGATGAAATTGGCGTGTCCCGCCACCGCCTCGTCCATCGAGTTGTCGATGACTTCGGCGAAGAGGTGATGCAGCGCCTTTTCGTCCGTGCCGCCAATATACATGCCGGGGCGCAGGCGTACGGGTTCCAGACCCTCCAGAACACGGATGGACGAAGCATTATAGTCATCGCCTGCCGATGAAGCAGGCGGCGCCTTGGCGGTTACCGGCTTTGGAACAGAGAGCGACGGCGCTGCCACCGGCTGCGCAACAGGTTGCGGCGCCACAGGTTTTTCGCTCTGTCGCCCCTGTTCCTGTTCTCGGGCCCGGGCATTGTTGACCACTCTCGAGAAGAGATCGTTGCTATCGTCCATTTGTTCCGAAAAGCTCTCTATCTGAATTTCAGGAGGCCGCTGTCGAGCCTGCTCGCCAAAGACCGGAAAATACTGTTCGCGAATCACTTGAATGATGCCACGCGCGCTCGCGAAAGGCGACTAAAGTTCGCCTTACGTTCCGTTTGCGCACGGCTTTTTCAAAGGGTTTTGTCCAGAACGGAACTGATTTGCACCAGAAAGCGGTCGAAAGTCAAACAAGCGGGGCAATTCCGGTCAAATTGGATGGAAACGCTGCGGCAGTTCGCATAGAGCCATAGCGGGGACATTCCAGATACCGAGAGTTTGAAATGCAGAGCAGCGCGACAGGCGGCATGGAAGCGCACGTAAAAGGCATGGCGATCATGGTGCTCTCGGTGCTTCTGCTGCCGCTGATGGATGCCATCGGCAAGTGGCTCGCCATGGCAGACCATATGCCTCCGGCAACCGTGACCTTCATGCGCTTCTTCGTTCAGTGCTGGCTGATGTTCTTCATCCTGCTCATGGTCGGCGGCTTTGCAGCGTTGCGAACGCAGCATCTGGCAGGCAACCTCATTCGCGGTGCGCTGATGGGGTTTGGCGGGCTCTGCTTCTTTACGGCAGTCAAGTATATGCCGCTGGCCGATGCGATGGCCGTCTTCTTTGCCGAGCCTCTTATTCTGACGCTGTTTTCGGCCATTTTCCTGAAGGAGAAAGTGGGCTGGAGAAGATTCAGTGCTGTCGGTATCGGTCTCATCGGGACGATGATAGTAATCCAGCCGAGTTTCGAGATTTTCGGCGCGGTCTCGCTTCTGCCGCTCGCGACCGCCGTAACTTTTGCGATCTATCTCATTTTGAATCGCAAATACGGTGCGAAGGAAAGCCCGCTTGTCATGCAGTTTTATGCCGGTGTGGGCGGCTGGATGTTTGCGGGGCTCGCCATGATCTATGGAACTGCGGCGGGGCTTGGCGATCTGAGTTTCGGGCTGCCGCAGGGCATCCAGCCCTGGCTGCTCCTGCTGCTTCTTGGAACAATCGGCACTGTCAGTCACCTCATGGTCGTGCAGGCGTTCAAGCTCGCACCAGCATCCATGCTGGCGCCGTTCCAGTATCTTGAAATCGTCAATGCGGTTCTGGTTGGCCTGATAGTATTCGGCGATTTCCCGACGCCATCGAAATGGCTCGGTATCGCAATCATCGTCGGATCGGGTTTTTATGTTTTCATGCGCGAGCGCCGGGTGAAGGCCGACGCAGTGGCGTGAGCAGAACTATTTGAGCTGACGCGGACCGAATACCGTCTCGAACGCCTTTCCCAAAGCGACGTCCATGTCGCCCATCGTCACCGGCAAGCCCAGATCGACAAGGCTGGTAACGCCATGTTCGGAGATGCCGCAAGGCACGATGCCGGAATAATGGTTGAGATCCGGTTCGACATTGATGGCTATGCCGTGGAAGCTCACCCAGCGCCGCAGACGGATGCCGATAGCCGCGATCTTGTCTTCGCACATGCCGCCATTGGCCAGGCGGGGCTTTTCAGGCCGCGTTACCCATACGCCAACGCGATCCTCACGCCGTTCGCCTTTGATGTTGAACTCGGCCAGGCTCTCGATGATCCATTGTTCGAGCGCCGTCACGAAGGCACGCACATCCTCGCGGCGGCGTTTCAGGTCCAGCATCACATAGGCAACACGCTGGCCTGGCCCGTGATAGGTATATTCCCCGCCGCGCCCCGTGTTGAACACGGGCAGGCTGTCGGGCGCCAGCAGGTCGCTTGCATTGGCGCTTGTTCCTGCCGTGTAAAGCGAAGGATGTTCGACCAGCCATACGAGTTCGTTAGCGGTGCCTTCCCGAATGGCCTGCACACGCGCTTCCATGAAGGCAAGTGCTTCCTCGTAGTCCGTCAGCCCGTCTGCGACAACCCAGTCCACCGGCGGTGCATCTGCCTGTTGCGGCAGAAAACGCGTCTCCAGCGCGTTGCGCTCGCGCGGCTTTGGTGAGGCAATATCGGAAACGGGGGAAACGGAGCTATTCGTCATGATGGGAGCATATGGCGGTTTTGCAGCGTAATCGCCAGATGTCAAAATGCCTCTGCAATCAATCAATCGCGAGCGGTACTTCCTTTTCACAGCGATTGCGACCGGCTTGCTTGGCGCGATAGAGCGCCCGGTCAGCAGCGTTCACGAGGTGGCTGTAATCCGGATGACCATTGAATGCCGCAACACCGATGGACAGGGTGACAGACTGACGCGCGCCATCGGGTAGGTTCATAGGTTGTTGGGCTATCTGTCTGCGCAGTTCCTCGCCGATTGCAAATGCCTTGTCCTCGTCGGCTTCGACAAGCGCGACCAGAAATTCCTCGCCGCCATAGCGGAACACGAAATCGCTTGGGCGGCAGAGCGAAAGGATCGTTTCGGCCACCTGCTGAAGAACCGCATCGCCACTGCTGTGCCCGTAGGTGTCATTGATGTTCTTGAAGTGATCGATATCGATCATCAGAACGCTTAAATCCATTGCCTTTTGGGACGCCATGCGCACTTCGCGGGTCAGGATCGAGGGCATGAAACGACGATTGAGCGCGCGGGTCAGAGGATCGCGGCCCGTTTCCATGGCCGCAGCCGCCTGAAAAAGTTCGGATAGCAGAAACTTCACTTCCCCGATCTTTGTCTGGAACAGTGACAGGGAGGCAGCGAGTTCAGTCGGGTTATCTTTGCGGGCGCCGTTGATGGCCGGAAGGAGCACATTGTCTATATGTTCTACATTCCGGCGGATATTTTCCAGCGTCGAGGAATTGGAGAACATGAGATCGGCCTTATGCTGCAACCATAATCCGAAGTCCGAGCTGGCCAGCGTGTGAAGCGGGCTGTCGGGATTGCCATAGAGATTGAAAAGGAGCGACTGGCTCCATTCCATGAGTGCGGCACGTTGCGATTCTCGCTCAAGCGGAAAATCATGGCTCAGCGTAAAGGCCCGATAGGCTTCGTCGGTCTGGGCGCTTTCGCGCGCGTCTTTCACGAAGGACTGGCTCATGATTTCAATCGCAATGTCGATTGCATTGCTGACATGCACGATCAGACGCGCCAGACCCTCGCGTGTGGCAACTTCCAGCTTCAGCTGACGGACGATCTCGTTCTTGAGCAGGCGCGCGCCCTGCATGACGACATGGATCGGTACGTCGATGCGGGCGTGGACTTCGCCGACCTTGCGCTGCTCACGGATGAATGCGTCAACATCGCCGGCGTTCTCTCGAACATTTTCAGGAGCCAATCGCTCAGCGAGTTGTGCAGGCGCTCCTGGACCATTTTCTGGGACAGAAAAGTTGCCGCATCACGATTGCTCATCAGACGATCATAGAACACACCAACGAACTGCTCACGGTGCCGCCCGATCAGGTCGCGAAGGAAGAGCGAATCTTGCTCCGGCAAGCCGCCGACCAGTTCGATCCATTCGATCTGGGTCGTAACCAGACCGGTTTTCTCGCCCCTTATGGCGCCGATTTTAGAGGCCGAATGATCCATGTTCCTGCTCCTTGCGACAGCCGCAAAGCTCCGCCCGCTACCGGACGTGAACCGGCGCAGGATCGGCTTTGCGGATTGGAGATTCTGCAGCTCTTCCCTTGCTTCAAGGGATAGCATGCGAATTCAATTGGCTTCTGATATCCAGATTCTCTTAAAAATACCCCAGCAAAATTGCAGGTGGTGTGCGGCGTCCCGTTTGATGGGGCGGGGTCGAGATTGATAGCTCGCCGTAAGATTAAGTGACTTTACCACTCGCCTGTCTGACCTAGGTATTTGTGGGCAAGATATTCCAATTCTGGACAGCTCTGAAAAGGAAAATGGAATGAAATTCAAGTTGGTTTCTGCGGCTCTCGCGCTTTTCGCGCTAACTGCTGTTGCTGAAGCGGCCACGCCTGTTGCTCCGGCCGCACTACCGGCTGTCGGTGCCCATGGCGCTGGTTCTGCCATTCAGGTTGATTATCGCTGCCCTCGTGGTGCGGTTCGTACGCGAAGCGGTCGCTGCGTCTGGGATCGCCGCTGGCGCGATGACCGTCGCGGGTGGGATCGTCATTCACCCCGCTATTATCGCGAACGCGACCGTGCTCGCTGGCGCCATGATCGCCACCGTCATCGTGACCGCGTATATATCGAGCCGCGCCGTCGCGGCCCGCACAACTAAAGAAGAAAAGAGCAGCGTTTTCGCTGCTCATTTTCATCAGACGGACTCAGCCTGCGAACGTGAAATGCCCTCGAGTTGCGGAAACACATCCGCTGTCATGGGAGCGAGGACATCAATTACCAGTCCGCCCGGCGCGAAGTCGATATCGCATTTTGCCTTCAACTCGCCTGCGAGAACGGAGTAGAGCAGCCGCTGGCCAAAGCCTCGCCGGGCAGGACGTTCGACTGGAGGTCCGCCGCTTTCGATCCAGCGCATATGAAGTTTCTGCTCGCCCTGCCTTTGAACGACATTCCAGTCGAATTGGACGGTGCCGCTTTCGTTGGACAGCGCGCCGTATTTCACCGCGTTGGTTGCCAGTTCATACAGGCCCAGTGAAAGGGAGACGGTTACCCGGTCGCTCACCACCAGTGCCGGACCATGGGTACGGATTCGATGACCGAACGTGCTGTTGAAAGGGGCAAGCGCGGTGTCGCAGATCTGGTTGATCGTGGTGCCCGTCCAGTCCTCACGCAGCAGCATGTCGTGGGCCTGGCTAAGTGCGCGCAGCCGCTCGCTGAACAACTCGTTCGCGGTCTGCGGATCGGTGGCGTTCCGCAAGGTCTGGTTGGCGATGGATTGCACCATCGCCATCGAGTTCTTGAACCGATGTGAAATTTCGCGGGTGACCAAAGCCTTGTCAGCTTCGGCTTTCTTGCGCTCCGTGACGTCGATGACGATACCCAGAAGCGTCGGTGACTTGCCCGTCAGTGCCTTGGCTCGGGTTTCAACCCAGCGCACCTGACCCAGCCTGTTCGTGATGCGATATTCCATCCGGAAAGACTTGCCGGTCGCGAAAGATTCCTGCGACCGCTGGATCAGTGCAATCCGGTCTTCCAGCACCACCATTTCGATGATCTTGTCATAGTTGACCGGCTCATCCGGCGTCAGCCCGAAAATACGCCTGTATTCCGATGAACAGCTGATTTCGCCCGTATGATAATCCCGCGTCCAGAAGCCAACATTCGCCACTTCGATGATATATTGCAGCTGATCGTTGCTGCGCTCTTTTTCAAGCGAAAGCGTTTCGCGTTCTTTTTCCAGCTCGACCAGCTTGCCGAGTTCCAGGGTCACATCGAGCTGTGATGAAACGAAGTGATGGAGTTCGCCTGCTTCGGTCTTGACAGGGGAGATGTGAAGCCGGTTCCAGAATGGTTCGCCTGACTTCTTGTAATTGAGAATATCGATATCGATCGACTGTTCCGTTTCGATTGCCGCGCGGATCATCTCGACATGTTTCGGGTCCGTGCCGGGGCCTTGCAGGAAACGGCAATTCTTCCCAATGATTTCATCGGCTTCATAGCCTGTCAGGTTCTGGAAGGCCTTGTTGGCAAAGACGATGGGGTTATCGGGCAGGCGGGGATTGGTGATGAGCATCGGCATGGGCGTCAGTTGAACTGCCGCCGTGAAAGGATCCGCTTCCTGGGAAAAAGATGTTCCCAAAATTTTTACGGACGGCCCTGCTTTTGTTGCCAATGCAAACCCCACTCCCTGAAAACGCTTACAAGCTGCCCTACTTCACGCAAGTTATCCGATTGTCTCGCAATTTGCTAACGAAAATAATGGAATAGCGAGAACCAATTGTCGTCTCCTCCGTTAGAAGCCGCATGAAACATGCCGCGTTGCGGGGAGAAAACAGGGAGCCGGCAGATTTTCCCCGCAACGTTCAGCGGACATTCATAAACAGACGGCAATGATGGCATCATTGAAATGGAGAAGCACAGGATGAACACCTTCAAAAAGATGATGGTCGGCCTTGTCGGTGCGAGCTTTTTGATCGGCGCGATAGTCCCGGTCTCGGCTGCGCCCGTCATGCCAACTGCGCCTGCGGCGAGCAACGAGCATGTTCAACAGGTTCGGGATGACCGCTGGCGTCGCGGACCGGGCCATGGGCACTGGGGCGGCTATCGGCCGGGGCCTCGTCCGGGCTGGCATGGCCGGCCATACCGCCCGGGGCCGGGTTACTGGAATGGTTATCGCGGTGACCGCTATTATCGCCACGGCTATCGCCGGCATAATGACGGTTGGTGGTATCCGCTCGCTGCGTTCGGCGCCGGTGCAATCATCGGTGGTGCGATTGCCGCTCCGCCGCCACCGCCCCCGCCAGTCTATCGCGCACCGGCTTATGGTTACAGCAATTCACATGTACAGTGGTGCTATAATCGTTATCGCTCATATAGGGCCTCGGATAATACTTTTCAGCCGTATAACGGCCCCCGCCAGCAGTGTTATTCGCCATATTGATAGTTGAAAACTGCTGAACACAATGAAGCCGCCCTTCAAGGGCGGCTTTGTTTTTGTGGACTAGCTTCATCATCTGTACCACCAGTAATTGTCATTCACGGCGGTGCACCCTAAAAGGCGGTCGGGGTGAGTTCCGGCAGCGCGCTTGTTGAAAAGCTTTCGGTTCCCCTCTGTTACAACAGAGCGCCAAAGGAGACAGGATGCGCGCGATTTTACCCAAAGCAATAGCCGGTGTAATTTTACTCGGTATATTGAGCGTAGTACTTGGTTCCTGGTACACGATTGATGAAGGCGAGCGTGGCGTTGTTTTGCGCTACGGTGCTGTTTCCGGCGTTGCACAACCCGGCCTCGGTTTCAAAATTCCGGTGATCGATTCTATCGTACGAATATCGGTGCAATCCAAAGCTGCGATCTATAACAGCATGGAAGCCTATAGCCGCGACCAGCAACCAGCCACGATGAACCTGTCGGTCAACTATCGCATTCCGCCAGACCGCGTGGAAGAAGTCTACGCGACCTATGGCGGTGAAGACGGGCTCCTGTCCCGCCTTGTAGAGCGGCGCGTTTTCGAGGAAAGCAAGACGGTTTTCGGCAAATTCAATGCCGTGGAGGCTATTCAGGAACGAAGCCGTCTCAATCAGGAAATTGCGCAGGCCATTCAGAACAGTGTGCGCGGTCCGGTTATCATCGACACGGTGCAGATCGAGAATATCGACTTTTCGGACTCTTATGAGCAGTCCATCGAACAGCGCATGTTGGCCGAAGTTGAAGTGCAGCGGCTTCGTCAGAATGCAGAGCGCGAAAAGGTGCAGGCTGAAATCACCGTGACGCAGGCAAAAGCGCAGGCAGATGCTCGCCGCGCCGAAGCAGAGGCGCAGGCGGATGCCGTTCGTCTTCAGGCGGAAGCCGAGGCTGACGCGATCAGGCTGAAGGGCGAGGCGGAGGCAACCGCCATCAAGGCGCGTGGCGATGCACTTCGCGACAATCCGGGTCTCGTTGCATTGACGCAGGCCGAGAAATGGGATGGTCAACTGCCGACCACAATGCTGCCCAACGGAGCGATTCCGATGCTGAATCTGAACAGTTCCCAGACGCCGCAGAAATCGCCCGATTACTGACCGGTGAATAAAGAACAGCGGGGCTCCGACTATCCGGTGGGGCGCGCATCCTGTTGAATGGGTTTCACGCCTTTCGGGATGCGCTCTTATCCGCCGCGCTGTTCATAGCCCTCGATGTTTGTCCCATCCATTTTCTGGCGCAGATACTGCTTGAGCCTTGCGATATTGTGCGCATCCCAGCCAGTTACGCCGGTAACTTCCAGCCACGCGTCGACATAGTGCTCAGGAGCATATACATGCCCGTGCCCGATCGGTGTGGCCGTTCCAAAGGCCATGTCGAGGGCGAGTTGAAGCATGGTTACCACCGGATACCATCGCAGATCGGGTGACACATCGGGCCCGCGCGGTGCCTGCATCCAATCAGGCTGGCGGTAGAAGGACAGCGTGTCGAAGAAAGTGACCGGGTCGCTGGCATATTGCAGATAAACCACACGCATTGGGCCCCACCGCGTTCCATTTCCCGGGGCTTCACCATACTGGTTCATGAAACGCGCAAAGGAGCCGTCCCTGAACACCGGCAACCATTCCGGCGTTCCCGGATTTCGCCGTCTGGTCATGGCTTTCCAGTCGCGGCTGGGGAAAGGAGGGCCGCTCCATAGCGCGCCGTTGATGGGGTCATCAAGCATTTCGAAAAGCTCGGACGAAATTTCCGAGTTCATCGCACCGAGGCTCAAGCCATAAAGATACAGGCGAGGTCGGCTGTCCCGCGGCAGGTTTTTCCAGTAGTTGTAGACGGCGATGAACAACGCCCGCGATGCTTCCGCTCCATATTCGGGCTGAAAGAGCAGCGACAATGGGCTGGAAAGATAGGAATACTGCACGGCGACGCTGGCCACATCACCATGGTGCAGAAACTCAAGACCGTCCATTGCTGCAGGGTCAACCCATCCTGTTCCGGTGGGCGTGATGACGACCAGTACCGAACGGTCAAAGCCGCGTTGCCGCTTCAGCTCTTCCAGTGCAAGCTCCGCGCGTTGTTCCGGCGTGTCGGCGACTTGCAGACCCGCATAGACCCGTATGGGGTCGATTGCCCTTTCTCCGGTCATCGCCGTGATGTCGGAAGCGGCAGGGCCCGAGGAGACAAATTCGCGTCCAGCCCGCCCAAGTTCGTTCCAATGCAAAAGCGAGGCAGCACTGCCGGTTTTGCCCGGTGCCGTCGGTTGTGGGCGATCCGGCTCGATCAGAGCGTCGTACTCGCGAAAGGAACGATCCAGAACCCTGAACGCGGACTGGATGAGCAGCCCGTTGGCAATCGTCCAGACAAGGATCACGGTAATCGTGACGCCGAGGACGTTGGCTACCCGGCGAGGCATGACGAGTTGCACTTTCCCGGAGACGAATCGCCCTAGCCGGATGAGAAGGCGAACAAGTACCAACAGAATGAGGAATGTCAGTACTGCCAAAGCCGAAACGCTCATCGGATAGGCGCTGGGCACCGGTTCCATGTCCATGACGGCTCGAACCGAATTCTGCCAGCTTGCCGCAAAATAAAGGGCTACGACAGCCACCGCGAGACAGACCACGCCGACGGCAAGATTGGCTCTGCTGCGCAGGCGGTCTTGGGGTTCGGGCAATTCCAGGTAATGCCAGAGCCAGCGCCATAGCACGCCAATGCCATAACCTGATCCGAACGCGACGCCACCGAGAATGCCCTGCATGACGTAGGTGCGTGGAACGAGGCTCGGCGTGAGCGCCGCAGCAAAAAACAGGGTGCCTAGCGCTATGCCAACGCCGGATAAGGAGCGCCGGAAATGGAAGAATGCCTTGGTGGTCAGAGACATGAAATACCGTGCCGTTAGTTCATTCCGATGAAGCTAGGGCAGAACCTGTTAATTTGGTGAAAATGGCACGAGGCTGGCTGTTTGGATGTAGTCGCCCTTCGCCGCTCCAGCAGCTCTTGTCATTTCAGGCGCCACTTCCAACAAATTAACAGGTCCCGACCCTAGCTGTAGCATGGCCACGCGGCAAGGTCCGGCCCGGAAGGCCCGGCAGTCGTCGTTCTATCACCATACGGTTCAGAATCGCTGTTCTGTTGAAGCTGCTAAGCCCTCAGAAAAACGTGAAAATGACCTATTTACCGGCATCTGGAAGCTGTTGCGCGAGATAGAGTATCCCTGACCTGTTATTTTTTTGAATTTATGTTGGAGAAACCTGACTTTATGGTGTTGACCAATCCGTAAGCCACCCTTATGTTCCGCCGCACTTCCGGGGGCGATTTGCTCCAACAGGGAGCGCGTAGCTCAGCCGGTAGAGCAACTGACTTTTAATCAGTAGGTCCAGGGTTCGAATCCCTGCGCGCTCACCAACACATTCAAATACTTAGATGTCACCGTTTGATCCCCGATTTGCGGTTGGGCGATTTTTTATACCTGATCTCTGGCGATGACCTGTCGGCGGCCTATCAACTGGCTGGTCGCGGCGGCAATCCGGCACGGCTGCGCATCTTTTCCAGAAGGCTGGCGGCAATCGGCTCATAATTTTCATCGAAATGGTGGCCGCCAGCCAGTTTCATGACTTCCATGCCCTTCAGTTCCGGAGCAGTGCAGGCGGTATCCTCTTCTTCCTGTCCATAGACACAGACGACCCGGTCGAGCGGGATTGTCGAAATGGCCGGAATGACGTCCTTGTCACCATCCATTCCGAGCCAGCCTTCAATCGAAACCTGAAATGTGGTCGTCGTTTCGACCCCGAGAAGGCCGATCATTTTCGTCCGGTCCTGTATGGCCGCAGGCAGGTATTTCCAGGCAAACGGAAATGTATCAGCGCCAAACGAATAGCCGAGAACAGCTACCGGCAATTTATTTGTCGGATCAGCTTTTTTGATCATCGCCGTCGTGTCGTTGGCGATTTCCTCCGGCGTGCGTTCCGACCAGAAATAGCGTAGCGAATCCACGCCGATCACGTGGACGCCGTGTGCCTGCAGCCACTCGCCGATGGATTTGTCGAGGTCGCGCCAGCCACCATCACCGGAATAGAAGACCGCAATCATATCGGCCTTTCCGTCCTTCGCAGGAAGGTCGACGATCGGCAGGGCTTCGTTCTTGGCGTCCTGATCCGCCATGGCCACGACATTGTCGACAGCCATTTTGAGTCTTGCCGGAAATGCAGGAGCAGATTGAAGCACGGCTAAATTTTCCTGCCGGGCAGTAACGGGATTATTCGTCGGTGATCCGGCCGGCCCGATCACCAGGGCAGGGGCGGGAATTGCCACATTGAACCCATAGGTGAAGCCTCCATCCGGGGCCTTGGTTGCTGCGGCTTTTTCCGTGCAAGAAGGAAGACGGGTCCTGGCAGGAACCGGATCAAGCGCGACAGCGCCTGCAATCGTTGCATCCGGAGAATCCGAGGCCGCCGCATAAGCGATGGTCGCGCCTTGTCCGACACCCGTCAGGACGGGGTGAAAATAGACCCCGAGATCCAGCCCGCGCAAGGCTTCCTTGGCGATGGCTTCGAAATCGGAGTCCAGATAGTTGCATTCGCCGCCCTCCTTATCGAGCGCCGCGCGCCACGGACCAAGCTCGACCGGCAGAACGATCATATTCCGGGCAAGCATGGCATCCATGAATTGTTTTTCCCGGTCGCCTATGCCGCCGTCATCACTCAGCAGGATGGCAAGTCCGACAGGATCGTTCTCTGGCATATAGACAGGAATGTTGGACAGTCTTTCGGCACTGGCATGGATAACCGGCTCGTCGGAATCGATGACTTTTGTCCAGAGCCGCGCGATTTTACCAGTATGCATTGTGCCGTACACGCCCGCTGCTGCCACCAGCGCCAATCCGAGCACAATAAAGAGAACGCGTCTTTTCGTCATTTGCGGATGAACTCCAGTGGGCTGCCATTGATGAGGGTCGTGGCATCGAGAAGGGCGCGCGGCGTCTCAAGGCCGCCCGGGCAAACCATGTAATGCGGCGTCCAGACAGGATCGAATTTTTCCTTGAAGGCTTTCAATCCGCCAAAGTGATAGAGATCGGCGCCGCGCTTGTAGATGAACGAGCCGAAGCGGTTCCAACGGGAGGCCAGCCTGCTGCCGCTCAGGCCCGATAGCGGGGCGGCGCCCAGGTTGAACCACTTGTAGCCTTCTTCCTTGCCGGCCATCAGCAGCTTCGCGAAAAGCGCGTCCATAAGGAGCTTATGCACATTCGGCATGTAGCGCATGAGGTCGACAGTGATTTCATATTTGTCCGCGCCGCGCCATATGTTGGCAAAAGCCACGATTTCTCCGTCGCGTTTCAGCACTGCAACGTCAAAGCGTTTCATATATTCTTCATCGAAATATCCGAGCGAAAACCCTTTCTCGCTGCCCGACTTGAAATCCAGCCAGGCATCCGAAATCTCCTGCAGGCGTGGGATGAGCGGAGGCACATCGGCGGACGGAATGATTTCAAACGTCAGTCCATCCTTGTCGATCTTTCTGTCGGCATAGCGGAACGGCTGGCGACGCGGTCCTTCCAGCGAGAATTCGGCGAGATCAACGCGGGCGACTTCACCGAGTTTCAGGGCGACAAGGCCCATATCCAGAAACAGGGGCAGGCTTTGCGGACCAACACCGTAAAATACGGTGCGCAGGGCAAGCTTGTCGGCCAGCCCGTGAAAGGACCATGCAAGCTCTTTGCCGGTTTGTTCATTACCGATGGGTTCGCCAAGCGCGATCAGACTGCCCCCGGACTGGGAATACATGATGAAGGAGCTGTTGTCGGGGGCCAGAAGAAATTGCTTGTCGCCAAGCAGCGCCAGGGCGGCATCCGTGTGCGGCCATTGGGCGACGAGGGCGGGCACGGCGGGGGGTATTGAATAATCCACCTTTCGCCTGCGATGACCGTTCCGGTTGATGATGGAGTAAAGGCCAACTGCGGCGACCACGGCAAAGACCAACACGGTTGCCCGCAGGAAGCGTGGGGCATTGCCGTTCCAGGCGAAATCCCACCAGAGCGTGTTGGAATATTCCACGTGGCGATAAACGAAAAATCCAAGCCATGTGGAAACGAGCACAGTTGTGCCGACGGTCGCGATCCAGTTCCAGCTCAGGTCAAACGGCCCCGAAATAGGGCGGCGATAGAACGAATCCCGGAACCCCCACAGTGTGAAAGCGAAAAGACAGAGAGTAATGGCTTCTTCCCAGTCGAGACCTTTTGCCAGAGAAAAGGCCGCGCCGCAGAGAAGCAGGATTTGCGCAGCCACCCATGCTCGCGCAAGCCTCTTTGAGAGACCGCGAGCAACGATGAGCAGCGCCACGCCGACCAGACTGGCGGCGAGGTGCGACATTTCCATGAAGGATTCCGGAACGATGTCGGAGAGCACTTCGACGCGGTAGCGAAGGTCCGGCGTGGCCCCGGAAACGAGAAGCATGATCCCGCCCAGAAAGATGATGCTGGCAGACAGACCGGGGACGAGCGGCTCGACCAGCCGCTTGGCGAAGCGTGCCTGCTTGCCGAGCATATGGCGGCGGCGCATGATCTCCCATATGAGAATGCCTGCGGTCGCCACGACAAGCGGCATAATCGTATAGATAAGCCGGTAGGCGAGAAGCGCCGCAATCGCATCCGGTTTTCCGCCAAGGCCGAGACCTGCAATAATTGTCGCTTCAAAGGCGCCGAGGCCGCCGGGCGCATGGCTGGCAATGCCCAGCACGATGGCGATCACATAGACGAGTGCGAAAACGGCGAAGCTAGGCACAGCATCGGCGGGCATGAGGACATAGAGCGTAGCCGCTGCGGCGCCCACATCCACGAGCCCGGCAAATATCTGGAGCAGCGCTCCCTTTGAGTTGGGCAGGCGCAGGCTGAATGAGCCTATCGTGAAACTGCGCTGCCCATGCGACAGCCAGTAGATCAGCCAGCCGATACCGCCCAGAATAGCGATGCCGGCAACGATATCGATGCGGGAATCGATGGCAGAGAGCCAGGGAACATCCCGTGGATCGATGAGAAGAGCGGCGCCCACCATTATGATCAGCGCGAACCAGATCGCGAACCATGACGTGCCGACGATCTTGCCGATGTCAGCAAGACTCACGCCCTCCGCGGCATAGATGCGATAACGCAGGGCACCGCCGGTCAGCAGGGAAAAGCCAAGCGCGTTGGAAATCGCGTAGCCAGCGGCGCCTGCAACGGCTGCAAGGCGGCGCGGTATCTGGTTTGGCGCGATCGTATCGACGGCCACGACATCGTAAAGTGCGACAGCGGCATAGCTCAGAGCCGTGAAAAACACTGCCAGCGCAAGCGTTGCCCACGATATATTATGCAGTGCGGCGAGCGTTTCCGTGCGCGATGTATGCTGGAGAAGATTCTCCAGCACATAGATTGCAAGCAACGCAATGGCGATACCGGCTATCGGAAACAGAAAATGTTGGTAGCGGGTGAACCAGCCATGATGTCTTGCTGACGTTTCGGATGGCATGGAAGGCACTTCGTCATCATCAATAAGGCTCATAGGAACATCGTCCGGTTGGAGCAACATATATAAATTGCGCAATGATCTCGATTTAGGGCGAACTTGTGTTCGAGCGAGATGCCGCATTGAAAATATTCAAAGTAGAGCAGAAGTTGGTCTATATAAGCCTGCGGTTGGGTCAGGCTGCAAGTGATTTGATGAATTGAAAGAGGTCTTGGTGCTCGATATTTCATACATGACCGCTGCCGGAGCCGGTGCGTTGTCTTTTCTGTCACCCTGCGTTCTTCCGCTTGTGCCGCCTTATCTGTGCTATATGGCTGGCGTGAGCGTCGAGGATTTCCGTGCAGAGAAGGCGACAACCGTTGCAGCAGCGCCTTCGGCGCGCCGTTCGCTGGCGTTTGCCGCAATTTGCTTTGTTCTCGGTTTTACCACTGTTTTTGTGGCGCTTGGCGCTGGCGCCTCTTCGATTGGCGCCTTCCTGCGCGCCTGGCAGCAGGAAATTGCAATCGTCGCGGGCGTGGTCATCATATTGATGGGATTGAACTTCCTCGGCGTCCTGCGCCTGTCGTTCCTGTCTCGCGAAGCCCGGTTCCAGGCCCGCAACGCTCCGGCGTCGCCGCTCGGAGCCTATGTCATGGGGCTGGCATTTGCATTTGGCTGGACGCCATGCATCGGGCCAGTTCTTGGGCCGATCCTGACGCTTGCGGGCGGTAGCAGCACGGTGGGCGAGGGTGCGCTGTTGCTGGCAACCTATTCGCTTGGCCTTGGCATTCCTTTTTTGATCGCCGCCCTTTTTTCCGGCGCATTCATGCGGTTTCTTTCGCGTTTCCGGGTGCATCTGGGCAAGGTGGAGAAAGCGATGGGCGCGCTTTTGGTGGTAGCAGGAGTTTTGTTCCTGACGGGCGGCATGCAATCATTCTCGTACTGGATGCTTGAAACCTTTCCTGCACTTGGGCAAATCGAAGGTCTTTTCCTGAAGACTGGCGCGTAAGTTTTCATAGACGCTTTGATGTTATGAGCGAAGATCATCTCAATTTTCTGGACGACACAATGACAGACCGTACCTGCCTTTCCATCGTGCTAGCTGCTGGCGAAGGCACACGCATGAAATCCAGCCTGCCCAAAGTGTTGCATCAGGTGGCGGGATTGCCGCTGGTTTCGCACGTGGTCAAGGCCGTTCAGGGCACCGGCAAAAGCGATGTTGCGCTGGTCGTGGGGCGCGGCGCCGACGAAGTGCGCGCGGCGGTGGAAAAGAATGCAGGGCCTGTCTCGGCCTTCGAGCAGAAGGAACGTCTCGGTACAGCGCATGCAGTTCTGGCCGCGCGCGAGGCAATCGAACGCGGTTATGATGATCTGCTTATCGTTTTTGGTGATACGCCGCTGATCGAGGCACAATCCCTGCAAAAGGCCCGCGAGCGGCTGGCCGGAGGCGCAGACGTTGTCGTTATCGGTTTCCGCCCGGAGAATCCGCACGGCTATGGCCGTCTGATCGAAGAGGGCGACAAGCTTGTCGCCATCGTTGAAGAAAAGGAAGCAAGCGAAGCGCAGAAGCAGATCGGTTTCTGCAATGGCGGGCTGATGGCTGTCCGTGGCCAACATGCTCTGGCGCTTCTGGATGCCGTCGATAATAACAACGCCAAGGGCGAATATTATCTGACCGATATTGTCGCCATCGCCCATGGCAGGGACATGAATGTGACGGCCATCGAAGTGCCGGTCGATAATGTCATCGGCATCAACAATCGTGTCGAACTGGCTGAAGCCGAAGCCATCTGGCAGGATCGCAAGCGCCGCGAGATGATGCTGGCAGGCGTGACGCTTATTGCGCCCGGAACCGTGTTCTTCTCGCATGACACGCTGATCGAGGCCGACGTTATTGTTGAGCCGAATGTATTCTTCGGCCCGCATGTGCATGTTGCGTCGGGAGCCTTGATACATTCCTTCTCGCATCTGGAAGGTGCGGAGGTCGGTCCCAAGGCAGAGATCGGGCCGTTTGCCCGCCTGCGCCCCGGTGCAAATCTGGGAGAAAAGACCAAGGTCGGCAATTTCTGCGAAGTGAAGAATGCCACCTTGCATAAAGGCGCGAAAATCAATCACCTGACCTATATCGGCGACGCGATAGTCGGCGCATCGAGCAATATCGGCGCGGGCACCATCACCTGCAATTACGACGGGTACAACAAGTACAAGACGGTGATCGGCGAAAACGCGTTCGTCGGCTCGAACAGTTCTCTGGTTGCGCCGGTAGAAATCGGCGACAATGCCTATATCGCATCGGGCAGCACGATTACCGACAATGTTCCTGCCGATGCGCTGGCCTTCGGTCGTGCCCGGCAGGAAACGAAGGAAGGCCGGGGGAAAATCCTGCGAGAGAAGTATGCCGCCATCAAAGCGGCTAAAACCGCGGCGAAATAAATCGTCCAATAGCTTAAGTGAGCGGCAATCCATTGGGTTGCCGTTCTGCGTTAGAATCTTTAAACCGCGAAACATTACGTCTCGACGTCGGATCTGGAGCAGCCCATGTGTGGAATTATCGGCATTATCGGAAATAACGAAGTCGCTCCGCTTCTCGTGGATGCACTGAAGCGGCTTGAATATCGCGGCTACGATTCTGCCGGTATCGCCACCTTGCAGAACGGCAAGCTCGATCGCCGCCGTGCCGAAGGCAAGCTGGTCAATCTGGAGAAGCGACTGGCTGGAGAACCGCTTCCTGGTGTCATCGGTATTGGCCATACCCGCTGGGCGACGCACGGCAAGCCTGTGGAGCGTAACGCCCATCCGCACATCACCGAGCGCCTTGCGGTTGTTCATAACGGCATCATCGAGAATTTCGCCGAACTTCGCGCCATGCTTGAGGCGGAAGGCTACAAGTTCCAGACCGAAACCGACACTGAAGCTGTCGCGCATCTTGTGACCCGCGAACTGGCAAAGGGCAAGTCTCCGGTCGAGGCTGTCCGCGACAGCCTGCCGATGCTGCATGGCGCTTTCGCGCTTGCTTTCCTGTTCGAGGGCGACGAAGAGCTTTTGATCGGCGCTCGCCAGGGGCCGCCGCTTGCCGTCGGTTATGGCGAAGGTGAAATGTTCCTCGGTTCGGATGCCATCGCCCTTTCGCCTTTCACGGATACCATCGCCTATCTCGAAGATGGCGATTGGGCCGTTCTGACGCGCAAGGGTGTGACCGTTTACGACGAGAACAACAGCGAAGTCGAGCGGCCGATCCAGAAGACGCAGACGGCTAACATGCTTGTCTCCAAGGGCAATCATCGTCACTTCATGCAGAAAGAGATGTTCGAGCAGCCGGAAGTGATCTCTCACACGCTGGCGAACTATCTCGACTTCACCACCGGCAAGGTGCGTCAGGAAGCAATCGGCATCGATTTCAGCAAGATCGACCGCCTGACGATATCTGCCTGCGGCACGGCTTATTATGCTGCGTCCGTCGGCAAATACTGGTTCGAGCAGATTGCGCGCCTGCCGGTCGATAGCGATATCGCGTCTGAATTCCGTTATCGCGAAATGCCGCTTTCGAAAGATTCGCTGGCGATGTTCGTATCGCAGTCCGGCGAAACGGCTGATACGCTGGCATCGCTGCGCTACTGCAAATCGCAGGGGCTGAAAATCGCCGCTGTCGTCAACGTGACGGGCTCGACCATTGCGCGTGAATCCGATGCCGTTTTCCCGACGCTTGCCGGGCCGGAAATCGGGGTTGCCTCGACCAAGGCCTTTACCTGCCAGCTCTCGGCCATGGCCTCGCTTGTTATCGCGGCTGCGAAATCGCGTGGCGCAATCGATGACAAGCGCGAACAGGAACTGGTGCGCCAGCTTTCCGAAGCGCCGCGTTTCATCAATCAGGTTCTGAAGCTGGAAGACCAGATCGCCGCAGTCTGCCATGAACTGGCCAAGGTCAATCATGTGCTTTATCTCGGTCGCGGCACTTCCTTCCCGCTTGCCATGGAAGGCGCGCTGAAGCTCAAGGAAATTTCCTATATCCACGCCGAAGGCTACGCCGCCGGTGAGTTGAAGCACGGCCCAATTGCGCTGATCGATGAAACCATGCCGGTAATCGTCATCGCGCCGTCGGATCGCCTTTTTGAGAAGACCGTTTCCAACATGCAGGAAGTGGCGGCGCGCGGGGGTCGGATCATTCTTATCACCGACAAAAAAGGCGCAGAAGCTGCCAGCATCGACACGATGGCAACCATCGTTCTGCCGGACGTTCCGGAATTCATCACTCCGCTTGTCTATGCGCTGCCGATCCAGATGCTGGCCTATCACACCGCTGTTCTGATGGGCACCGATGTCGACCAGCCGCGCAATCTGGCGAAGTCGGTGACTGTCGAGTAATCGGGAAAAGCAGCTGTTACGGCTTTTATAAAGCGTTGAAGGTGATTTCACTCCCCAATGCCTCATCCTGAGGAGGTGCGCAGCACCGTCTCGAAGGGTGAGGCATCGCTTCGCTCCGCACCTCAGGCTAAGGGGCGAGATTATTATCCCGCCCGCAGGAGCCTGATCGCTTCGTCACGCCCAAAGAGATAGAGCAATATCCGCAGCGCCTGTCCGCGTTCGGATTCCAGGTCTGGATCGCTCGTCAGAATGTAACGCGCGTCCTTGCGGGCGATTTCCAGAAGATCGCCATGCGCTTCGATGGAAGCCAGGCGGAAACCCGGCGTTCCGGACTGCCGCGTGCCAAGCAGTTCACCTTCGCCACGCAGTTTCAAGTCTTCCTCGGCGATGCGAAAACCGTCTTCCGTCTCACGCATCACTTTCAGCCGGGCTTGCGCGATTTCACCGAGCGGCCCCTTGTAAAGCAGCAGGCAGGTCGAAGGTTTGTCGCCGCGCCCCACACGCCCGCGCAGCTGATGCAATTGCGACAGACCGAACCGTTCTGCATGCTCGATGACGATGATCGTGGCATCGGGCACATCCACGCCGACTTCGATCACTGTGGTGGCAACCAGAACACGGGTTTCGCCCTGTTTGAACGCCCGCATGGCCTCGTCTTTTTCAGCACCGTTCATGCGGCCATGGATAAGGCCGATGCGGTCTCCAAAGACGGGTTTGAGGCTTTCAAAGCGTTCTTCCGCTGATGTCAGTTCAACGACTTCGGATTCTTCGACCAGCGGGCAGATCCAGTAGATTTTCTGTCCTTCTCCGACAGCCTTTCGGATGCGCTCGACAAGTTCGCCCATGCGCTCCATCGGCACGATAGCCGTTGTGATCGGCTGGCGTCCGGCTGGCTTCTCGGTCAGTTTCGAAACGTCCATATCGCCAAAGGCGGTAAGCACAAGGGTGCGCGGAATGGGGGTCGCTGTCATGACCAGCATATCCGGTGCCGAACCCTTGGCCGTCAGCATCAGGCGCTGATGCACGCCGAAGCGATGCTGTTCATCAATGATGACCAGGACGAGGTCGTGGTACTCGACCTTTTCCTGAAAAAGCGCGTGCGTGCCGATCACAATATCGATCTCGCCGCTTTTCAATCCTTCAAGCACTGCATTCCGGTCGCGTCCTTTTTCACGGCCGGTCAGGAGCGCGGCCTTCAATCCCGCTTTCTCCGCAAGCGGCGCAATAGTCGCAAAATGCTGGCGGGCGAGAACTTCCGTTGGCGCCATCAGCGCGGATTGACCACCGGATTCAGCGGCATGCGCCATGGAAAGCAGCCCCACCACCGTCTTGCCCGAGCCGACATCACCCTGCAAAAGCCGCAACATGCGTTCAGGCGATTTGAGGTCTGTGATGATCTCGCGAACGGCCTGATCCTGCCCCTTCGTCAAGCGATAGGGCAGGTGGCGCATGATTTCGGCGACGATGCGTCCTGTTCCTTCCAATGGGCGACCGGAAAGACGTCGGGTCTTGGCGCGAACAAGGGCGAGCGCCAGTTGTCCGGCGAGAAACTCGTCATAGGCGAGCCTGCGTCGCGAAATACTTTCAAGCCCAATATCGGAGGGGTCTTCCGGCAGATGAAGCGTATTGAGCGATTGCTGGAAACTGGTAAAGCGCTCCCGCGCCAGCAGGGGAGCGTCGACCCATTCCGGCATTGTTGGAACACGGCTCAAAGCTTCCTTGACGGCGCGCGCCAGCGTCTTCGGCGACAGGCCAGCCGTCAGCGGGTAAACCGGCTCGACCATCGGCAAATTGGCCGCATCTTCCAGGCTCGCAATGTAGTCCGGATGGACCATGGAGGCGCGGCCGTTGAACCATTCCACCTTCCCAGACACGATGACGGTCTCGCCTTCGGGCAGCATTTTTTGCAACCATGGCAATTGTGCATGGAAGAAGGTCAGCGCGATTTCGCCGGTATCGTCATGCGCGAAGACGCGATGCGGAACATTGCCGCGTCCGGGCGGCGCTGGCTGGTGCTGGTCTACCGTTACTTCCAGCGTGACGATTGCGCCTTCAGGCGCGTTAACGATGCCGGGGCGGTTGCGCCGGTCGATCACGCTATGCGGCGCCAGAAACAGAAGCTGGCCGACTTTCGGCTCCGCGCCCGGTATGTCGGTGCCGAGCAGTTTGCCAAGCAGGGCGGCGACCTTCGGGCCAATGCCTGAAAGCGAACGAACGGAGGCGAAAAATGGGTCGAGAACGGATGGACGCATGGCGGGAGCATTAACTGCTTCTGGCTGCCGTGCAAGGGCGGCGTGCAATCTTTCTGTGCTCTTTTTGTTCCTGTTGGATAAACGGGTTCCCGTTTGCGGCGCAGATGCTATATACCAGCAGCAATTTGGAACTGACTGGAGCTTACCAAGGATGACTGGCAGCACATTGGCGACGGAAAATCTGGATGTACGGCGCCGCAAGCTTCTGTTTCGCGCGTGGCATCGCGGTATGCGCGAGATGGATCTGATCCTTGGACAATATGCGGACGCGTATATTGTGGGCTTCACCGATCCGCAGCTTGATGAGTTCGAGCATATTCTCGAAGTGCTCGACCGCGATCTTCTCAAATGGGTGACGGGCGAGAGCCCGATCCCCGCAGACTACGACACGCCGCTGTTTCGCGATATTGTCGCTTTCCGCGACCGCATAGAATTCTGAGTTCAAGGTTCCCATGCCCGTTTTCAGCAAACTAGGTCTCAAGTCCTCCAGCGCATCCGGGGCAAATCGTCATATCGTGATCGACGGCGTCGCCGACGGTTATGAGGCGTTCTGTCTTATCCGTCTGGTGGAAGAGATCGGCGAACGCGGGCCGATCATGTATATCGTGCGCGACGGGCAGCGCATTGCGGATCTGGAACAGGTCTTGAGTTTCGTGGCGCCGGACATGCCGGTACTGCATCTGCCTGCATGGGATTGCCTGCCTTATGATCGCGTGTCGCCGGGAGCGGACGCCGCCGCGCGCAGGCTCACAGCGCTTGGCGCCCTGGCCGCGCTCAGGAAAGCGCCGCATCCGGCAATCATTCTGACCACAGCCAATGCCGTGCTGCAAAAACTGCCGCCACAGGCTGCAATTGCCGAGCAGGTGATTTCTGCGCGCCCCGGCAACCAGCTGGACATGAACGATCTGGCATCCCGGTTGGAGCGCAACGGCTTCGAGCGCGTTTCCACCGTGCGCGACATCGGCGAATTTGCGGTGCGTGGCGGTATTCTCGATCTTTATGCGCCGGGCGCGGAAGAGCCGCTCAGGCTCGATTTCTTCGGGGATACGCTGGAGACGATTCGCGCTTTCGATCCGGCCTCGCAGCGCACCACCGGCACGCGGAAGGAATTCGTGCTTCAGCCGATGAGCGAAATTACGCTCTCGCCTGACATGATCAGCCGTTTCCGCAAGAATTACGTCGCGATGTTCGGTGCGCCGCAGCGCGATGACGCGCTCTATCAGGCTATCAGCGAAGGCCGCCGCTTTGCCGGGATGGAACACTGGCTGCCGCTGTTCTATGACAGGCTCGACACCGTATTCGATCATGCGGACGATATGCCGGTGGTCTTCGATCATCTTGTCCATGAGGCGCTGACCGAACGCCACACCATGGTTGTCGATCATTACGAGGCGCGGCTGAGGCAGGCTGAAGGCAAGGAACCGGGCAGTGACGCCGTGCCTTACAAGCCGGTGAAGCCGGAAACGCTTTATCTCACGCCATCAGAGGTCGAGAAGCACGCGGAAGCCGGGGGCATGCGCATCGACCTGACGCCGTTCGGTGCGCCGGAAGTTACGGGTCGGACGATTGTTCATGCCGATGTGCATAAGGGCCGCAGCTTTGCCGAGGAGCGCGCCGCCACCGATGTGAACCTGTTCGAGGCGGTGGTGAAGCATATTGCCGAACTGCGGGCGTCGGGCAAGAAGGTGCTGGTTGCTGCCTGGACCGAAGGCTCGCTCGACCGTCTTTTGCAGGTGCTCGACGAACATGGGCTGGAAAAGATCGAATCCGTCGACAGGCTTTCTACCGTCAAGGCGCTGTCCCGCGACAAGGTGACGGCGGCGGTGCTGGCCGTCGAGAGCGGCTTCGATGCGGGCGATCTCGTCATCGTGGCCGAGCAGGATATTCTGGGCGACCGCCTCATCCGCCGCTCCAAGCGCCGCAAGCGGGATCAGGACTTTATCTCGGAGGTTGCCTCACTCAGCGCTGGCGACATTGTCGTCCACGTCGATCACGGTATCGGTCGCTTCATTGGCCTCAAGACGATCACGGCGGCAGGTGCGCCGCATGACTGCCTTGAAATCCATTATGCAGGCGACGACCGGCTGTTCCTGCCGGTTGAAAATATCGAGCTTCTGTCGCGCTATGGTTCGGAAGGCTCGGATGCGGTTCTCGACAAACTTGGCGGCGGCGCATGGCAGATGCGCAAGGCGAAGCTCAAGAAACGCCTGCTTGAGATTGCCGGTCAGCTGATCCAGATCGCTGCCGAACGCCAGATGCGCGGCGCGCCGGTCATGACGCCGCCCGATGGTCTCTATGCGGAGTTTGCAGCTCGCTTTCCGTATGATGAGACCGACGATCAGTTGACGGCCATTGAATCCGTCGCGGACGATCTGGCTGCTGGCAAGCCGATGGATCGCCTGATTTGCGGCGATGTCGGTTTCGGCAAGACAGAAGTGGCGCTGCGCGCTGCCTTCATTGCGGCGATGAGCGGCGTTCAGGTTGCGGTCGTCGTGCCGACGACGCTTCTGTCTCGCCAGCATTTCAAGACCTTCTCGAAACGTTTCCACGGTCTGCCCATCAACGTCGCGCATGCATCGCGGCTCGTGGGGACGAAGGAGCTTGCGGCTGCCAAGAAGGGGCTGGAGGATGGAACCGTCGATATCGTCGTCGGCACCCATGCGCTGCTCGGCAACTCCATCAAGTTCAAGAATCTCGGACTGCTCATCATCGACGAGGAGCAGCATTTCGGCGTCAAGCACAAGGAACGGCTGAAAGAGCTGAAGTCGGATGTGCATGTGCTGACATTGTCCGCCACGCCGATCCCGCGCACCTTGCAGCTTGCGCTGACCGGGGTGCGCGAACTCTCGCTCATCACCACGCCGCCGGTCGATCGCATGGCAGTCCGCACCTTCGTGTCGCCGTTCGATCCGCTCGTCATTCGCGAAACGCTGTTGCGCGAACGCTATCGCGGCGGCCAGAGCTTCTATGTCTGCCCGCGTATTTCCGATCTTGGCGAGATCGAAGAATTCCTGAAAACCCATGTGCCTGAGCTAAAAGTCGCCGTAGCCCACGGCCAGATGGCGCCGGGCGTGCTGGATGACATCATGAACGCCTTCTATGACGGCCAATATGATGTGCTTCTGTCCACGACCATCGTGGAATCCGGCCTCGATATTCCGACGGCCAACACGATGATCGTGCATCGCGCCGATATGTTCGGCTTGGCGCAGCTCTACCAGTTGCGGGGTCGTGTCGGTCGCTCCAAGCAACGCGCCTTCGCGCTGTTCACGCTCCCTGCGGGCAAGATGCTGACGCAGATGGCGGAACGCCGCCTCAAGGTTCTGCAGTCGCTCGACACGCTGGGCGCGGGCTTCCAGCTTGCAAGCCACGACATGGATATTCGCGGGGCAGGCAATCTGCTCGGCGAGGAACAATCCGGCCATATCAAGGAAGTCGGTTTCGAGCTCTACCAGCAAATGCTGGAAGAAGCCGTGGCGACACTCAAGGGCACAATCGAGGTTGAAGACAGCCAGTGGTCGCCGCAGATCGCGATCGGCACGGCGGTAATGATTCCGGAAGCCTATGTGCCCGATCTTCAGCTCCGCCTCGGCCTTTATCGTCGCCTTGCCGATCTGGAAGAGCCGCAGGATATCGATGCCTTTGGTGCGGAACTTATCGACCGTTTTGGCCCGATGCCGGAAGAAGTGCAGCATCTGCTCAAGATCGTTTACATCAAGGCGCTCTGCCGCCGTGCGAATGTCGAGAAGCTCGACGCCGGTCCGAAGGGCGTGGTCATCCAGTTCCGCAATGCCACTTTTGCAAATCCCGTCGGGCTTGTGAAAATGATCGGGGAACAGGGTTCTATGGCCAAGATCAGGCCAGATCAGAGCATTGTTTTCATCCGCGACTGGGCAACACCGGAGAAGCGCCTCAACGGCTCGGCAGTCATCATGACTCAGCTCGCAAAAATTGCTACAGGCGGCTGAGGCACACGGGGATAAAAATTGAGGGTTCGGAGCCGCCTGTTGGTCCCGAGATTTTAGAACGGAGAGAACTTTGATGCTAAAGAATGCTTTGCGCATTTTCTGCACTGCGGGTGCACTTGTGTTGGCTTCTCAATCGGCTTTTGCTCTGACCACACTCAACTGCAAGGTTGAAGGTATCGAGAATTTTGTCACGCGTTTCAGCCATAACATTGCGATTCAGGAAGCTCAGACCGCCAAGACAGTCATCTTTGAAGGCCTCGACATGGAAGCTGACCCGGAGCCAAAAAAGACAAGCAAGGAAGTTCCACTCGCTGACGTTGAATGGCCTGTGATGCCAGATATGGCGACGCTGGAACGTCAGAAGCTGCAGGCCGAATACAAAGATGCTGCCAATGGCAATAAGATCGTTGTCATCAAGGGCACGGACGGTGGCGAATATATGGAATATGAATTTGCCAAGCAGCCATGCTGGACTCTGGTTCGCGTGTCCGATCAGAGCATGTAGGCATTCAATTATTCAAAGAAAAAGCCCGCGCGTCCAGATGGAGCGCGGGCTATTTTATAGCTTTTCTTTCAGCGATCCTCGGCAATACCCGGTTCAAAACCTTCCGCCGTCTGGCGGATGGCGTCGGCAAGAACATCGGCCGTCTGTGCGCCCATGACGGCGTATTTCTGGTCGATGATGAAACAGGGCACGCCGCGCACACCAATGCGGCTGGCCGTATCTATCTCCTCGCGAATTGTCGCCTTGTCGGCATCGCTTTGGAGAAGCCGGGCGACTACTGCCGCGTCCATGCCGACGCTTGCCGCCGCATCAACCAGCACTTCATGGTCGCCAATATCCTGTCCCTGCTCGAAATAGAGCGAAAACAACAGGCCGACCATCCGATCCTGCGTATCGGGTGCAGCCTGTGCCGCCCAATGGATGACGCGATGTGCGTCGAGCGTATTCGGCGCGCGGGCGATGGCGTCGAAATCGAAGACGATGCCGTTTTCCTCGCCAAGCTCGGTCAACTGTTTGTGGATGTCATCGATCTTTCCGCCTGTGCCGAATTTCTCCCGCATATAGGCCTGGCGATCCTTGCCTTGTGGCGGCAGGGTAGGGTCCAACTGGAAGGGACGCCAGCGCACTTCCGCCTCCACATCCGGCACCATGGCAAGAGCCGCCTCGAGGCGCTTGCGCCCCAGAAAGCACCATGGGCAGACGACGTCCGAGACCACATCGATAGTTATCTTTCTGGCGGCCATGGTTCAATCTCCGTGCAGGAACCGGAGGCTCGGCCTCCCGTTGAATACTCATCATATATTGGGTGGATGTAGGGCGAATTACACTGACGTTAAAGCCCGGTCATTGTTTTGCGCGCCACCATGTCGGCAGTTGATAACCGTAGAGCGAAGTCTTCTGCGGATGTTCGATGCGGTCCCACCGGGCCACCCATTGATAGGGCAGGTAGTAGAGCGGAACGTAATAGTCGCCGGAGATAAGCACACGATCAAGCGCGCGGACCGCACTGACGAAATCTGCACGGGTCCTTGCGGCCAGAAGCGCTTCGATCATCGCATCGACCGCCGGATCGGCAACACCGGGATAGTTGAAGCTTCCCTGCACATCCCGCGAGGCCGCACCCCAGCGCATCCATTGTTCATTGCCGGGCGAAAGCGAACCGGTCAGCGCGCCGAGGATCATGTCGTAGTCGAACGTTTGCAGGCGTTGCTGATACTGGGCATCATCTGCGGTGCGGATTTCTGCCGTAATGCCGAGTCGCGCGAGATTGCGCTTGTAAGCAAGCGCGACCTTTTCTTCGTCGGGCGAGCGCGTCATGATTTCGAACGTGAGCGGTTTGCCCGAAGGATCGACCGCAAGACCGTGTTCAAACTGGAAGCCTGCCTCCGTCAGCAGATCATAGGCCTTCTTTGCAGGCGTGCGATCATGGCCGCTGCCGTCCGTTACCGGCGGATGCCATGTGCCATTCATGACATCCTCGCGAACAGCGTCGGGGAAAGGCGCAAGCAATTGCTTCTCGCGGTCGTCTGCAGGTTTGCCCACCGAAGAAAGCTCCGATCCTTCCCAGTAACTCTGCGTGCGCCGGTACTGATCGGCAAAGAGATTGCGGTTGGCCCATTCAAAGTCGAACAGCAGCCCCAGCGCCTGCCGGATGCGCCGATCGGCGAAGATCGGGCGGCGCGTATTGAACACGAATCCCAGCAGATTGGCTGGCGTGCCTTTTTCAAAGTTGTCCTTGATAACCCGTCCCTGTTTGACCGCCGGGAAATCATAGAGCTTTTGCCAGCGGGTCGGGTTTGCTTCGATAAAGACGTCGAGCAACCCCTTCTTGAAGGACTCGAAAAGGGAAGTTTCGTTGCGATAATATTCGACTGTCAAAGTGTCGAAATTGTTGAGGCCGCGCTGGGAGGGTAAATCCTTGCCCCAATAATCAGGGTTGCGCTTGTAGACGATCCGCTGGCCGGGCTGCACGCCGGAAACAAGGTACGGGCCGCTGCCAACAGGTGGTTTAAGGGACGAATTGCCAAAAGTTTCGCGATCGATGGCGTGCCTTGGCAGCACGGGCATAACGGACGCGATAAGCATGGGAAACTCACGGTCCGACTTGTCGTTGAAGGTGAAGCGAACGGAGCGTTCGCCCGTCTTCTCGATCTTTTCGACACGGCTCATCCGGTTATTGTAGGGAGGGCGTCCCTTTTCCGTCAGGATGTCGTAGGTGAAGAGCACATCGTCCACCGTCACCGGTTGGCCGTCAGACCATCTCGCTTTCGGGTTCAACGTGAACTCGACCCATTTGCGATCCGGATCGGTAGAGACTTTCTCCGCAAGGAGAGGATAGAGCGTAAAAGGTTCGTTTCGCGAACGCTGCATCAATGGTTCGAAAACCAGATTTCCCAGATCGCTGTCAAGAAACAGGCCGCGCGCCGTTGTACGCATGCTTTTCAGCACAAATGGATTGAGACTGTCGAAAGTGCCGACAACGCCCATTGTGAGCGCGCCGCCCTTCGGTGCGTCGGCATTTGCGTAAGGAAAATGGGTGAAGTCGGCTGGTAGCGCCACGTCTCCATGCATGGAGAGCGCGTAGTCCGGCTGGGTTTCCGCTACCGCCTGCACCGGCATTGCGGCGACAACCGCTCCGGTAAAGCTCGCAAGAACCGCTTTGCGGAGATAGGCAATCAATCCGTTCAACTTCAATCGTCCATTGTAAACAAGTTTGATGGTCGCCGCCGGGAAGCGCCGATTCGGAACCGAAAACTAGCATGATCGTACATTAAGTGCGGAATTAGGGCGTGTCCGCCGCGTGACAGTAGGAGCTAAAACAAAGATTTTGGCGGATTCCGAGCATGGAATGTCGAAACTCATCTGGATTCATGCCCCTAGTCGTTGTAACACGGCTCCGGATTGGGCCCGGATAGGGCCTGAATGGGGGCTAAAACCCTCAAGGTCACGCTGTTGCCGCATTTTCAAATCAGTGACGGTCTATCGCTGACTTAACTACAGAACGGGAACTATAGATCAGAGTGTTGAAAGGAACCTGTTGATCATGTCCAGCACGAAGACAATCGCTGCCGCATCTGCCATTGCTGGCGCGTTCGCCCTGCTTGCCTCCGCGACGATGCCTGCATCGGCGCAGCAGCCGCCACAGGGCTGGTTCAAGGTCTGCTCGAAGCAGGAAGACAATGACATCTGCAACACGCAGAACATCGTCACCGCGGATTCCGGCCAGCTCCTGACCGCCGTCAACCTCATCGAGATCAAGGGCAAGATCAACCGCAAGATCTTTCAGGTGACCGTTCCTATCGGCCGTCTGATTCCTGCTGGTGTCGGCCTCCAGATCGACAACAACAAGCCGGTCAAGCTTGAATACGGCATCTGCTTCCCGGATCGCTGCATCGCCGAAGCTCCGCTGACCGACGATCTCATCAACGCGCTCAAGAAGGGCGGCAAGCTGACCCTGACTTCGGTCAACTATCAGAACAAGCCGAACCCGATTCCGGTTGCACTCACCGGCTTCTCCGGCGCTCTGACTGGCCCGGCTCTCAAGCAGTCGGAACTGGAAGAACGCCAGAAGGAACTTCAGGACGCCGTCCAGAAGAAGCAGAAAGACTTTGAAGCCAAGATGAAGGCTGAACAGGACAAGGCAAAGGGCGCAGCAAACTAAGCTGCATCCAGTCTGTCACGAGAAAGGGGCGCTTCGAGCGCCCCTTTTCTTTTCAACTATCGCTTTAAAAGACGCTTCTATCTTAATGATTATATTTCAAATAAAAGAGATTAGAGCGCCGGTTCCATTCATTGGATCGAAACGCGCCCTAGTTCGAGTGCTGCGCTTTTACGCGATATGAACCGTTATCCAGCCGGTCGAACATTTCTTCTATCTGCGGATGGCGCAGGGGCTCGCCGCTCAAATCCGGCACGAGGTTCTGTTCCGAAACGTAGGCGACATATTCGGATTCCGCGTTTTCAGCGAGCAGATGATAGAATGGCTGATCGCGATGCGGGCGCGCTTCCTCGGGAATGGATTCATACCATTCTTCCGTATTCGCGAATTCTGGATCCACGTCGAAGATGACCCCGCGGAAGGGGAATAGCCGGTGCTTGACCACCTGGCCGATCTGGAATTTCGCGTGCTTTATCTGTGTCATACCCATGCAACATTATTTAGTTCACCGCGCGACAAATTAAAGTCGGCAGCGACCGGCAATTCTGTCAGTTTGATGTGTCAGGTGGTCCGAAAATCAGGTTAGCTGGAGCGTTTTCCGTCGTCTCGGTGTGGAAGCCTCGGCAGTTTCGGAAGAAGATGCGAGAAGCCGCTGCCGGGGCGAAGCCCTTCACGCATGAAGAACGCGCGCAGCGGCGCAAAGGAGCGAAGCATTTCCAGGCCCACGCCGCGCACGATCTGCGCCGGAAGCATGCCGGACAAAAGCGAACGATTGAGTGCATCGACGGAGCCGGTGCGGGCCAGAATATCCGGGCGTCTCGCGCGGTCATAAGCGCGAATGACCCGATCCGAACCGGGATCTGCCGGATCGCTTTCTACGGCCTTGACCAGCGTTTCGACATCGCGCGATCCCAGATTGAGGCCTTGTGCGCCGATTGGCGGAAAAACGTGCGCGGCTTCGCCGATAAGAATCGTGCGTCTGGCTGCAAAAACATGAGGCACGAGGCCGGAAAGCGGCCAGGCCTGCGGCTTTATTTCGAGTTCGATCTTGCCGAGCATGGATTGCATCATGTCCTCGATGCGCCTGGCGAGCGTGGCGTCATCAAGTGCAAGAAGCGCTTCGGCGCGACCCGGATTCACAACCCAGACAAGGCTCGAGCGTTTGCCTTTGAGGGGAACCTGGGTGAAAGGGCCTTCCTCGGTGTGGAACTCCGTCGAAATGTTTTCATGATCGACAGTGTGTGAAAAGGAAAGCACAACGGCCGTCTGCGGATAGCTCCAGCGGCGTGTGCGGATGCCGGCGGCTTCGCGAGCCATCGAATTGCGTCCATCGGCTGCAACGACCAGCCGCGTATGCAGCGTGTCGCCGCCCGACAGGGTGACGGTCACGTGGTCGCCATTGTGGCGATATTCGATGACGGGTGCATTGATGCGTTGAATATTCGGATTGCGTGCGACGGCTTCAGAAAGTTTCTCGTTCAATACGGCATTGGGGATGTTGTAGCCGAACGCGGCCTCGTCGATTTCACCGGCGCGGAAGGTCACGACGGGGCTTCTCACAAGCCGCCGTGTCGCATCCACGATGCGCATGGAGGCGAGGGCTGCTGCTTCCGGCTCGATACCCGGCCAGACGCCCAGTCCCTCCAGCAATCTGATGGCCGGCATCATGAGCGCTGTCGTGCGACGGTCTCCCTTGTCGGTCTCCGGTCCGAGCAGGACGGTGCGATAGCCTTTCGCGCCGAGCGCCAGCGCAGCCATCATGCCGGCGGGTCCGCTGCCGCTGATGACAATGTCGGTGAG
Organism: Brucella sp. RRSP16; assembly: GCF_052246815.1. Classification (NCBI taxonomy): domain Bacteria; kingdom Pseudomonadati; phylum Pseudomonadota; class Alphaproteobacteria; order Hyphomicrobiales; family Brucellaceae; genus Brucella; species Brucella sp. RRSP16. Next base: position 340,921 of record NZ_JBQQAM010000004.1, read on the forward strand.
TGGCTTGTTCACAACAAGATCGTTCATCGTGTTTCATCCCCGGCCCGACATTGCGGGCCTCGTGCATCGTCTGATGATTCCAGCCGCACTTAAACCGAAATACAGCCAAAAGGCCATTCTTCCGTGGGATTATGGCGGATTTGCCTCACGCCTTACTTGCTCTTTTGCGCTTATTCAGGGAAAGCTGCTGCAGGATCATGGCTTTTTCCCGAGGGAAAAGGTTTCGATGATCATTAGTTTTGGGGATGTCAGTTTGTGTAGTGTACGCGTTCCCCGATAGATTAAATATACTCGCCGCCTCGGGGATTGTCTTGGGCGGGATAAGCGCGGCGACAAACTGAAATGGCGGACGGCGTGAAAACCAAACTGACCGGAAAACTCAAAGCCAAGAAAGTCACCGCGCCGCAAGCCAAGGCGTTTTCGGTTCACCTTCTGACGGCATCGGGTTCGTTTCTGGCATTCCTTTCCATCGTGGCGGCCAGCGACGGGCGCTACACGGCAATGTGGTGGTGGCTGGGGCTGGCGCTTTTCGTCGATGGCATCGATGGACCCATCGCGCGCAAGCTCGAGGTGAAATATGTTCTTCCGAACTGGTCCGGCGAGCTTCTCGACAACATCATCGATTATGTCACCTATGTTCTGATACCTGCCTTCGCGCTTTATCAAAGCGGGTTCATGGGCACCTATCTGTCGTTCATATCCGGTGCCATAATCGTGGTTTCGAGCGCGATCTATTATGCCGATACCGGCATGAAGACGAAGGAAAACTTCTTCAAGGGTTTCCCGGTCGTCTGGAACATGGTCGTCTTTACGCTTTTCATCGTCAGGCCGGGCGAGTGGGTCGCATTTGCGACTGTCGTCGTGTCGGCAATCCTTTCGTTCCTGCCGATCAACTTCCTGCATCCGGTGCGCGTCGTGCGCCTGCGCCCGCTCAACCTGACTGTTTTCCTGCTCTGGTGTGCCTTTGGCGCGGCTGCGCTCTATTATACTCTGGATGCGCCGTTGTGGGTCCGCGTCGGCGTTTCCGTGACAGGGCTTTACATCTATTTCATCGGGGCGATCATGCAGCTTTTCCCGAGTCTGGGCCGTGAAGCGGCACTTGCGAAGGCCAGAAAGGTTGTCGAAAAGAAGCAGAAGAGCGGAGAAGCACCATGATCAATGCCATTCGCGTCCACCAGACCGGTGGTCCGGACGTCATGAAGTATGAGCAGATCGAGATCGGTGAACCCGGTCCGGGCGAAGCGAAGGTGCGCCATGAAGCCGTCGGTCTCAACTTCATCGATGTCTATTTCCGCACGGGGCTTTACAAGGCGGCGCAGATGCCGTTCACGCCTGGAAATGAAGGTGCGGGCACGGTCGTGGCGGTTGGTCCGGGCGTGAGCGATGTTCGCGTTGGCGATCGTGTTGCCTATGTCGCCACACCGGGCTCCTATGCAGACGAGCGCATTCTGCCAGCCGAACGGCTGGTCAGGGTTCCCGATAATGTCGATCTGAAGACCGCCGCCTCGATGATGCTGAAAGGCATGACGGCGCAGTATCTTCTGCGGCGCACGTTCAGGGTCGAGCCGGGACAGACGATCCTTTTCCATGCTGCTGCCGGTGGTGTGGGGCTCATTGCCGGGCAATGGGCGAAGCACCTCGGGGCTACCGTCATCGGCACGGCAGGATCGGAAGAAAAGATCGCGCTCGCCAGAAAGCACGGCTACGACCACGTCATCAATTACCGCACTGAAAACTTCGCCGAAAAGGTGAAGGAGCTGACGGACGGAGCGGGCGTCGATGTGGTTTATGATTCCGTTGGACGCGATACCTATATGGGCTCACTGGATGTGTTGAAGCCACTTGGCATGTTTGCCTGCTTCGGCCAGTCCTCCGGTGTCATTCCGCCGTTCGATCTGGGCATTCTGGCCCAGAAGGGATCGCTCTTCGCCACGCGACCGACCCTGTTCAATTACATCGCCAAGCGGGCCGACCTCGAAAAGACGGCGGCAGAGCTTTTCGATGTGGTGGGAACCGGCGCCGTCAAGATCGAGATCAACCAGACCTATGCGCTCAAGGATGCGGCAAGGGCGCATGAGGATCTGGAAGCCCGCAAGACCACAGGAACGACCATTCTGCTTCCCTGAACTGACTGATGATCGCGGCGGTGTGCATATGTCCACCGCTGCTTGCTTTTGGGCTTTTCAAGAGCAGACTTGCTGGCTAAGGTCGCTCAAAAATACAAATGGGGAACAATGACAGCGCCTTTAACCGACCGGCCTCTTCTTGATGTCCGCCGGCTCACGAAAGTATTTGGTCAGCTGCGGGCCTGTGATGGTGTCGATCTCACCATCGGGGAAGGCGAGATTCACGCGCTCCTGGGCGAAAATGGCGCGGGAAAGTCCACCTTCGTGAAAATGCTGTTCGGCGCCCTGCAACCCCTTGAAGGCGAAATCGTCTGGAAAGGGCAGCCTGTCGCGATAGACGAACCTGCCGCTGCAAGAAAACTCGGCATCGGCATGGTTTTCCAGCATTTTTCCCTATTTGATTCACTTACCGCCGCTGAAAACATCGCCTTGTCGCTGGACCGTTCGCTTCCGCTTTCGGAGGTTGCAAAACGTGCGCGTGAGGTCGGCAAGACCTATGGCCTTCCTGTCGATCCGCAAGCGCATGTCGGCGACCTGTCGGTTGGCGAACGCCAGCGCATCGAGATTGTGCGCTGTCTCCTTCAGGAACCCGACCTGATCATTCTGGATGAGCCGACATCGGTGCTGACGCCGCAGGAAGCCGACAAGCTGTTTGAAACGCTGGAGCGGCTGAAAGCCGAAGGCAAGTCGATCCTTTATATCAGCCACCGTCTGGAGGAAGTGAAGCGCCTTTGTGACCGCGCGACGGTGTTGCGGCATGGCAAGGTCGTCGCGCATTGCGATCCGCGCAAGGAAACCGTTGCCTCGCTTGCCCGCATGATGGTTGGAAACGACATCAACGTCGTGGCGCGCACTCCCATTGCGGCGCAAAATGCGGGTGACGATGCGCTTTTAGAAATCAGGTCGCTGTCGCAGCCGCCGCGTGGACCGTTTTCGACGGCGCTGAAAAATATTTCGCTTTCGGTTGCCGCTGGCGAAGTCGTTGGCATTGCAGGCGTTGCGGGCAACGGGCAGGGTGAATTTTTCGAGGCCGTTTCCGGTGAAGTGTTGCAGTCCAGCGCCTCGAATGTGCGTATTCGCGGTAAGGATGCTGGCAAGGCAGGCATTAGCGAAAGGCGCATGATGGGCGCGGCCTTCGTGCCCGAAGAACGGCTTGGACACGGTGCCGTTCCGACCATGACATTGACCGACAATCTGTTCTTGTCGCGGTACAGGACCGACGCGAAAATGTTCCTGCGCGGCGGCAAACTCAGGCTGATCGCGGAGAGCGCGCTTCGGTCGGCTGCAAAGCGCATCATCGAACGGATGGATGTGCGCAAGAGCGCTGAAAATCCACCAGCATCCGCACTTTCCGGCGGTAATCTGCAAAAATTCATCATCGGGCGCGAGCTTGACCGTTCACCGTCTGTCATGGTGGTGAACCAGCCGACATGGGGCGTCGATGCCGGTGCTGCGGCGCATATTCGTCAGGCGCTCGTCGATCTTGCGCGTTCCGGTTCCGCAGTTCTCGTTATCAGCCAGGACCTTGATGAACTTCTTGAAATCAGCGACCGGATCGCGGTCATGAACCACGGCCAGCTTTCCGATCCAATGCCGATTGCCGATGTGACGCTGGAAAAGATCGGCCTCCTGATGGGCGGTGTTTCTGGAGAGGCTGCATGATGCGGATCGAACTCGTCAAACGCTCGCAACCCTCAAAACTTTTCAGCGCCTTGTCGCCGTTGCTTGCGCTGACATTGACGCTGGTTTTCGGCGGTCTCGCTTTTGCGCTGATGGGCAAGGACCCGCTGCATGCGCTCTATGTCTTCTTCGTGGAGCCCTTGTTCGACATCTGGTCGTGGCATGAATTACTCGTGAAAGCCGCGCCGCTGATCCTGATCGCGGTGGGGCTATGCATCTGTTTCCTGTCCAACAACTGGAATATCGGTGCCGAGGGGCAGTTCATTGCCGGTGCCATCGCGGGCTCGGTGCTGCCCGTCATGTTCCCCGATCTGCAGTCATGGGTGGTTCTGCCCTTGATGATGCTGATGGGCATGGCAGGCGGGATGGCTTATGCGTCCATTCCCGCCTTGCTGAAAGTGCGCTTCAACACGAACGAAATTCTGACCAGCCTCATGCTTGTCTATGTCGCGCAACTGTTTCTCGACTGGCTGGTGCGCGGCCCGTGGCGCAACCCGGAAGGCTATAACTTCCCCGAAACCCGCCAGTTCAACGATAGCGCCATTCTGCCGGAAATCTGGAGTGCATCGGGCCGTGCCCACTGGGGTTTCATCTTCGCGCTTGTGGCGGCGGTGGTCGTCTGGTTTCTGCTCAAGCACACGCTGAAGGGCTTCGAGGTCAAGGTCATCGGCCAAAGCCCGAGGGCAGGGCGTTTTGCGGGTTTCAGCGCAGGCAGGATGGTGTTCTTCGTCTTTGCGGTTTCCGGCGCACTTGCCGGTCTTGCCGGCATTGCGGAAACTTCGGGCGCCATCGGCCAGCTTCGCCCCGTCATTTCCCCGGGCTATGGCTTCACGGCAATTATCGTCGCCTTTCTCGGACGTCTTAACCCGCTGGGGGCGATCGCGGCCGGTCTGGTGCTGGCGCTTTCCTATCTTGGCGGCGAAGCGGCACAGGTTTCCATAGGCATCTCGGAAAAGTCAGCACGCGTGTTTCAGGGCATGATCCTGTTCTTCGTTCTCGCTTGCGATACGCTGATCCTCTATCGCATTCGCTTCATATCCGCAGCCCGAGCGGGAAAGGCCTGATCCCATGGATTTGACACAGGCTATTCTCCTGACAATTGCAACGGCTGCGACGCCTCTCCTTATCGCGGCCATCGGTGAGCTGGTGGTGGAGCGCTCCGGCGTGCTCAACCTCGGTGTCGAGGGCATGATGCTGATGGGTGCGGTGTCCGGCTTCGCCATCGCACAGATGACCGGTTCGGCATGGCTGGGATTGTTTGCCGCCGTTCTGGTGGGCGCTCTCTTCTCCGCCGTCTTTGGCTTTCTGACGCTCATACTGGTCACCAATCAGGTGGCGACCGGGCTGGCGCTCACAATCCTCGGCGTCGGCGCGTCGGCCCTGCTCGGCGAAAGTTTTGTCGGGCTTCCCGGCGTCCGGCTAGAAGCCGTTCATATTCCCTATCTGACCGATATCCCGCTTGTCGGTCGGTTCCTCTTTGGTCAGGACCCGATCTTCTATATGTCCATCCTGCTGGTTATCGGCGTGGCGTGGTTTCTGTTCCGTACACGGGCTGGCCTTACCCTGCGCGCCATCGGCGACAGCCACGGCTCCGCCCATTCGCTCGGCGTGCATGTGGTGCGCACGCGCTATCTGGCGGTGCTGTTCGGGGGTGCCTGCGCCGGTCTGGCGGGCGCGCAGCTTTCGCTCGTCTATGTACCGCAATGGGTGGAAAACATGACTGCCGGTCGTGGCTGGATCGCGCTTGCCCTCGTCGTCTTCGCTTCGTGGCGACCTTGGCGGGTGCTGATCGGCGCTTATCTGTTTGGCGCGGTGACGATTGGCCAGCTCCACGCGCAGGCGCTGGGCTTGGGCCTGCCATCGCAGTTTCTGTCCGCGCTGCCTTATCTTGCGACGATTGTGGTGCTGGTCATCATTTCGCGCAACAAGCGCCTGACGATGATGAATACGCCGGCTTCGCTCGGCAAGCCCTTCGTGCCGGACAGGTAAAGCCAACGGTTGAGGGGTAGACGAAAATCACTCCCAAGGATTTTCGTTCTGGTTAGTGGGTGCAAACAAGGAGTGCAGGGATCATGAAAAAGACGCTTTTGGCTATAGCCACCGCGACGAGCTTTATGCTCGGCGGCGCGGCGCATGCAGAAGATAAACTGAAGATCGGCTTCATCTATATCGGACCTCCGGGCGATTTCGGCTGGACCTATCAGCACGATCAGGCCCGCAAGGAGCTTGTTGAAGCGCTTGGCGACAAGATCGAAACCACCTTCCTGGAAAACGTGCCGGAAGGTGCTGATGCCGAACGTTCGATCGAGCGTCTGGCGCGTGCGGGCAACAAGCTGATCTTCACCACCTCGTTCGGCTACATGGACCCGACGCTCAAGGTCGCGAAGAAGTTCCCGGATGTGAAATTTGAACACGCGACCGGCTACAAGACCGCCGACAACATGTCGGCCTATAATGCGCGCTTCTATGAAGGCCGTTACGTGCAGGGCGTGATCGCCGCCAAGATGTCCACCAAGGGCGTGGCCGGATACATCGCTTCCGTGCCGGTGCCGGAAGTGGTGCAGGGCATCAACGCGTTCATGCTCGGCGCGCAGTCAGTCAATCCTGACTTCAAGGTCAAGGTGATCTGGGCCAATTCCTGGTTCGATCCGGGCAAGGAAGCTGATGCGGCCAAGGCTCTGATCGATCAGGGTGTGGACATCATCACCCAGCACACCGATTCCACCGCTGCCATTCAGGTCGCGCATGATCGCGGCATCAAGGCTTTCGGTCAGGCTTCGGACATGATCAAGTTCGCGCCCGACACGCAGCTTACCGCGGTTGTGGATGAGTGGGGTCCTTACTATATCGACCGCGCCAAGGCAGTTCTCGATGGTACGTGGAAAAGCCAGAACATCTGGTGGGGCATGAAGGAAGGCCTCGTGAAGATGGCGCCTTATACCAACATGCCGGACGACGTGAAGAAACTGGCGGAAGAAACCGAAGCCAAGATCAAGTCCGGCGAACTGAAGCCTTTCACCGGTCCGATCAAGAAGCAGGACGGCTCCGTCTGGCTGAAAGAAGGCGAACAGGCTGACGACAAGACCCTGCTGGGCCTCAACTTCTACGTCGCTGGCGTGGACGACAAGCTGCCGCAGTGAGTTTTCACCACGATCAAAAAGAAGGGCGCTCAAAGCGCCCTTTTTATTTTCTTACATTGTATTGAAGCCGTCTGTTAAAGCGATAGCTTAAGTCCTTCATGGCTGTCGATGAAGCCAAGGGACCGATAGAAACGCAATGCGTCGGCACGTGATTTGTCTGTTGTCAGTTGCACCAGGCGGCAGCCGCGTTCGCGGCACCGTTCGATCGCCCACTCGATCATCTGACGACCGATTCCACCGCCGCGAATGCGGCTCGCAATCCGGACGCTTTCGATCTGGCCGCGCCACATGCCCATCCGCGACAGGCCGGGTATGAAGCTGACCTGCATGCAGCCGATGATCTCGCCTTCCTGCTCCACGACAGCCAGAAGCTGGTTGGGGTCGGCGTCGATGGCTGCAAAGGCGCTGCGATAGGAATCCCGCAAGGGAAGGCTCGCATCTTCACGCTTTGCGCCCAGCGCATCATCGGCCAGCATGGCGACAATCGCCGCCACGTCAGCCGAGGCTGCCTTTCTGATCTTTATGGCCGCATCCGCCGCCATCAGACCGCCATGCCGTGAAGATCGTAGGCGTCGCTCGCTTCGATCTTTACCGTCACGATGTCGCCCACGCGAAGCGGGCGGCGCGACTGGATGTGAACGCTGCCGTCGATTTCCGGAGCATCGTAGCGCGTGCGGCCCTTGGCAACCGTTCCGTTCGACTCGTCGATGATGACCGGCAGGCGCTTGCCGACCTTCTTCTTGAGGAGATTGGTCGAAATCTGCTGCTGCTTGGCCATGAAACGATGCCAGCGAGCTTCCTTGATCTCTTCCGGTACCTGCTCCAGACCGAGGTCATTGGCCTTCGCACCCTTGACCGGCTCATATTTGAAGCAGCCGGCGCGTTCGATCTTGGCTTCGTCGAGCCAGTCGAGCAGCATCTGGAAATCTTCTTCGGTTTCACCCGGATAGCCGACGATGAAAGGGGAACGCACGGCCAGATCAGGGCAGGTTTCACGCCAGGCCTGAATGCGGCGCGACGTCTTTTCCTGATGTGCGGGACGGCGCATATTCTTCAGCACCGCAGGCGAGGCGTGCTGGAACGGAATATCCAGATAAGGCAGGATCTTGCCTTCCGCCATCAGTGGAATGACTTCATCGACATGCGGGTAGGGGTAGACATAATGCATGCGCACCCATACGCCCATCTCGCCCAATTCACGCGAGAGATCGAGGAACTTGGTGCGAACCGTGCGGTCCTGCCACATGGCTTCCTGATATTTGATGTCGAGGCCGTAGGCGCTCGTATCCTGCGAGATGACGAGGATTTCCTTCACGCCTGCATTAACCAGCTTTTCCGCTTCGCGCAGCACCTGATCAATCGGGCGCGAGACGAGATCGCCGCGCAGCGCCGGAATGATGCAGAACGAACAGCGGTTCGAGCAGCCCTCGGAGATTTTCAGGTAGGCGTAATGGCGCGGGGTCAGCTTCACGCCCTGCGGGGGCACCAGATCGACAAACGGGTCGTGCGCGGGAGGGGCCGCTTCATGCACCGCGCTCATCACGCTTTCATAGGCCTGCGGGCCGGTGATGGCGAGCACGTTCGGGTGGCGCTGGCGGATGACCTCGGGCTCTGCGCCCAGGCAGCCGGTCACGATCACCTTGCCATTTTCGTTGAGGGCAAGGCCGATGGCATCCAGCGATTCATCGCGCGCGGAATCGAGAAAGCCGCAGGTATTGACGATCACCAGATCGGCGCCGTCATGCTTGCGGGAGATTTCATAACCTTCGGAGCGAAGGCTGGTGATGATGCGTTCGGAATCGACAAGCGCCTTCGGGCAGCCAAGGGAAACGAAACTGACGCGCGGTGCGCTCATTGGGAGAACCTTGCAAATATCGGAAATTGCGCGCGCAATATCACGATAAAGGGGCAACGGTAAAGTTGAGATGACAAAAAAAGCCGGAGCGCAGGGCTCCGGCTTCTTGATACTTGGTGAGGTTGGCTTACTCGGCCTGATCAGCCGGAGCCGCGTTCAACTGGCCGTAACGCTCTTCGCCAATCTTGGCGAGAAGGTCGAGCTGGGTTTCGAGGAAGTCGATGTGACCTTCCTCATCGGCCAGAAGCTCATCGAAAAGCTGCTTGGAAACATAGTCGCCGAGTTCGTCGCAGATTTCGCGGGACTTCTTGTAGGAAGCGCGGGCGTCGTATTCGCCTGCAAGATCGGCTTCCAGAACTTCCTTGACGTTCTGGCCGATGCGCAGCGGAGCTACGGTCTGCAGGTTTGGAAAACCTTCCAGGAAGATAATGCGGTCAATCAGCTTGTCGGCGTGATGCATTTCTTCGATAGACTCTTCACGTTCCTTCTTGGCAAGACGCGTGAAGCCCCAGTCGTTGAGGAGGCGGTAGTGAAGCCAATACTGGTTTACAGCGCCAAGCTCGAGGAAAAGTGCCTCGTTAAGCCGCTCGATGACCTTTGGTTCGCCTTTCATTCCATGAACTCCCGAATTTGTCGCGTAGAGAACGTACACGATCCATGAACTGGATCACGTTTTCGTCCATTTGGTTATGACGAAGATGATACTCTTCAGTCACCCTTATGATCGTTTCCACGACGTTTGGGAAGCAGCCACAGCAACGGCCGCGCTTGGACATGATGTTATAGACGGTGCCGGGAACGATAAGTTGCCAGCAATCCTGATCGAGAAGCTCGATAACGACGGCTTCGATGTCCTTATCGGTAATAACATTGCAGCTGCACACTAGCATGAGGAACTATCTCCCAAGCGCGCGCAGAAAAAGTCGGATGCGAAAAGCACCGAAGGGAGGGACTTTACCGGCTCAAACTGTACTTCAACTGTGTGGCTGCGCAGAAAATCTGGCAGCTTTATTTCACTCATGGCGCAAGGCCGAACTGAACCGGTCAATGGTTCCTCCAACTGCAAGGGTTAAAGGCCCGAACATTAAAGGCGTTACTTAAGCGGTGTTTATAAAACCCACCCAATTAAGTCAGGTTATGGCCGTTCGGGTTCAGTTCTGTCAATTTTTATGTTTTTGAAATGTTCTAAAAATCAATAGCTTAGAATCATTCTAAATATGAGTTAACTACCCATCTTTAAAGGACAATTGGCAACTGCGTTTGCCATAGCGGCGCGGGAAATGCGCCGCCAGGACATTATGCGCCATTTCGCCGCACCTTGTGGATAGGCAGCGGCCTGCGGCATCACGAGCCAAGCACGGCGCTGAAGCCTTCGAACTGCGGGGGACCGAGATAGAGCGGCTTGTTATCCCCGGCATTGCGATGCGCATCGCGGAATTGTTCGGATTTGGTCCACGCGACGAAATCCTCGCGATCGCGCCAGACCGTGTGCGAAGCATAAAGCGTGTAGCCTTCTTCTTCGTTGGTCGCGCCGCGAAGCAGATGAAAGCCTTCGAAGCCGGGAAGTTCCGACAATCTGGAGTCACGATTCTTCCAGACGGTCTCGAAATCGGCCTCGCTGCCGACGCGAACCTTGAAGCGATTCATGGCTATGAACATTGCTGATCCTTTTCCATCAGGTTTGGGACTGGCTGTAGCGCATCCCGAAAAGTGCGAAGCGGAATGCTCTAACTATATAGTTTTCGGCGAGTGCAGCGGTAGGGCTGCACTCGCCGCGTCACATCTCGGGATCAGAAGGCCGCCGCGGTCAGGTTGGTCGGCCTTAGCAGATGTGACGATCTTAAACGGGAGGCGGGAACGCCTCCCGCAGTTCTAGAACTGGAACTGTGTCGAGACGAGGAAGGTGCGCCCGCGACCGGAGCCATAGGTGCTCAGCGCGGGGGTATATTCCTTGTCGGCAATGTTGAGCACCTGAAGCGAAAGATCGACCGTATCGGTGAACTTGTACTTCGCGAACACGTCCACCAGCGTGTAGGGATCGGTATCGCTGCCGCTGATGGTCCGCCCGCTTGAAACGTGCTGGACACGCAGGCCGCTTTCAAGCTTGCGTTCGAAGAAGCGCGCGCCGGCGGTAACAGTCACCACATCTTCCGGCAGATACTGGTTGGCGCCAAGCCCCGCCGTCTGCTCAGGCAGTTCGGAAGTGGAGTGCGTATAGGCAATGCCACCGAACGCGAAGCCGGCATCGTAACGGGCATCGAGTTCGAAGCCCTTCACATCGGACGTGCCGTCAACATTGATGAACTGGCTGTTGGTGCTGGAGGCGGTGATATAGTCCTCAACCCGCATCATGTAATAGTTGGCCTTGATGCGCAGGCCGTCTTCTGCGGTCAGGATGCCATCGCGAGCGATATTGACGCCGAATTCCCAGCCGCGCTGCTTTTCAGGACGGAGATTGGGGTTTCCATGCAGCCCCGCGGTTCCGGCATGGGCGATGCCGCCAAGGAAGGTTTCCTGCAGGGTCGGCGAACGCATGGAATGCGCATAGGTAATGTAGGGCTGCAACCAGTCGGTTACGTTGTAGGCGACTGTGACCTTGGGGCTGAACTCGCTGTCGCTGTTCGAGATCGAACTGTCTTCGCTTTCGAGCTTGAAGTAATCATAGCGAAGGCCTGTAACGACTTGCAGCGCCTGATAATTCCAGGTCGCTTCCGAGAAGACCGCACCACGATTGGATGTGGCATCTGTCGGGTTGACGCCCGTCTTGGTGCCGCCCGCATTGTCGCGGTTGATTTCAAAGCCGTTCTTCCATGCAACCGCCACATCGCCAAAGGTGAAGCGCGACGTGTTCGAGGCGGTCATGCCGGTGGTTTCGGCCGAGACCTGCCGCCCGACGAAGCCGCCATTACCATCCACCCAGTTCTGCGATGTGCTGTTGTGGTAGAGGTTGACGTCGATGCCGATGAGATCGTTGTCGGACGGGTTGTAGTTATACTGTGCGAAGAACGTGCGGTTCTGCAGGAACATATCGTAGATCGTATAGGTTCCCGGACGATAGCCCGCAGCATATGTGCCATAGTGGTTGTTGTAGAGAACGCCGCCAAGCGTCAGCTTCTGGTCTTCGCCAAGGCCGAACTCGGCCTTGAACAAGCCGGAAGTCAGTTCCTCGCCGGTCTTCTCGACAGTCACGCCGTCGCCGTTCTTGTAGTCGTTGGAATCGTGGCGGCTGATGGCCGCGACAAGCCCGATCGAATTGACGCGTGCCGCGCCCGCCAGCATTTCGGAGAATCCGGTGCCGTTGCTGCCCCAGGAAGCACGTCCCAGAACGCCCTTGTCCTTGCCGTCGAGAATGACATCGTCCACGCCGAGCGTGCGGAAATTCACACTGCCGGCAAGCGCAGTACCGCCTTCGGTCGTAACAGCGCCGCGCGCCACGTCAATTTCAGACAGCAGATTGGGGTCGATATAGGCATAGCCCTGCGCGTCATGCGCGGTGTTGCGATAGCTCTGCGGCACGCCGTCGATCATCATGTTGACGCGGCCGGAGCCTTCAAAGCCACGGATATTGACCGCCACGCCCGGATTGGAGCCACTCTGGAGGGTGAAGACGCCTGCGGTTCCGCGCAGCACATCGTCCAGTTTCGCGCCACCGAAACGATTGATCTCTTCGCGGTTCACCTTGCCCACGGGCGCCGTGACCGAGGTCGGCACTTGTGTGTCGTTCGCGCGGCGAATGGTGATCGTCTTCAGCGCAACGCCGGCTTCGTCGTCAGCCGCTTTCTGCTCCTGCCCGAATGCTTGCGACGTCATCGCCGCCAGAATGACGGCAAGTCCCGTGCTCGCCTTAAATGACCTTCTATGAACCCCACCAGTCGCCCGCATTTCCAATGTTTCCTTCATGACCAGACACGCTTCGCCAGTCCTTTGGACAGCGAAGAAACCGAAAAATTTCAATTGTTTATGACTTCCCCCTCAAGAGAAGGCCGCGTGCTGGCTGGGAAGAAAACATCTCCCTGGCTTGCGTGGAAAAAGCGAGATTTAAACTTGACTCGTTTATTCCAGTAATGCAGTGATTAATAAACATGAGTATTGATGTCAACAAAACAAATTTGCTGTCATCACCGTGTGGAAAGTCGATGCTGAGGCGAGAAAATGAACAGGCGTATCCATATCGACATGCAGGTGCGGTTGCCGCGCGGACCCGTTTCCGAGCGGGCCGCAGATCGCATTTCCGAAAGCCAGCTTCACAGCGATTCGACCGGATCTGTTCCGGCTCAGATAAGACCTCGCTTCGGCGAGAGTGCGCTTGAGCCGCAACTGAAAACCTATGGCAGCCGCGAACTTTTCGACGGCTCCCGGGAAGTGGGCATAGAGCACGGCGGCTCGCTCTATCGCCTCAAGATCACCCGCCAAGGCAAGCTCATCCTAAACAAGTAGGCAACATCAGATGACGACCCATACCAAGCCCTCCCCAGAGGAGATTCTCAAGGCACGGGCTGATAATCCGAAAATGCGCGAACGCGATTTTGCGCAGAGTCTCGCTATATCAGAAGCCGATTTTGTTGCAGCGCATTGCGGACAGCCCGAGATGGCGTCGATTTCGGCGCGACGCATTCGTGCCGATGTTGAAACGCTGTTGAACCGCATCGCGTCTGTCGGCGAGATCATGGCATTGACGCGCAATGAAAGCGTGGTTCATGAAAAGATCGGACCTTTTGAAAAGACTGTCTGGGGAGCGCACGCTTCGCTGGCGCTCGGCAAGGAAATCGATCTTCGCATTTTTCCAAAGCACTGGGTTCACGGTTTTGCGGTCGCCAAGCGGGACGGTGAAGCAACGCGCCGCAGCCTGCAGTTCTTCGACGCCACGGGCGAGGCGGTCTTCAAGATACATCTGCGCCCGGCTTCCGACGTTGATGCCTATGAGGCGCTCGTTAGGGATATGCTGCTGGATGATCAGTCTCCGGTCATCGAAACAAGCATCCTCGCTCCCAAGGGACCGAAGGCGGATGTGTCGCTTCTCGATATCGACGCTTTCCGTGAGCGTTGGGGCGCTCTCACCGATGTGCACCAGTTTGTCGGCCTGCTGAAGGATTTCGGCGTGGACCGGCATCAGGCCGTGCATCTTGCCGGTCATGATTTCGCCTGGCGGGTCGACACGTCGTCAGTCGAGGCCATGATGAACCATGCGGTGCAGGAAAAGCTTCCGATCATGTGCTTTGTCGGTAGCCGCGGCTGCATCCAGATTCACACGGGGCCGATCCACGAGATCAAGATGATGGGCCCTTGGCTGAACGTGCTGGACCCGACTTTCCATATGCATTTGCGCCTCGATCACATCTCTGACGTCTGGGTTGTGCGCAAGCCGACCAAGGACGGGCATGTGACCTCGCTCGAAGCTTATGATGCCAGGGGCGAACTGATTGTTCAGTTCTTCGGTGAGCGTCATGAGGGCGAAGCGGAACTGGCCGATTGGCGCATGATCGTGGAAAATCTTCCACGTCTGCCGCAATCCTCCGCTGCATAGGGTGACGGCGATGTCGTTCATTTCCTTGCGCCTCAGGCACGGAGCCGCCCTTGTCGCCATCGCACTGTCGCTGGCGACCGGCGCTGCGAGCGCCGACACTGTCGATCGTTTCACCGATACGTCGCGCATTGTTTCCGTTGGCGGATCGCTGACGGAAATAGTCTACGCTCTCGGGGCGGAAAATATGCTTGCCGGTCGTGACCAGACAAGCGTTTATCCCGAAGCCGTCAAGAAGCTGGCAGATGTGGGATATATGCGCCAGCTTGCCCCCGAAGGCGTGCTTTCGGTCAACCCGACCGGCATTCTGCTCCTCGAAGGCAGTGGCCCGCAGGATACACTCGATGTCCTGAAAAAAGCGTCCGTGCCGATGATCGTCGTGCCGGAGACCTTTACAGGCGAAAGCGTCGTCAGGAAAATCGAGATCGTGGGCAAGGCACTCGGTCTGGAAGACAGGGCCCGGACGCTTGCTGCAGAAATATCCAGCGACATTGAGGCGGCCGAAAAGGCTGCGGCAGGCCATAACCCACGCAGGCGTGTGCTTTTCGTATTGTCGGCTCCCGGCGGACGCCTGATGGCATCAGGCACCGGCACGGCGGCTGATGGCATGATCAAGCTTGCCGGTGGTGAAAACGTCATCAGCGAATATCACGGATACAAGCAGTTGACCGACGAGGCCGTTGAGAAGGCGGCGCCTGACATGATCCTGATCATGGATACGGGCGCGGATGGGATGACGCCGGAATCGCTCATGAAAAACCCGGTTATCGCGGCAACACCGGCGGGGCGGAACGGAAACATCGTTTCTATGGAGGCGTCCTATCTGTTAGGTTTCGGGCCGCGAACCGGCGCTGCCATTCGTGACCTGTCGGCAAAACTCTATGGCGCTCCTGCGGGGCAGTAACATGGTCGGGCTTGCGCGGTTCCAGCGCAGGCCCGATTGCAAGGATTATTGGAAATGACGATCCAGGGTCGCGTGGCGCGCATGCAGCGCATTACAGCGCGTCATTCAGAAAATGACACGGGAGACCGCGCGGTACGCGCACGGCTCACCATCATATTGCTCGCGGCGGCCTTGTGCTTCGCTGCTCTGTTCAGCCTCACGGCTGGCGCTTCGGATGCGTCCGTGCTTTCGGTTCTGCGCACTCTGACCTCCGTTGGAACCGAGGGCGCGGATGCATTTCGCCGCGATCATCTGATCATCATGGAAATCCGCCTGCCGCGTATCGTCATGGGCATGCTGATAGGGGCGGGGCTCGCGGTTTCCGGGGCTGTCATGCAGGGGCTTTTCCGCAATCCGCTTGCCGACCCGGGCCTCGTCGGCGTTTCCGCTGGCGCGAGCCTTGGAGCGGTTTCCATGATCGTTCTGGGCGGCACCGTTCTTGCGCCGGTCATAGCTGCTCTTGGTGTCTATGCTCTGCCGCTGGCGGCATTCCTTGGCGGGCTGTGCAGCACGTTTCTGCTCTATCGTGTTGCGACGAGGCGGGGGCGGACCTCTGTGGCGACCATGCTGCTTGCAGGTATCGCACTGGCGGCTCTGGCGGGCGCTGCCACCGGCGGGCTTATCTATCTGGCCGATGACCGCCAGCTCCGCGACCTGACATTCTGGGGCCTTGGCTCCCTTGCCGGTTCCACCTGGGCGAAGATCGGCGCCGCAGGTCCGATCATTGCCGTCGTCCTCGCCGTATCGCCCTTGCTGGCACGCGGTCTCAATGCGCTGGCTCTCGGAGAAGCTGCCGCTGGCCATCTTGGTATTCAGGTGCAGCGCGTCAAGAACATCGCCATCGTCACGGTCGCTGCCGCCACCGGCGCGACGGTCGCCGTCGCAGGCGGGATCGGCTTTATCGGTATCGTCGTGCCGCATATGCTGCGCCTTGGCATCGGTCCGGATCATCGCTATCTCCTGCCGGCCTCAGCCCTGCTGGGCGCGACGCTTCTGCTGCTCGCAGATGCGGTAAGCCGCACGATTGTGGCTCCGGCGGAATTGCCGATCGGCATCATCACCGCGCTTTTCGGCGCGCCGTTCTTCCTCTGGATATTGCTGCGCCAGCGCGGCCTGCTCGATCTGTGAGGCTGTCATGATTGAAACAACTTCATTGGGCGTAAGCCTGTCGGGCAAGACCATCATCAGCGACGTTGCCTTTTCCGCCAAACCGGGCGAGGTGACGGCAATCGTCGGGCCGAACGGCTCCGGCAAGACAACGCTGCTGCGTGCGCTTTCCGGTGATATCGCCTATACGGGAACAGCCTGTCTGGACGGCAAGTCCTTCGCGGAAATCAAGCCCTGGCAGATGGCGGCGCGCCGCGCGGTGCTGCCGCAGGCGAGCGCCCTGTCATTTCCCTTCACGGTACGGGAAATCGTGAAGATCGGGCTTACGGGCGGCTACAGCGGTGTTTCTCGCGATGAAGAAAAGCGGCTGCCCGATCTCGCCTTGCAAAGGGTTGATCTTGCCGGTTTCAGCGGGCGGCTCTATCAGGAGCTTTCCGGCGGAGAGCAGCAGCGTGTGCAGCTTGCCCGTGTTCTGTGTCAGGTCTGGAAGCCCGTCGTGGGCGGCAAGGCGCGTTATCTGTTTCTGGATGAGCCGATTTCAAGCCTCGATATACGGCATCAGATCGTCGTGATGGAGATTGCGAAGGATTTCGCGGCGGCAGGCGGCGGCGTGATCGCGATCCTGCACGACCTCAACCTGACCGCCATGTTCGCCGACCGTATAGCGGTGATGAGCAAGGGCAAGCTCGACGTGATGGGGACGCCGCGCGAAGCGTTGACTGACGAGCGGCTCGAACGTGTCTACGAATGCTCGTTACGGGTCGGCGTTCCGCCCGAAAAGGGCGTGCCTTTCATACTGCCGCAATCCGCCTATCGCGCCGCCGCAGAATGAAAAAAGGTCCGGCAGCAAGCCGGACCTGTTCGTTCGCACCCTGGCGCCGAGCCGTCAGCTCGCGACGCGCTCCGGTTCCATCTCATCGAGACCAAGCAGGTGCCGCACATTCGGGCGCGCCTTGACGAGGTCGGCAATGCTGTACTTCATCAGCACGGCAAAGAAGGCATTGAGCGCTTCGCGCAGCGCCGAATTCAGTGCGCAGCTATCAACCAGCGGGCATTCGGTGGCGTCGTTTTCGAAGCACTCGGCCATGGCGAAGTTTTCTTCCGTCACCCGCACGACGTCGAACAGTGAAATGTCCTGTGCCGCGCGTCCGAGCCGCACGCCGCCATTGCGACCGCGCACCGTTTCTACCAGCCCATGCTCGACGAGCGGCTGAAGAATCTTGAACAAAAACAGTTCAGAAACGCCGTATGCGCGTGCAATTTCCGGAATGCGGCTGAGCTTGCCGTCATTGGCAGCGCAGTACATGAGCATACGAACGGCATAATTCGTCTGGCGGGTAAGACGCATCACTGTTCCTTTCAACACGTCTTGAAGCAATCTCGCCTCCACAGAGGCAGCGATGCTCCAATCCTTGAGTTTGCAGCTCCAACCGAAAACGTTCATCCCTGTTTCGGAACTGCTTTTAAATTCTGGTCCTGTCGCATCTGCTTTTCCGAAAGGTTCAAGGCGCGATCGGAACATGCGCTAAAGCGAGTATCTGTTTCTTAACCCACTTTAGAATCATTCTTAAAATATATGAAGTCTTTTCTCACCTTTAAAGGGGAAAAGTTGTTGCCGGCATCAATTCGCTGCGAGTTCCTCCCAGACCGGCCGCAAACGTCCATTTTGGCGTCACTGGCAAACATCTATCCACTCGGCGCTGACGAGTTCGGCCATCCTGTGCGGAGCGATGCGCACGGCGCTGTTGGTAGCCCCGGCTGCAGGCACGACTTCCTCATAGGTCTTCAGCGAAACATCGCAATAGACGGGCAGGGCGCTCGGCAGGCCGAACGGGCAAACGCCTCCGACGGGATGGCTGGTTTCAGCAAGGACAGTCTCGGCATCCAGCATACGCGGCTTCGTTCCAAACTGATCCTTGAACTTGCGATTGTCTATGCGGGCATCGCCACGGGTAACGATGAGAATGGTCTGCTCCTTGGCCGAAAAGGAAAGCGTCTTGGCGATCTGCCCCGGTTCCACGCCATGCGCTTCGGCGGCGAGAACAACGGTGGCGGTGCTGGTGGGCAGTTCGATCACTTCGATTTCAGGCGCTTTGGCCGCAAAAAAGGCCTTTACGGAATCCAGACTCATAGCTTCTCTTTTCTTATTTTGATTATTACACTCAAGTTTAAGCCGCATTATGACAAAGGACAAGTCCGGTCGCTTCATTGCGGCATTTTTGCATAAAAACTCTATCAGACCGGCGTCCGGATCTGCAACAAATGATGAAGGTGTTGGAGACGGCAGCGCGCCTCATAACACGGCAGCCCGCCGCGCCGTGTTATGAACTGGCGTTCGGGCTGCTTCAAAGATCGACCGGGCGACCGGAGGCTTCTTCTTCCAGGGTGACCGCCACATTCGCATTGGCGGAAAGTCTTACCTTGTCGCCTTCAACGTCGGCAACGAAGCCAAGTTCGATATAATGGTGATGGTCGGCGTGCTGGCCGGAATTATCGGTCTTCTTGAGCTTGATGCGGTTATCTTCAATGTGGTCGACCGTGCCGACATGAACGCCATCGGCTCCGATTACTTCCATATTTTCGCGGATTTCGTGCTGCATGGGATTTCTCCGTGTTGAATTCTGCCGAAATGGCGATCTGTGATAGAGGCTTGCTCGCAAGAACCTAGTGCGCATCCGGGCGCTGGCCATGGCATCGACATCGAAAGTTGCATTTCGAGCGCCGGATCGAACTGTTGTCCTCTCAACCTGCCGCCGTTTTGATCTTCGCTATTCGGAATGCTGGCAAATGAAACAGTGCACGTTGACGTGAAAAGAAAAGCTGCTAAGAAGTCACTCGCTGAGCGATTGGTCGCAAATCGGTAGCTTGCTGCGGTTTGCTGCTTTACCGGAATCGGGAAAAGCACGAGAAATCAATTGCCTGGAGGGGTGGCCGAGCGGTTTAAGGCACCGGTCTTGAAAACCGGCGTGCAGGAGACTGTACCGTGGGTTCGAATCCCACCCCCTCCGCCATTTTCATCGAATTCAATAAGTATCAGCGGTATTCGGTTGCAAGGGTGCGCGCGTTGCGGGCTACGACGCCCGTATTGAAAGCCTCCCTCCTTCTCGGTCCCAAGGACGGCCGAGCTTGTGCAACTGTGGAAGGCCACGGTGCCACCAAGCTGCAATCCTTGCAAAAGCGGACTCAAATATACTACAAAGTCCCATTGGTGTTCATGCCAATAAAAATCATGAACATTATCACTATGACGACCCCGAATAATGCAAGGGATTGGAGAATAGAGAATGTATCAATTTCCATATTCATTAATCCTAAAATATAATATTGTATAGACTAGCATAAAATTACTTGACACGCCAGAAGATGATTCTCGATTGGAGAGGTACGCTTTTTTATTGCGCTAATACTCGAGATTACTTTCGCTCAGGGGTGCGAAAATGAGAAGGGCGCGACAGGTTTCGCGCCCGGAGCGGTGCTCAAGAAGCTTCTTCTTCGATCACATTCTGTGCGACCTGTTCGATGCCGCCATTGAAGCGTTCGGCGGCCAGCAGTCCGAGCCATACGGCGATGAGGCATAGCACGACCGAAAAACCGATATTGAACAATGCCTTGCCCGGTTGGCCAGCCCGGAGGAGGTCCATTGTCTGCAAGCTGAATGACGAGAAAGTGGTGAAGCCACCGCACACGCCGACCATGAAGGCGATGCGCCAGATTTCCGGGATGGGAAAGCGGCCTTGTTCCAGCGTCAATGCGCCGAAGAACGAGATTGCAAACGAACCGATAATATTGACGACGATAGTGCCCCAGGGAAGCTCACGACTTACGGGGAGCATCAAGAGGGCCAGCCAGTATCGCGCGACGCTTCCGATCGCTCCGCCGAGCGCTACAACGAGGGTAGCTTGCATTGTTCTGTGTCCATTCAATAATGGATAGAGGCTTCGCCGTCTGCTTCCGGAAGCTTGATAAGTATCCTGCTTCACGAGGCACTGCGACGCGCTCTTCTCCTGTTTCAATTCAAGCAGGAGTCATCAGCCAATTGCTGGCAGTTTCGGGAGAACCCCATTCCCATCACGTATGGCAAAGGCCATGGGGGATTTATACTGAAAACCGAGACCGCCCGTCAATCTGACGGGCGCGGCTCCATCGCCCGTGCCGATCACAAAACGGTAATCAGTTGAGAGCGCCGCCTTTGCGCCGACCCAGACGGCGTCTTGCGGCGTCGCTTGCGCGATAAATGAATGAAGCGGGTGCGGGCAAGGTGCGACGCATGAAGGCGACCTTGCGCAAATAGTTTTCGATTTTCCAGGTAGCCCATGTGCCACCGCGGAAATAGGCGACGTCGCCCGCCCGCAAGATGCGGGTGCCGCCGTCCGCATCGGTGACGTGGACTTCGCCTTCAAGGATATAGACGGTTTCGTCCCAGCCGAAATACCAGCGGAAGGTGCCTGCGGTGCAATCCCATATAGCGGTATAGGCGGCGCCGTCCGCGCTTGCCGATTGCTCGCTGGAACGGGCCTGCGGATTGCCATCCAGCACCCAGTCGGGATTGATCGGCGCGGGCTTCAACTCCATTTCCATTGCATTGTCGGAGACGACGGCGGGCCCCTGGGGCGCAACGAAGACCCTTGGCATTGTCCGAGCTACAGCAAGGACGGCACTCGCAAACATCAATTTCCAAGCCATGATTTCCCCCGATTGGCTGCCACCCATCAGATAGCGGCTAATCGTCAGAAATCGGTTAAGGTGCGGGGCGAAATCGGCCGCCCGTGCAACTAATGCGATAGGCGCGGGCGGCAGAGTTTCCATATCAGTGGCACTGCGAGAATTGCGATGGCCCCGACGCCTGCGAAGAACGGTCCATATCCGAAATATTGCGCCACGTAGCCCGATGCGACGCCGCCCGCCATGCTGATGAGAGCATCCATGCACTGGAACAGGGTGAAGTCCACCCCGGCCTGTCTCGGGTCCGACCAGTGCATGAACTGCGCATAAAGCGCGACGAAACCAAGTGCCACAACGCCGGAGGAACTCGCCACTGCAACCGCAATGAGCACGACGCCTGCATTCTTGTCCGAGGAATGGAGAGCAAAGAACAGGAAGCAGAAAGCCTGCAGCAGCAGGGCCGCGACCAGAATGCCGCGAACGCCGAAAGCGCGAACCAGCCAGCCACCGGCCAGCGCCGCCGCAAGGCCGATGAACATGCTGCCTGCTCCGTTCAGAATGCCGACTGTGGTGAGGTCAAGCCCTGCATCGATGAGAAACGGGCCGAGCATTGCCAGTCCGGCCTTTTGTGCGATCACATAGACCGCAGCCGCCGCAAGGCCGCGTCTCATCTCCGGTCGCCGCCATGCGGCCAGCAGGGAAGGGGTGTGAGGGCGATCCTCGACCCTGTCTCGGCCGCGCGAAAAGACCGCGAAAGGAAGGCCCAGCAGCACGAGGACTGCGGCCATGGTCCAGATGGCGACCTGCCAGCCCGCTTTGTCCACGAGGATCAGAAAGGCACCGGCGCCGATGGCCGACCCGAGATAGGCGCCGCCGACCTGCGCTGCATTGCCCCAACCGTAGTTTTCGGGCGACAGGCTTTGCACGGCATAGCCGTCACAGGCGATGTCCACGGTGGCCGTGGCAAAGGCGACGACGGCCAGGATCGCAAGCAGCAGATAGACCTGTCCCGGATCGACAAAGCCGATGACAAGGAGGCAGAGAACGGACAGAAAGCCGCCGCCGAGAATAATGGTGGCGGTGCGGGTTTTGCCCGCCGGAGGCAGCCGGAAACGCTCTACCGCGGGCGCCCAGAGAAACTTGAGCGCCCAGGGCAGAATGATGAGCGAAACGAGGCCGATCTGGTCGAGCGATACGCCATTGTCGCGCATGATCGCTGGCAAACCCGTCCACGTCATGCCGCCAATGACACTCTGGGCGATGTAGAGGCCGCCGATCGTCGCAAACACGGCGACCGGCGAGGGTGCTTTGTCCATCCGCTCCATTTGGGCCATCAGAAGCGGTAGCGGAGGCTGCCGAACATCTGGCGGCCTTCCTGCTGATAGCAATAGCCTGCCGTGCAGACCGGGTCGCGATTGTCGAAGATGTTCTTGGCGTTGACCTGCAACAGAACGCCTTCAAGCTTCGGATCCTGATAACCGAAATCATAGGAAACGGCGGCATCGACCATGATGCGGGATTCGTTCTTGAAGCTGTTCAGATCGTCTCCATAGCTGGAGCTGACGTAACGAATGCCGGAACCGAGGCCGAGACCGGCAAGCACGCCGTTCTCGATCTTGTAGTTGCCCCAGAGCGACAGGACATCGTTCGGCGTGCCGGAGAGTTCGTTGCCGACGGTGCCTTCCGCGCCCTTGTCGATCTTGACCCGCAAGTGGGTGTAGGAAGCGATGATGCCGATGCCGTTATCGAGCGTGGCATTGGCTTCAAGCTCGAAACCGCGCGAATTCAGATCGAGCTGGCGCTGCTTGTTCATGCCCGAAGACGCATCGAGCACGATGCCGTCCTTCTGGTCGATGTCGAACAATGAAGCGCTGATGACGGCGTTATAACCGGGAATTTCGTATTTGACGCCGATTTCCTTCTGGCGACCGATGGTCGGATTGGCGACGTGCCTGTCATCGCTCGCGACGTCATCGTAAACGAAGCCGATATTGGGAGAGAAGGAGGTCGAATAGTTGACGTAGGGGATGAGCCCCCATTCGGTCTTGTAAGCCACGCCGACGCGTCCCGAGAACGCGCTGTCGTTCTGCCTGGTATCGGTATAGTCGACATCCGTGGTCGTGGACTTCACCCAGTCATAACGGCCACTGCCGAACACGGTGAGGTTATCCCACTCGATCTGGTCATGCGCGTAGATGCCGACCTGATTCATCTTCTGGGCGCCGTTGAAC
Source organism: Brucella sp. RRSP16 (assembly GCF_052246815.1). Taxonomy (NCBI): domain Bacteria; kingdom Pseudomonadati; phylum Pseudomonadota; class Alphaproteobacteria; order Hyphomicrobiales; family Brucellaceae; genus Brucella; species Brucella sp. RRSP16. Next base: position 364,186 of record NZ_JBQQAM010000004.1, read on the forward strand.
GGAACGTCCATTGCGCGAATGTCTTCAATCGACACGTAGGACAGGCCGCTATAGGCCTTGTAGTCCGACCAGGCATAGTCGATGCCAGCGATTGCCTTGTGGGTCAGCGCTCCGGTTTCAAAATCGAACTGCGCCATCGTGTCGACGACGAAGTTCTTCATGCGCTCCTTGTAGTGGCCCCAGTAGCGGGCGAGATCGGCGGTGCCTTCCTGCGGATAATGGCCGCTATATTCAAGGTCGGCATCGACATCGCTGTAGCGGACATTCTGGCGAACGGTCAGCAGATCGTTGAAACGATGCTCGAATTCGTAGCCAACGCGGCCCTGTTTCTGCACGAAATCATTATAGTTCGGGTCGCCTTCGTAGAGGTTGGAAACCTCGCCATAGGACGGATTGTAGAACGCCGCCGTGCCGCCGGTCACCGAGCGGGAAAACTCGCTGAGGAATGTAAAGCGCGTGTCTTCATCCGGCTTTATGGTGAATGACGGGGCAATGTAATATTTGTCGTCCGGATAGCCGGGCAGTTCGGTATCGCTAATGCGGCCAAGGCCGGTAATGCGATAGAGGATTGTTTTGTCTTCATTGGCCGGACCGGACAGGTCGAAAGCGGCCTGATAGCGATTGTGGCTGCCGAACAGCAACTCGACCTCACGGAATTCTTCTTCCTTCGGGCGCTTGGTGACGACGTTGACGATACCGCCGGGGCCACTCACGCCATAGAGGGAGGAAGCCGGGCCCTTCAGCACGGTAATGCCCTCGATGCCGTATGGCTCGGTTTTCAGCCAGGCAGACGGGCCGTTGATGATGCGCAGGCCATCGCGGAACATGCCGGTGTAATAGGCCGGGAAACCACGCAGATAGAACGCGTCATACCGTGTGTCGAAGCCGAAATTGTTCGGATTGGCGCTCGCCGTATAGCTCAATGCATCGTTGAGCGTAACAGGCTTCTGGTCTTCCATCTGGCGCTGGGTGATGACCGAAATGGACTGCGGAATCCTGACGATATCCGTGTCGATCTTAGTGCCTTCACGATCTCTCTTGGCGACATAACCGTCCTGAACGAGCGTGTCGTTGCTCTGCGACTGGATCGTAACCGTGTCCAGAACAAGCGGTTGCGCGCTGTCCTGAGCCAGCGAAATCGCAGTGGAAGCAAGAAGGGTGGAGCAGGTCAAAGCCAGGTTCAGCCGACCGTGACGGGAATTGAAGCGCATGCGGGTCCCTCGGTTCATAAGCCTGTCGCGAGCGTTCCCCGTCTCGTGACATTAAATAAGAGTGTGCTACTCAACTATAAAATGGAGTAACAGAGTCAACAATTATTAGGGGGCAATCGAAGGGTAAGGGTGAGGTCAGGCTTGCGGCTGCGATCTATCTGCAACACTTTGCCCGCACTGCCGCAACCCTGTATGGCGGGCGTGAAGCGACTTGCGAACAAGGGTTGTGCCGCGCGCCTGAACGACGTCAGCCGATCTCGCGGGATGCGGTCGGCGTGTGATAATAAAGCGGGAAGATCAGGCCGTAGGGAATGGTCACGACGTCGGCCATCTGGTCGTCGGTGGGGCGATCATCGCTCATGCTTTCGCGGTCCGTGTGACCGGCATCGATATCCAGTTCCGACAGTACGACGATGATCGTGCTCCAGAGCAGGAATGGAAGCAGGGCGATGGCGATATAGATATAGCTCGTGTCCATGCTGCGATGGTGAGCTACGAAGTCTCCTTCATCAAGGAACAGACTTCTCAAGTTCGGCCGCTTTGCAGTCGGATTTTGCTTTTGCCGTGGGCGCCACCGGAATTGCTCCGGTGGCGAAAATCATGCGGAGACGATTGCGTCGTTGGGGGCGGGCAGTTCAAACAGCCGGGCGCCGTTCTCGGTGCCCTTTTCCTCATAGCCGATGATCCGGAACCATTTCACAATGTCGGAACGGTCGAGCCAGCTTCGCGAGTGGACAGGCAGATCGCCCGCCAGCGCCTGAATCTGCCGGATATGCTGCTTGCAGAAGCGCACGGTGTTGCGGTTGAAGAATTCCTCCTTCGCGGCGAAAAGCGTGTCCGTCGCGCCATCCGCTTCGTGCCACGCGATGATTGCCACCACCTTGTCGTCTTGCAGCAAGGCATGTGCACGACCTTCCCGCAGGTTCATCATCAGGTTGTCGTAGGCGGCTTTGGTATCCTTGCCGGCGGCGATATATTCGATCGCCATGCGCCTCGAAAGGTCATGAAAAACGCTTTCAAGATCACCGACAGTCGCTGTGCGTGCCTTCATTTTTCTGACCTCCCTTCGTTTCACTCCCGTCGTGCGCAAACCACGACGGCCCATAATGACCTCTTTCGGCCACCGCTTTCAACGTGAAAAGCCGGGGCCGGTTCCGGTCGGGCGAGGCGAATTATCCCTGCGGAAGCGGGCTCAAGGGCGTTGCCGGGCAATATCGGCGGGCAAATCCTGCAATCACGTGCCTGCAATCACGTGATTGTGAAAACGAGGTGCAAAACCGCCAAGGCAAGCGGATTTCCGGTCGTTCTGCGGGGCTTTTCCGAATGCGCTAAAGCCCCGGTTTTATAGAGACCTCGGGATGTTTATGCACAACTAGGGTACAAGATATTTGAACTATTCTGAAGGTATGTGTATCCAGCGTATATGTTTCTCGTCTGCGTATCGTGGAATTTCTCGGAAACACTCAAAAAGTCTTACCCACCAGATCGGCAGGAAACGACAATGACCGACCTCCCCGGATATCCGAGTCGTCGCAGTTTTCTGAAAGCCTCCGCAGCAAGTGTGATGCTTTCAGGGCTCGCTGTCTCAGCAAAAGCGGAACCGCAAACTCCCCCGGTTCCACTCGAACAATATGAACGCCAATATTTCAATGAAGTCGAATGGGCTTTCGTTCTTGCAGCCACGGCGAGACTGATTCCGTCCGAAGGCGACGGCCCCGGCGCTATCGAAGCCCGTGTTCCCGTATTCATCGATCTCCAGCTCGCCGGCGATTTCGGTCGCGCGGATGACTGGTACATGGTCGGACCCCACGATCCGTCCGCAGATCCGACGCGTGGCTGGCAGACACCGCTGAACCCTGCGCAGATTTACCGGCAGGGCATTCCCGCGTTCAACGCATGGTGCGAGCAGAAGTACGGCGCGGCTTTCTCCGCCCTAACTGCGGAACAGCAGGATGCGGCGCTGACCTCGCTGCAGAAGGGGGAGGTCGGCCTTCAGCCTGAACTGCGCGACTTCTTCACGCTTCTTTTGCAGAACACCAAGGAAGGCTATTTCGCCGATCCGATGTATGGCGGCAATCACGGCATGCAGGCGTGGAGCTATATCGGCTTCCCCGGTGCGCGCGGCAGCTACAAGGAATGGGTCGAACGCTACAATGTTCGCTACCCGCTGGGCCCGGTCTCGATCAAGGGCGAAAGGGCTTAACGATGGCACGTCAGGAAAAGAAAAAAGACGTGGTTGTGGTCGGCCTCGGCTGGACCGGAGCCATCCTGTCCATGGAACTGGCTCAGGAAGGGCTTGAAATCGTCGCGCTCGAGCGCGGGCATGACCAGAACACGGTCCCGGATTTCAAATATCCCAACATGATCGACGAGCTGAAATACGGCGTGCGCCTGAAGATGATGCAGCGCGCCAGCCAGCAGACCGTCACGATCCGCCGCAACGCCGACGAAGTCGCCTTGCCCTACCGCAGCTTCGGCTCGTTTCTGCCCGGCAACGGTGTCGGCGGTGCAGGCACGCACTGGAACGGCCTGAACTGGCGTCCGCAGCCCGAAGAGCTGCGCCTGCGCTCCTATGTCAAGGAACGCTGGGGCGAGCAGATCATTCCCGAAGACATGCTTCTCGGCGACTACCCGATCCACTATGACGAGCTGGAGCCTTTCTTCGACCGTTTCGAGCGCATCGCGGGCATTTCCGGCAAGGCGGGCAATCTGAAGGGAAAGATCGTCGAAGGCGGCAATCCGTTCGAGGGCTGGCGTTCCAATGACTACCCGATGCCGCCGATGCACACGACCTGGGATGGACGGAAGTTCGCCGATGCGGCTCAGGGCATGGGGTATCACCCGTTCCCGTCGCCGGGCGGCATTGCCTCGACCGCCTATGTCAACGAATATGGCATGCAGATGGGGCCGTGCAATCACTGCGGTTTCTGCGAGCGTTTCGGCTGCTACCAGTATTCCAAATCATCGCCGCAGACGGCCATCCTCGATGCGCTGAAGCGCATGCCGAACTTCTCCTATCGCACGGAGTCTGAAGTTCTGCGCGTTGAAATGGCGCCGGACGGCAAGACCGCCACGGGCGTGACCTATTTCGACGAGGCGACGCAGGAAGAAGTTTTCCAGCCCGCCGATATCGTCATCCTCGCGTCCTTCTCGCTCAACAACGTGCATCTGGCGCTTCTGTCGGGTATCGGCCAGCCATATGACCCGGTAACGGGCGAAGGCGTCACCGGGCGCAACTATGCCTATCAGATGAATGGCGGCGTGACGCTCTTCTTCAAGGATGAGGAATTCAACCCCTTCATCGGCACCGGCGCGAATGGCATGTGCATCGACGATTTCGGTGTCAACCAGATCGATTTCGGACGGGAAGGCTTCATCGGCGGTTCGTACTGGCGCGCCGGCCAGACCAACGGCCAGCCGATCCGCAGCATGGCGCTGCCATCCGGTACACCGGCATGGGGCGGCGCGTGGAAAAAGGCCATCGCCGAATGGTACGGCCATTCCATGTCGATCGGCAGCCATGGTTCGCACATGTCCTACCGGACCAACCATCTCGATCTGGACCCGACCTACAAGGACCGTCACGGTCGCCCGCTCATGCGCATGACCTTCAACTGGAATCCGAATGATATCCGGATGACCCAGTACATGAAGACCAAGATGGAAGCGCTGGCCAAGACGATGAACCCCGACCTGATGCAGTCGTCCTTCAAGAAGGAAGGCGCGCAGTATGACGTGCGCCCATACCAGACGACGCACAATACGGGTGGCCATATCATGTCGGACAATCCGCGTGAGGGCGTGGTCAACCGCTATTCGCAGGCATGGGACAAGCACAATGTGTTCCTGACCGGCGCGGGCAATTTCGTGCAGAACACGCAGTACAATCCGACGGGTCTGCTCGGCGGGCTTGCCTATTCGACTGCGCATGCGATCCGCACGCAATACCTGTCCAATCCGCGTCCGCTGATCTGAGGAGAATGGTGATGAAGACTTTTCTTCGCATAATCGGCGCTCTCGTCGTCATCGGAATTGTCGCGCTGCTGGCCTTCATCTTCGTGCCGGTACAGCTGACGAAGCCAACCAGGGAACTGGCGGCGGACTGGAAACCTGCCGAAGGGCAGGGCCAGTATGTCATGTATGCAGCGGACTGCATGGCCTGCCACACGGCGGAAGGCGGCAAGCCTTTTGCCGGTGGACGCCCGATTGCAAGCCCGATGGGTACGATCTGGACGACCAACATCACCCCGGACAAGGAAACCGGCATCGGAAACTGGACGCTCGATCAGTTCCGCGCCGCTCTCTATGACGGCATTCGTGCCGATGGCTCACATCTCTATCCGGCAATGCCTTACGAGAACTATCGCAAGCTGACCGAGGAAGATGTCCGCGCGCTGTATGATTATTTCATGCATCAGGTCGAGCCGGTGAACAATGTCGTTCAGGAAACCAAGCTCGGCTTTCCGTTCAACATGCGTTTCGGCATTCGTGCATGGAACTGGCTGGCTCTCGGTCAGGAAGCGGGCTTCAAGGCCGCAGGCAAGTCGGAAGCACAGGATCGCGGCCAGTATCTGGTCGAGGGCCCGGCTCACTGCGCCGCCTGCCACAGCCCGCGCAATCCGCTGATGGCGCAGAGCGGCACGCAAGTCGGTGACAAGGACTTCCTCACCGGCGGCGTCGTCGATGGCTGGAACGCACCGTCGCTGCGCGGCGCAAATTCCGCTCCGCAGAAGTGGTCCATCGAGGAACTGGCGACCTATCTTGCAACAGGCCGCAATTCCTACTCCACGGCCAATGGCGAAATGGGCCTTGCGGTCGAACATTCGCTTCAGCATCTCACCGATGCCGACAATTTGGCGATCGCCGCATTCCTGAAGGGGATTGACGGTGCTGCCGTTGAAGTGCCGCAGGAGTTTGCCGTGAAGGCATCCAAGGCATTGCCAGCCGCCCCGGCTGATGCCGCCGGTGAAGCAACGACAAAGATGCTGACCGAAGCCTCTCCGGATATGCCGCTTGGTGCGCGGCTCTATCTCGACAACTGTGCTGCCTGCCATTTCGTGTCGGGCAGGGGCGCTCCGGGGATATTCCCCGAGCTTGCCGGCAACGATCTGGTGACAGGTTCGGAAACGAAGCCGCTGATCTCGATCATCCTGCACGGCGCCGAGGTTCCGTCCACGGCAAAGCGTCCGATGCGCCTTGTGATGCAGGGCTACGCCGACCGCCTGACGGACGATGAAGTTGCCGAACTGGCTACCTTTGTGCGCTCCGCATGGGGCAACAGCGCCGGGCCGGTGAAGGCGGCGGATGTTGCAACGGTCCGCAACAGCCAGACCCACTGACAACAAAGCGCCGATCTGACGGGATCAGATCGGCGCTCTGTCCCATTGTTTTGGGCGATCTTTCCCGAAAACCGTTTCACACTTTTCGGGATGCTCTTTAAAGAACGGCGGAATGATAGTTCCGCCGTTTTGTCATTCAGGCGGCTTCGATGTCGCGCATCGGCGGGTTGCCGTAGAAGCGGCTATATTCGCGGCTGAACTGCGACGGGCTTTGATAGCCGACGCGATGGCCTGCCGTACCGGCGTCCAGCCGCTCGACCAGCATCAGCCTGCGGGCTTCGTTGAGGCGGAGCTGCTTTTGATACTGTACCGGCGTCATCGCCGTGATCGCCTTGAAATGGTGATGAAACGACGACGCGCTCATATTGACGTGTTCGGCAAGCTGTTCGATCCGCAACGGTGCGGCAAAGTTCTGGCGAAGCCATGCGATAGCCCGCGCTATACGGTTGGCCTGGCTGTCGGCGGTGGCGATGTTGATCAGTCGCTCGCCGCCGGGACCCGTCAGAAGGCGATAGAGGATTTCCTGTTCGATCAGGGGCGCCATCACCGGAATATCGTCGGGGTTGTCGAGAAGGCGCAGCAGGCGCAAGGCTGCATCCAGCAGGCCCGCAGGCGCGGCATTGACGGTTATTCCCCATTGATCCCCATCGGCTAGCATCCGTCTGCGAACATCCACGCGGCCGATCAGATCGGTCAGTTTCTCGCTGTCGATGGCGAGCGCCAGGCACAGATGCGGCGCTTCCGGGCTCGCCTCCACCACCCGCCATGTGACCGGCAGGTCCAGCGACGTCACCAGATACTCGCCCTTGGTATAGTTGATCGTTTCGGAACCGAGGCGCAGCGATTTTGCGCCTTGCAGCACCATGGCGAGGCAGGGCCTGTAACTGCTGTGGCACGGTATGCTTGGTGTCGTGCGCCTGCTGATCGACAGACCTTCGATCGGCATGCGGTATTCGCCGTCCTGTGCGGTGAAACGCTCCGCGAGAGCGGCAAGCTCGTTATAGGTCTCTGTCAATGACGTCATGGATGATCCGGTTCAGACGATGTGGAATAGAGCAATTATTGCGCAAGCGGGTCGGTATCGGCAATCGCGAAACAGGCAGTTTTGCAGGATCGTGCAAGAAGCTTGCAGGATCGGTCTACCGCATCTGCCCGTGTCTCCGGCATATTCCGCCTGCTTCCCCAATCCAATAAATGGAGTCTATCATGGCCATAGCAAGAGGTTATGCTGCTACGGATGCAGACGAGCCGTTGGTTCCGTTCACATTTGAACGGCGCGAGCCCAACGCGGATGACGTGGTCATCTCGATCCAGTATTGCGGCGTCTGCCATTCCGACATCCATACCGTTCGCAATGAATGGAAGAATGCCGTTTATCCCATCGTTCCGGGACATGAAATCGCGGGCGTCGTGACTGCCGTCGGCGATGCGGTCACCAAATTCAAGGTCGGCGACAAGGTCGGCGTCGGCTGCTTCGTGGATTCCTGCGTCGGCTGCGCCAGCCGGGATGTCGACAACGAGCAATATCTTCCGGGCCTCATCCAGACCTACAACACCTTCGACGCCGAAGGAAAGGAACGGACGCAGGGCGGATATTCGGACCATATCGTCGTGAAGGAAGGATATGTCCTTTCCATGCCCGACAATCTTCCGCTCGATGCGGCAGCTCCGCTGCTGTGCGCGGGCATCACGCTTTATTCGCCGCTGCGCCACTGGAATGCAGGTCCGGGCAAGCGGGTCGCGATCATCGGCATGGGCGGGCTCGGGCATATGGGCGTCAAGCTCGCCAATGCCATGGGCGCGCATGTGACGGTGCTGAGCCAGTCGCTTTCCAAGAAGGAAGACGGTCTCAAGCTCGGCGCCCATGAATATTACGCCACCAGCGACGCTGCCACCTTCCAGAAGCTGGCCGGAACGTTCGACCTCATCATCTGCACGGTTGGCGTCGCCATCGACTGGAATGCCTATCTTGCGCTGCTCAAGGTAAACGGCACCATGGTTGTTGTCGGCGTGCCGGAACATATGGTGCCTGTGCATGCCTTCTCGCTCATTCCGGGCCGCAAGTCGCTTGCGGGATCGATGATCGGCTCGATCAAGGAAACGCAGGAAATGCTGGACTTCTGCGGCCAGCACAACATCGTTTCCGAAATCGAGAAGATCAATATCCAGGAGATCAACGAAGCCTATGAACGCGTCCTGAAGAGTGACGTGCGCTACCGCTTCGTCATCGACATGGCTTCGCTGGCAGCATGATGTAGCCTGGAGGAGAGGGCATTTCCCGTTTCAACCGAACATTGGAGATGCACGTCTATCCAGAAATGCAAAACCCCGGCCCATCGGTGCCGGGGTTTTGCCTTGGATAATCAGTGCCTGCGCAGGTTTTTCCATACCAGCGCGGCTGTCACCGTCAGAAAAGCCGCAAGGATCGTACCCTCTATTATAAAATACCAGTGCATGAGCGAAGCTCCTATGCCGGAACTCTGCCGCCGCCAGATCGAACGTTCGGTGCCCACGGAATTGCTGTTTGCGGTTCTTCGAGAATATTTCGCTTGAGGGCGAAGCCTGCTACCGCATGGCGCGCGACGTGCAGGGGTTTGAGACCGTTCTGCGCATCACAACATGCCTTCCATGTCATTTCATATATGACATCGCGGTCATGCTCCGGCCATTCATAAAGATAATCTATTGCATCTTCAACGCAGGCAATTTCGCGAATGAGATAGGGCCCATCCTTAACAAATACAGGGCTGTCAAACAAACGGTCGCTCATCAGAACCTCCATTTGATCGAACGAAAATGTTAGTGTGACGGCGTCGATTTAGTAAGCCGCCACGGCCGTTCAAGTGGCCGGAATAAAAAAGTTTTCAGCTTCTGGGGTTTAGGGGCAGGACCCTGTCAATTTGATGGAAATGGCGCCTGAAATGACAAGGGCTGCCAGGAGAGACGCACAGGCACATTGCTTATCGCTTATTACAAAGAGCTGAATTACACTCTGTCGGGCAGCATCTTGCGGTTGGGGGAACGCATCCTTGGGTTTTGACGAGAATACTCTGTTTTTTGCGGCGGGTATCTGCTCCCTGGCAGTGGCCCTGACGATCCTGAGTGTCTGGTACCAGAACTCCCGCGACAGCTTCCTGTTATGGGGTTGCCTTGGCATGATCCTGCTCGGCACGGGGGCGGTGCTTTATTATGCCGGTCCGTTGCCGCTGGCCACGGCCTCCATCATTGCCTTCACCCTCGAAAGCCTTGGCTTCATACTGCTGATCCTCGGTTCGCGGCAGATTTCGGGCCGTGCGGTTCGCAGCCGCTTTTTGATCGTTCTGGCGATTGCCGTCATCAGCGCGACGGTGCTGCCGATCCTGGCGGGACAGACGGGCACCGGCACGGCAATTTTCAACCTGACATCGGCCCTGTTGCTCCTGCTGACCGCGAAGGAATATTTCCATGTCTATCGCGAGGCGCCGGTGCCCGTGACAGGCATGATCGCGCTTTATGTCCTGACGGCGATCTCGTTCTTTCTGTGCGGTGCCGTGATCCTTTATGAACGGCAATGGGTGATGACCGCCATTCCCAGCAACTGGGCTGAAAATATCAATGCGATAACGGCCATCATCGGGATTACGGGCATTGGCGCCCTGTCGCTGAATTTCACCCAGTCGCGTATTGCGCGCCGCCATGCCAATGATGCGCGCACCGACAGCCTGACCGGTTTGCTGAACAGGCGCGCCCTTTACGATGTGCTGACCGACAATGAATTGCAGCTCGGGGATTCCGTCGTGATCTTCGACCTCGATGCGTTCAAGTCGATCAACGATACGCACGGCCACATCATCGGCGATGAGGTGCTTGGAACCTTTTCCAATGTCCTGCGCAGCCATGTCAGATGCGAGGCGCTGATTTCCCGTGTCGGTGGCGAGGAATTCGTCCTGGTCCTGCGGCAGAAGCAGAACAGCGAGGTTCTCGCCATGGCGGATGCGATCCGCAAGGCCTTCGCGGCGACAGTTTTTGAAGCTCTGGCCGGAGATTTTTCCACGACGACCAGTGCGGGCATCGCATTCTGTACGCCGGGAGACCGTGATTTCCTGACCGTGTTCCAGCGGGCGGATGCCGCGCTTTATCGCGCCAAGCATCTGGGACGCAACAAGGTATGCACCGAACTGCACAGCGTCGCCTGAACCCTCTGGTCAGCAATGAAAATGGGCCTGAATTTCAGGCCCATTTCCTCTGGCTCGTCCTGTGCCGAAGCGTTCTTCGCTGAGCGCCGCCGCCATCAAGGCCCTGGTATAGTCTTCGCGCGGGCGGTCGAAGACCTGTTCGGTGTCGCCCTGTTCGACGATCTTGCCGTTCTTCATCACGATCACATAGTCCGAGACGGCGCGCACGACCGCCATGTCGTGGCTGATGAAGAGATAGGACAGTCCATGGTCCTTTTGCAGGTCGCGCAGAAGCGTGACGATCTGCTTCTGGACCGAACGGTCGAGCGCACTTGTCGGCTCATCGAGCACGATGACGCGCGGTTTCAGGATCATCGTGCGCGCAATGGCGATGCGCTGGCGCTGGCCGCCTGAAAACTCGTGCGGATAGCGGTTGCGCATGGCCGGATCGAGGCCGACTTCCTTCAGCGCCTCCTGCGCGCGGCGGTCGCGTTCCTTTGCCGAAAGGTTCGGTTCGTGGATCAGAAGCCCCTCGGTAATGATGCGTCCGACCGTCATGCGCGGGCTCAGCGAGCCGAACGGGTCCTGAAAGACGAGCTGCAATTCACGGCGCTTGGGGCGCATTGCTTGCGGCTCGTGCGGCAATTCCTGCCCGAGATAGGCGATGCGGCCCTCGGAGGCTATCAGCCGCAGGATGGCGCGCCCCAGCGTGGACTTGCCCGAACCGGATTCGCCCACAATGCCGATGGTCTGGCCCTGCTTCAGCGTCAGCGAGACATTGTTGACGGCTGTGAGGTAGTTGGCGGCGCCAAGCCACGGCTTGCTGATGAGAAAATTGACCTTCACATTATCGGCGCGAATGAGAACCGGCGCATCATCGCGGGGAGGGGCTTTTTCGCCTTCCGGCTCGGCGTTGAGCAGCATCTTCGTATAGGCGTGCTCGGGCGCGGTGAATAGCTTTTCCGTCTCGTTCGTTTCGACCACTTCGCCGGAGCGCATCACGTAAACCCGGTCGGCAAAGCGCCGCACGATGCCGAGATCATGCGTGATGAAAACCACCGCCATTCCAAGCCGCTTCTGCAGATTGGCCAGAAGGTCGAGAATCTGCGCTTGAATGGTGACGTCGAGCGCGGTCGTCGGTTCGTCGGCGATCAGGATATCCGGCTCGTTGGCGAGCGCCATGGCGATCATGACGCGCTGGCGCTGGCCGCCCGACAGTTCATATGGATAGCTGTCGATGCGGCGTTCCGGTTCGGGAATGCCGACGAGCCTGAGCAGTTCGAGAATACGCGGGCGCGCATCCTTCTTGCTCAATCCGCGATGATAGCGGAGCGGCTCTGCAAGCTGGTCGCCGATGCGATAAAGCGGATCGAGCGATGTCATGGGCTCCTGAAAGATCATGGTGATCTTTGCGCCCCGGATGGTGTTGAGCTTCTTTTCGGGCATGCCGATCAGGTCCTGCCCGCGATAGAGCGCCTGGCCGGTAGCCCTGCCGTTCTGGGCGAGAAGGCCCATCATCGCCATCGTCGTCTGGCTCTTGCCCGAACCGGATTCTCCCACGATGGCGATGGTCTCACCCGCTTTCACGTCGAGATTGATGCCGCGCACGGCTTCGACCGGGCCATCATGCGTGTCGAAAGTGACCTTCAGGTCGCGCACGCTCAGAATGTTTTCACTTGTCATCTCAGCGATCCTTCGGGTCAAGGCTGTCGCGCAGGCCGTCGCCAAGGAAGTTCAGCGCAAACAGGATTGTGGTCAGCGTGATGGCAGGCCAGATCAATAGCCAGCTGGCGCCGCGCATGTTCTGGGCACCTTCGGAAATCAGCAGCCCCAGAGAGGTGAGGGGGTCCTGAACGCCGAGACCGAGGAAGGAAAGGAGACTTTCGAGCAGGATTGCCTTCGGCACCAGAAGCGTCACGAAAACGATGACGGGGCCCAGCGCATTCGGGATGATGTGGCGGGTAATGACGCCGCTGCGCGTCGCGCCGAGCGCTTCCGCCGCCTGCACGAATTCCTGCCGTTTGAGGCTCAATGTCTGTCCGCGCACGATGCGCGCCATATCCAGCCATTCCGTCGCGCCGATGGCGATGAAGATGATGAAAATGGATCGTCCGAAGAAGACGAGCATCAATATGACGAAGAAGATGAAGGGCAGGGAATAGATGATATCGACAAACCGCATCATCACATTGTCGATGCGCCCGCCCAGATAGCCGGAGATGGCACCAAAGGACACGCCTAGGATCAGCGACATGGCGGAAGCCAGCAGGCCGATGGCAAGCGACATGCGAACGCCGACGAAGATGCGGGTCATCAGATCGCGGCCCAGATTATCGGTGCCGAGCAGGAAATAGTTGCGCGTCACGTCGAGCGTAAGCTTGCCCGACAACCCATCGGACGCGATATCGATCTTGGGATTGCTGAACAGGTCGGAACGCTGGAAATAACGCAGCACGCGGTCATCTGTCGGGCGCTGCGAGGTGAAATTGACAACGACATTGTTGCCGGTCAATTCCGGTTCGCCGGCGGCTTTCAGCCGTGCACGGGCCAGTTCGCGTTCAAGGCCCGGCATGATCGTATCCGCGCGCGGATAGGCTTCGAGGCTCGGAGCCACGCGCACGAACTGCGGATAGATCTTGTCATAGGGATGCGGGCTCAGCATGGGGCCGAACACGCCCAGAAAAGCCATCACGAGAAGGGCGATGGCGCTCGCCACGGCGGCCCTGTTCTTGCGCAGGCGCAGCCATGCATCCTGCCAGAGGGAGCGGCTTGGAACTTCCAGCCGGGCTGTTTCGGTCGGAACGGAAAGATCAGTCATAGCGAACCCTCGGATCAAGCCATGCATAAAGAAGATCGACGATCAGGTTGAAAACCACGATGAAGATCGAAATGACGACAACGGTTCCCATGACGAGGGTGTAATCGCGGCTGAGCGCGCCCTGCACGAAGTAACGGCCGATGCCGGGGATGCCGAAGATCGTCTCGACCACGACCGAACCGGTGAGAAGGCCGGCGGCGGTGGGGCCGAGATAGGAAACGGCGGGAAGCATGGCGGCGCGCAAGGCGTGCACGCCGACAACCACGCGGGAAGGCAGGCCATAGGCGCGCGCCGTGCGCACGTGATTGGCGCGCAGCGCCTCGATCGTTGCGCCGCGCACGAGACGCGCAATGACGCCCACCTGCGGCAGTGCCAGGGTAAGGACCGGCAGTATCCAGTAGGTTATATTGGCCGAGGACCAGCCGCCCGCCGGAACCCAGCCGAGAATGACACCGAACAGAAGGCTGAGGAGAGGGGCCACGACGAAGTTCGGCGTGGTGATGCCGAAAGTGGCGAGCGCCACGACGAAATAGTCGATGGTCGAGTTCTGCTTCAGGGCTGCAAGCGTGCCGAGAAACGTTCCGATGATTGCCGCAAGCGTCAGGCCGAGCGTGCCGAGAACGATCGATACCGGCAGGCCGGAAGCGAAGAGATCATTCACGGAGAAGTCGCGGCGCGTGAAGCTCGGTCCAAGATCGCCATGCAGAAGATTGCCCAGATAAATCAGATACTGCTGCCATAGCGGCGCATCCATATTATAGGCCTTCTTGAGGTTTTCCAGGATCAGGGGGTCGATGGGCCTTTCAAGGTCGAAAGGTCCGCCGGGCGCCAGCCGGATCGCAAAGAATGTCAGCGTGATGATGATGAATATCGTGGGTATCGCACTACCCAATCGTCGGAGCGTATAGCCCAGCATGTTCTTTTCCCTTCTTTGCCGAACCGCCGTGCAGCGGTCCGGCAAATCCCAAACTCTTTGTTTTATGCATTTTCCTTATGCAAAACCGCTTCGCGCCTTTGGCTGGAAAATGCTTCTTGGGCCTTGTTTTTCTTGTGTTTTCAGTTCTTCAAGGATAACCAGCGGGTGCCGTGCGAATTCATCAGGTTGTTTTCATAACCCTGAACACGGTCGGCAACGAGCGCGGTGGACGAATAATACATCAGCGGAACGACGGCCCCCTCGCTGAGCAGGATTTTCTCTGCGTCTGCGAGAATGTTTGCCCGGTCAGCGAGATTGGTCGTCGTGGCGGATTTCGCCATCAGCGCGTCGTAATCCTTGTTCGACCATTCGGCGTAATTGAAATAATTGCCGGTGGTATAAAGCTCCAGGAACGAATTCGGATCATTGTAATCGCCGATCCAGCCGTCGCGGGTAATGTCGAACATCCCCTTTTCCTGAAGGTAGTTGTAGAAGGTCGTACCCTCGACCTCGTTGAGCGTGGCCTTGATGCCGATATTGCCCAGCATATTGGCGATGGCCGCCATGGTATTCTTGTGGTTTTCCGAAGTGTTGTAGCGCAGGGTCACCGAAAGGCTTCCCGGCTCGACACCGGCTTCCTTCAGCAGCGTTTTGGCCTTGTCCTCACGGTCCAGAATGTCCGCATCGGCGAAATCCAGCTTCGGAGCGTCCTTGACGTAATTCACGATGCCGGGCGGCACCATGGAACTGGCTGGCAGCATGACGCCGCGCCAGACTTCATCGGCGAGGAAATCGCGGTCGATAGCCATGGAAATGGCCCGGCGCACACGCGGATCGCGCAGCTTGCTCGACGGCTCGCCCTTGATGTCGATATAATAGATGCCGAGATATGGGGCGAGGCGGAACTGGCCGCTCAGGTTCTTCTTCACATAGTCCATCTGCTCGGCCGGAACATCGGAACAGATATCGACTTCCTTCGCTTCAAAACGGCGCATGCAGCTTGCACGGTCTTCAAACGGTATCCAGTTCACTGCATCGATCTTCACATTGGAAGCATCCCAGTAGTTGGGGTTCTTCTTCATGGAAATCTTGTCATTGGGATTGAAGCTGACAAGCGTATAGGCGCCATTGGTCACGAGATTGCCGGGCAGGGTGAACTTGTCGCCGAACTTCTCGACCGCTTTCCGGTTGAGCGGAAAACCGGTCTGGTGGGTGAGCAGTTCCAGAAAGTAAGGGGCAGGGTTCTTGAGCGTGATCTGCAAAGTCTTGTCGTCAAACGCCTTCACGCCCAGCTGGTCCAGCGGCATCTTGCCGGTAGCGACTTCCTCGGCATTCTTGATGGCGTAAAGGACGCTGGCATAACCGGCGGCGGTTTTCGGGTCCATGATGCGGTGGAAAGTGAATTCGAAATCGCCAGCGGTGACGGGATCGCCATTCGACCACTTGGCGTTCTCGCGCATGTGGAACGTGTAGATGAGGCCGTCTTCGGAGATGTCCCATGAGGATGCGGCGCCAGGAATGGCCTCACCCTTCTCGTTCTGCACAAGCAGACCTTCATAAAGGTCGCGCAGGACACGGTTTTCCGAAACTGTTGTCGTGTGTTGCTGGTCCAGCGTGGCGGGATCGGTATCGTTGCCCCGGTTGAGCACTGTTTCTGCCGATGCGGCACCTGCCAGCGCCATCAGGCAAACGCCTGTCATCAAAATTCCGCGAACCATGAAAAACTCCCATATACTTTTTTACAAAATGTTCGCCCCGCAAAAGGGCCTTCCGGAACTGCCGGAAGAAAAAATGGGCCGCGCCGATAAGCGCAGCCCAAGCTGAAAATTTATTGTTTTAAGGAAAGCCAGCGCGTCTTGTGGACATCCATCAGGTTGTCGGTCCAACCCTCGACCTTGTCCGAAACAAGGGCGCGCGACGAATAATAGAGGATCGGAATATTGCTCAGTTCATCGAGCTTCAGCTGTTCGGCTTCGGCAAGCGTCTTGGCGCGTTCCTTGAGATCAAGGGTTTTTGCAGCCTTTTCCATCAACGCATCATAATCGGCGTTCTTCACCTTGGAATAGTTGAAGCTCACGTCGCTCTGGCTGATGTAGAGGAAGTTCTGCGGATCGTTGTAGTCGCCGATCCAGGCAGCACGGGCAATATCGAACGGACCATCGTCACGCATGTAGTTGAAATAGGTCGCGCCTTCGGTTTCGTTCAGCGAAGCCTTGATGCCGATATTGCCAAGCTGGTCGGCGATGGCAGCCATGGTGTTCTTGTTGTTTTCCGAAGTGTTATAACGCAGTTCGACCGAAAGCGTATTCGGTTCGACGCCTGCTTCCTTCAACAGTTCCTTGGCCTTGTCTTCACGCTCCAGCATATCGTCGGAATATTTCAGCCTTGGCGCATCTTCAACATAATTGGCGATATGGGGAGGAACCATCGAATAGCCGGGCAGCATCGTGCCCTGCCAGACCTGATCGGCGATGAAATCGCGGTCAATGGCTAGCGAAATAGCCTGACGGACGCGCGGGTCCTTCAGCTTGCTGTCGGCGGTCTTGCCCTTCACCGGCAGATAGTAGACGCCGAGATAAGGCGCCAGGCGGAATTCCTTGGAAAGGTTCTTTTTCACATAGTCCATCTGCTCGGCCGGAACGTCGGAGCAGACCTGCACTTCCTTCGCCTCGAAACGGCGCATGCAGCTTGCGCGGTCCTCGAACGGTATCCAGTTGATCGTATCGATCTTCACCTGATCCGCTTCGTAGTAATGCGGGTTCTTCTTCATCACGATCTTGTCGTTCGGGGTGAAGCTTTCCAGCATATAGGCGCCGTTCGTCACCATCTTGCCGGGCGTGGTGAACTTGTCGCCATTGGCCTCGACGCTCTTCTGGTGCAGCGGGAAGCCGGTCTGGTGGGTCAGAAGCTCAAGGAAATACGGAGCAGGGGAGTTCAACGTCACCTTGAGCGTATGGTCGTCGACGGCTTCCACGCCGAGCTGGTCGGTCGGCTTCTTGCCGCCGGCAATGTCTTCGGCATTCTTGATGACGAACAGCATGCTGGCATAACCGGCGGCTGTCTTCGGGTCCATCAGGCGGCGGAAGGTGAACTGGAAATCGCCGGCGGTAACCGGGTCGCCGTTCGACCATTTCGCATTGTCGCGCAGATGGAAGGTGTAGACGGTGCCGTCTTCGGAAATATCCCAGGATTTCGCAACGCCGGGAATTGCCTCGCCCTTGGCGTCCTGAATGGTCAGGCCGTCATAAAGGTCGCGCAGGACATTGCCTTCGGACACAGTCGAGGTGCGGTGATGGTCCAGCGTCGCCGGGTCGGTGTCGTTGCCGCGATTGAGAACGGTTTCGGCTGAAGCAGCACCGGCCAGCGCCAGAAGACATACACCTGTCAGTAGAAATTTGCGATACATGTGAGAACCCCTCCTTTGAAATTTTTGAAATGCCCCGCATCTTATTTATAAGATCGCCACTTGCAAGAGAACTTATCAACACTTTGACTTAATTAATATATTCACAATTTTTTGAGTAATTCGCGCGCTTAACTTCTGGTACGGGGTCACGGGTTTTCATCTGATTTACAAAGCCGGAATGCCATCTGGATGTGCCCAGAAAACGCCGCATTTCCCGCGATTTCCGACATTTGAATGTCAGTTGGAATGCGCTTGAAAACAGCTCGATTCGCTGGAAATTTACATGCACAGTTTCAGCGGCGATCCTGTTATAATCTGCATCCTGCCGTTAATCGCCGTCGCGCATCCGGGACGATATCCACCACTATCGCGATGGGTCCATCGCTTCACATCAGATAGTTCCATAATATACATTATCTGATTGATGCGTATAACAGCAATATACAGATGCGACAGATGGGCAAGATAGAGATGCGACATTTTTAGGTCGCGTGCTCTGTTCAGATCGAACGAGGAAAGGAAGACTGGCTCTCTATTGATGTGTATCAGTTTAG